>CAZIPT010000049.1:0-16909 GCA_964541375.1 uncultured Eubacteriales bacterium
GCCCCAACATCTGCTCGCGCCGCTGGATCTGGGAGCAGTACGACCACCAGGTCATACTCAACACGGTCGTGCTGCCGGGTAGCGACGCCGCGGTGCTGCGCATCGGCGACGAGGGCCGCGGCATCGCGGTCTCGACCGACTGCAACGGCCGCTACTGCTACCTCGACCCGTACGTGGGAGCGCAGATCGCGTTCGCCGAGGCCGCGCGCAACGTCTCGTGCGCTGGCGGCGACCCTGCAGCCATCACCGACTGCCTGAACTTCGGCTCCCCCGAGAAGCCCGAGGTGTTCTGGACGTTCTACGAGTCGGTCCGAGGCCTGTCCGACGCGTGCAAGGCCTTCGGTGTGCCGGTCATCAGCGGCAACGTGAGCTTCTACAACGAGTCCTTTGGCCAGCCCATCTACCCGACGCCAACCGTCGGCTTGGTCGGCCTGATGGACGACGTGCACGCCCGCGCCACCGTTGGCTTCGAGGACGAGGGCGACGTCATCGTCCTTGTCGGCGAGTCGCTGGAGGAGCTGGGCGGAAGCGAGTACCTCAAGGTCGAGCACGGCCTCGTGTCGGGTCGCCCACCTGCGCTCGACCTCGAGCTCGAGCGCGACGTGCAGGCCGCCGTTCGCGACGCGATCCGCGGCTTCCTGGTCAAGAGCGCGCACGACTGCTCGGAGGGCGGCATCGCCGTCACGCTCGCCGAGAGCTGCCTCGCCGGCAGAATCGGCGCCGACGTGCACCTCGAGGACGGTCTCGCGCCGGCGGCCTCGCTCTTTGGCGAGACGCAGAGCCGCATCGTCGTCACCGTCTCTGAGTCCGACGCCGAGAAGCTCGTTGAGCACCTCATCGAGCGCAACGTGCCCTACGGTGTGATCGGTACGGTGGGCGGCGAGCGGCTCACCATCTGCGACAAGCTCGACCTGTCGCTCGACGACCTCGCCGAGGCCTTCGAGCCGACGCTCGAGGCGCTCGTCCACGGGGAGCTGCAGTCCGAAGAGCTGCACGAGGGCTAGCCGTCTTCCCCATGAAGCGGCCTCGTCCACTCGTCACCGCGCTGCTCATCGCTGGTGCTGTGCTGCTCGTGGCCGGCGCGGCGGCGGGCGCGTTCTTTCTGCTGCGACCCAAGGCTCCGCCTGGCCCGCTCATCGTGATCGACGCCGGTCACGGCGGCTCGTTCAACAACACCGGCGTTGGCGGCATCCAGGAGGAGGACGTCAACCTCGCGATGGCAAAGCGGCTGCGCAAGGTACTCCTTCGCCGAGGGTACCGCGTCATGATGACCCGGACCGAGGACGTCGACGTCGCCGACAAGCCCATCCCCAGTTGGCGCTATCTGGGCGCTCCCGGCAAGACCTGGGGCTACGGTATCGATCCGGCTCCGTCGGGCCGCAAGCTGCCCCTCAAGAGCGACCTGCAGGCGCGCGTCAACATCGCGAACCGCGCGGGTGCGGACGTGTTCGTGAGCGTGCACAACAACGCAACCGGCAACTCGACGGCACGTGGGACCGAGACCTACGCCTACCGCCGAGACGTGCCCGGCCTTGCCCTTGCGGCGTCGGTGCAGGATGCGATGACCGCGCGGACCGGCGCCCAGAGCCGGGGATCGCACGGATCCGGCCTCTACGTCCTGCGCTGGAGCAACATGCCCGCGGTCCTGGTCGAGGGGGCCTACCTCACCAACCAGCAAGACGCCGACCTCGCGTCGTCGAAGACCTTCCAGCAGAAGCTCGCCGAAGGAATCGCCGACGGCATCGACCGCTGGTTCACTTCCTATCCGCTGCGCAAGATAGAACAGCAGTTTGCGGCCGACGACACCGCGTCGCTGGCTACGACTATCTCGGCGGCTGTCCGTCCGGAGGGCTCGAAGGTCGCCATCGTGCTCACCGACCAATCGACGGCGCTCGGTCCGGCGGCGGCGGCGCTCGCAGCCAAGTACAGCGCCCCACTGCTGTTCGCCTCGGCGTCGGGGATCTCTCGCGCCACCGCCGATGAGCTGCTGCGGCTCAGGCCCGAGCGCGTCATCATCCTGAGCGACTTGAGCGCGGCCGACCGAAGGCAGGCCGTTACGGCCGTGGGCGCTGCAGTAGGCAACCTGGTCAGTGTCACTCCGCTGGTGGCCGACTCGCCGCCGCTCGCGGCCTCGTTGGCCGCCGAGCTGACGCAGGTGCCGGAGAGTGGCGTAGTCGCGATAGCCGATGCTGCGGACACGGCGGCCCTCTCGGCGCTCGCTCCCTACGCGGCAAGACAGCACGCGCCCGTTCTGCTCAGCGAAGGCGGCCAGCTTGGCGAGGAGGGCACCGCGTTCCTCTCGGCGAATCGGGCGCGAATCACGCGCATCATCTCTGTCGGAAGCGCGATGAGGCCTGTTGAGCCGAAGGGTTGGCCGACCACCGCTGTGTACAGCGCCGATCCCGACGACCTGGCTGCCAAACTCCTCGCGCGCAGCGATTCTTCGACCGAGAAGCGCAAGCTCACGCCGGTGGTGGTCGATGCCGCCACCATACCCGACGTGTTCAGCGCCTCGGTGGAGGCGGCTCGAAGGGGGCAGCCGCTCGTCCAGCTACATGGCGGCGTGCTGGAGCCGTATTCGCGCGAGTTCCTCGCGAACCGCGCCGAAGCCGTCGACGGATTCCTGATCCTGCGCGACGCGAGTTCGATCTCGCCGGTCGCCGAGACCGCGCTGCGCAAGACGGTCGCCCACTAGCGGTCGGGCTACACTACGCACGTGACCGCCAAGCCGCACTCTGCCGACAGACCCCGCCTCGCGAACGCCGCCTGGTGGCGCGCCAACGCGGCGTACCTGCTCGGCGTGTCTGCGCTTACGCTGCTCTCGGCGTTCTCCAAGGCAGTCAACCAGTTCAGGTTCTTCATCTATCCCGACTCCTACTACTACCTGCTGATCGCGCGTAACCTGCTCACCAACCGCCACCCGACCGGCACGCTGGGCGTCGGGGGGATGCCGTTCCCGCCTCCCGGCTACGCGGCGATGAAGGCGACGTTCCCAATGCTTGTCGCCGCCGTCATGGCGTTCGGCCTGCCCGCCGAGAAGACCGGTCACCTGGTAGCGGGCGCTGCGGCGGTGCTCGCCGTGCCGCTCGCGTTCGTGGCGACGTGGCGGCTCCTGCGCTCAAAGCCGGCGGCCCTCGCGGCGGCGGCCCTCGCTGCGGTCTCCTACGGGCTTACCTACTGGGCTGGCTTCGTCATGAGCGACTCGGTCTCGGTGCTGCTGGGCTTCGCGCTACTTGCGGCGCTGGCGAAGCAACGGCCAGATGAGCTGAGCAACCCCGGCGACATCGGCACGGGCGTGGTCGCGGCGTTCCTGCTGCTGTCGCGGCCCACGTACTTTGTAGCGTTACCGCTGCTGGTTTGGATGGGCTTCTCGGCGTTTGGCTGGACGTGGAAGCGTCTGGCGACTGCGGCTGTCGCGTGCGTGATGCCGGTCGCCATCATCTCGGCGTTCTGGTTCCCGCCGCCGTCGTTCAGCGGCAAGATCCTGCTGAACCTGCTGCCGGTGATTGCCGCCGCGGGGGCGGTTGCCCTCGCAGCGGGGCTCTTCATCCGCCGGCGGTCCAAACAGGGCAGCGAGCTTCCGGCGTGGGGCCGCGTCGCCCGCGTCGCCTACTACCTGCTGGCGCTCGCACCGCTGGCTGCGTACGCGATCCAGCGCGGCTTCGTGCTGGCTGGCGCCGCGAGCCCGTTCGCCGCACTCGATCGCTTCATGCCGCGCGACTACGCGACGGTCGCCTTCGTCCTCATCGGCGTGGTTGCTCTCGACGTGGCGAGGCGGCGCGAGATCGGCGCTGCCCTGCTAGGCGCGGCGGTCATCCTGCTCGGCGTCTACTTCTGGGTCGAGCCGAGAGAGTCGCGCTACCTGATTCACCTGCTACCGTTCTTGATCCCGGTGGCGGCGGCGACGGCGATGCTACCCGCGCTAGCGGCCCCCGCCGACAACGCCTCCAAACGCCGACCGGGTCGCACTGCCTGGACGCGAATCGCCGCATGGGCGGCCGTCGGCGCGCTCGTCGCCGCCATGGCGATCCAGGGCTGGCGCGGCCTATCGCACGCCGAGGCATCCTTCCTCGCAACCGATTACCCACGCGAGGTCTCGACAGGCATCCAGCCGGCGCTGGGCGAGGGCGGGTTTCTGCTGACAGCGCTGCCGTGGGCGTATCACTTCCGTACAGGGATGCCTGCCTGGGGGGCCAACAGTGCGCCGATCGAACAGTTCACGTCCTATGTCCCGGCCGACACCAAGGTCCTGTTCCTCGCCGACTCATCCATGCGCCTCCACTACCCCGAGCTCGCCTCTGCGGTCGCTGCACGGTTTGCCGGGGCAGGGATCCGGTCGTTCTCGGTGCCCTCGGAGTATCTCTACGGATATGCGAGCACGATCGATTCTCAGCCGGTGACGCTCTACCGCCTGACCGCCGCCGAGCTCCGATCGCTCGTGAGCAGCGAGACGAAGATGCCACTGGACTCCGGGTCTCCGCCGCCGGTTCGCTAGCCGCAACCCTCGCCGTTCGCATTTCCCCTGTTCAGGCTTGGTAAGAAGCCGTTCCGAGGCATGGCATTTGCACCCCAGTGCCCCTAGCTCGCAACATCCGACTCTTCAACGGGGGCCGCAATGAGAACCATCAACGCTCGGCAGCTCGTTTTCGCGCTCATGGTCTTCTCGGTCGCCGCATGCGGCTTCGCCTATGCGGGCAATTCGACCCCGTGGGCCGGTTCGGCGCTCTCGGTGCTGCCGACTGCGAGCACACCGGCTCCTCCGATCGTCTCGGCAGGAACGACTACTCCTACGACGATGCTGCTGCAGTGGCACCCAGATATGCGCATCGCCGGCGTGGCGACTCCCGATCACTATCAGGTCGACATTGACGGCGCGACAGAAGCCGTGCAGCTCGCGGTCCCGACTGAACGGCTGATCTCCGGATTGGTTCCCGGGTCGACACACGTCTATCAGATTCTTGGGGGCCGGACCGGGTTCTTCGGCGCGATCATGTGGTCGGATCCCGGCAGTCTCAGCGTGACCCAGCCCAAGGCACCCGTTTCTCTTGGCAAGCCGTCGGTTCCACGGTCGGGAAAGACCAAGCGAGCGGTGAAGTTCGGCGGAACGGTGTCATCGGTCTACCCGGTACCTACCTCCTCGGTGGTCGAGCTGAAGTTCTATCGACTCCAGAAGCGGGGCCGCAAGTCAGTGTGGGTGCTCAGGAAGACCGTCACCGCTGCGCGTTCGGACGCCAACTCATACGCAGCATCGCTCAGACTCAAGCCCACGGGCACGTGGAGCGTTGTCGCCGAGTCGATCGGGGACGACACGCATACGGCCGCCAAGTCCGACCGCAGCAAGTCGTTCAAGATGAAGTAGTTGTCGGCATCAGTGGTTTGGATGAATCACGACTGACCGCGTGCCCGCCGGAGTCCCGGGAGGGTCCTTCGACACGTGAATCGTGCTAGAATACGCGGGTTCCCACCCCCCTCTACGACGCGAGGCGCTCACTCCGCATGACACTCGATTTTCGCGATGAGCCGCTCCTGAACGATCGCCCCGAGCACCCCGAGGAAGCCTGCGGTGTGTTTGCCGTGTACGCGCCCGGCGAAGACGTGGCCCGGCTGACGTACTTCGGTCTTCACGCACTCCAGCATCGCGGCCAGGAGTCGGCGGGCATCGCGGTGGGCGACAACGAGACCGTCACGGTCACCAAGAACCTGGGACTCGTCTCCCGCGTCTTCAAGGAAAGCGACCTGGATTCGCTGACCGGTGACGTCGCCATCGGTCACACCCGCTATTCCACCACCGGCTCGTCGACGAGCTGGGAGAACGCGCAGCCGCACCTGTCGATGATCGGGCACCAGATCTTCGCGCTCGCGCACAACGGCAACCTCGTGAACACCGGTGAACTGCGCGACGACCTCAAGGACAAGGGCCTTCGTTTCCGTTCGACCACCGACTCCGAGGTCATCGCGTCGCTGATCGGCTATTTCACGCAGCAGACGCACCACATCCGTGCGGGCATTCGCGAGACGATGAAGCTCATCAATGGTGCCTATGCGGTCGTCCTCACCACCGAGAACGCCGCCTACGCCTTCCGAGACCCCCACGGCGTCCGCCCGCTGGTCATCGGCGAGCTGCCCGATTCGACCGGCTGGGTCGTCGCGAGCGAGACCTGCGCGCTGGACATCGTCGGCGCCACCTTCGTGCGCGACGTCGCTCCTGGCGAGATGCTCAAGATCTCGGCCAGCGGCATCGAAGCCGAGCAGGCCGTGCCTGCCAAGAAGCCCTCGCTGTGCATGTTCGAGTTCGTCTACTTCGCGCGTCCCGACTCTGAGATGTGCGACTGCTCGCTCTACGAGGCGCGTCGGCGGATGGGCCAGGCGCTGGCCGGCGAGGCGCCGGTCGAGGCCGACCTCGTCATCGGCGTCCCAGACTCCGGTATCCCGGCGGCGGTCGGTTTTGCGGCCGGAAGCGGCGTGCCGTATGGCGAGGGGCTCGCGAAGAACCGCTACGTTGGGCGGACGTTCATCTCGCCAAGCCAGATGCTGCGGCAGCAGGGCATCCGCCTCAAGCTCAATCCTCTCAAGCACGCGATCCGGGGCAAGCGCCTCGTCGTCGTCGACGACTCGATCGTGCGCGGCAACACCACCAAGAAGCTCGTGAAGCTGTTGCGCGATGCGGGCGCGGCCGAGGTCCACATGCGCATCACCTCGCCTCCGGTGAAGTGGCCGTGCTTCTACGGCATCGACACCGACTCCCAGGACCAGCTCATCGCGTCGTCCAAGTCCGTCGAGGAGATCCGCGAGCATATCGGCGCCGACTCCCTCGCGTACCTGTCACTCTCGGCGATGGTCGCCGCGACGGACACGCCGGCCGAGCAGTTCTGTCTGGCGTGCTTCGACGGCGACTACCCCGTGGACATCCCCGACGCGGTGAAGTCCGGCAAGCTCGCCCTCGAGAGCTGCGGATAGCCTCTTGGCCGCGAAGACCACGACGCGCGCACCCTCCGGCGATGGGGGCGCGCGGAGAAGCCGGCCTCGGGCGCCCAAGCCCGAACACTCGTGGTGGCCGCTCGGGTTCTTCGGACTGTTTGTCGTCATCCTCTGCGCGAAGGCGTATCTACTGCGCCGTTTCGTCTTCGGAGCCAGCGGTGCCGCCGTAGGTGTCTGGTGGGAGATCGGCGTCATCGTGCTGCTTCTGTCGGTCGGCGCGTTGCTTGCCCGCCGAGGCAGGGCGTGGGCGCTCCTGGGCATTGACGCCGTCGTGAGCATCACGATGTTCGCAACCGCCGTGTATGCCGCGTTCTACCGAGACATAGGCACGGCCGCAGCGCTCGGCGTTGCGGGAGAGGCGGGTGCTGTAGCGGACAGCATCGCTCGGCTGGTCCGGCCGACGCACTGGCTCCTGCTGCTCGACGTCGCAGTGCTCGTAGTGCTGTTCGCGGTCTTCAGCGAAGTGCGCCGCCGAGCAGATGGCCGGGAGCCGCGATTCGTCGCAATGGCCGCGCTGGGACTCGTGCTCACCGCGCTGCCGGTGGCCCGCGTTCTTGGCATGAACGGGGACGTCGACGGCATGAGCGTGGCACGCAGCAACGGCATCCTTCCGTACCAGGTGGCGAGCGTCATCCGCGACCCTCAGGGGCGCGGCGCGATCCAACTGCCCTCCGCGCGCACAGAGGTCGAATCGGCAGCGGCCGTGGAGACTTCAGGCCCGATGCCCCGGAGTGCCGTGTCGCCGTTGCAGGCCGAGATCAACAGACTCCGCGGCCCAGAGGGTCAGCGCTTCGTTTCGTTCCAACCCGGCTCGGCCAAGGGCAAGAACCTGCTCATCATCCAGTCCGAGGCGGTCCAGGCGTTCCTTGTCGGCGCGCGTGTCGATGGTGTCGAGGTCACACCGAACCTGAACAGGCTCGCGGCCGAGAGCTACTACTTCCCACACACAGTCGTCACCGTCGGGAAGGGCACCACGGTGGACGCCGAATTCCTGGTGAACACGGGGGTCTATCCACCGGGGAACCGTCCCTCCTCGTACGTGTACAGCGACTACAAGCTGACAGGTCTCCCTCGCCTTCTCGGCGACGCGGGGTACACGACCTCGACCTTCCATGCGGACGTGCGGACGTTCTGGCATCGCAACCAGCTGTACCCGGCGCTCGGCTGGCAGAAGCCCTACGCTCTCGACTTCTTTGGCAAGAACAATGACGTCATAGGCATCGGTCCGTCTGACGAAGTGTTGTTCGCCCAGACCCTGCCTGAGCCCGTGAAGTTTCAGAGTACGGGCAAGCCGTTCTACGCCATGGTGATCACGCTCTCGGCGCACTTTCCCTTCGCGCCGCTGCCGGCATCGAAGACCGCCATGCAGCTGCCCGCGGAGTACCAGGGCACGCTGTTGGGCGGCTACCTTCAAAGGCAGAACTACGCCGATCGGGCACTGGGCCAGTTCATCGAGGGGCTGAAGGCCAGCGGTCTGTGGGACAACACGATCGTGGTGTTCTACGGCGACCATGTCGGCCTCGCCGGGCTGCCGGAGGCGAAGGACGCCCCCGGATATCAGGCGTTGTTGGGGCGGGACTACAGCCGGGCCGACATCATGCAGGTGCCTCTCACAATCCATGTCCCCGGGCAGACTCGCGGCCTCGTCGTCACCGACACTGCGGGTCAGATAGACGTCCTGCCCACAGTCGCCGATCCTCTGGGCATCGACCTCTCGCAGACGCCGTACTTCGGGCGTGACCTGTGGGGGCACGGCGATCCGTTCGTCGTGACCCGGCTGTGGGTACCCAACGGCTCCGTTGCCACCAACCAGGGGCTCTTCATGCCCGATGAGGGCGCCCCCACAGGTCGCTGGTACTCGCTCGCGACCGGTCTTCCTGCAAGCGCCCCCCAGCCTGCCAAGCCGTTGACGGACCGAGCGACGGCCCTTTCTGACCTCTCGGCGGCCTATATCAAGTCGCTGCCGAGACGCCCGAGGTGATTGAGCGCGGCCCCGTCTCCGATCGCACCGTGCGCCTTCGCAGCTAGACCGTGAGTTAACCAGACGGTTGCATTACTCTGACGTACTGGCCCTCGAGGCTATACTTGCCGGTAGCCCGCAAGACGACGACAGGATTCGCACACACATGTTTCGACGCTCCCTCAGGGTCTCAGACGACCTGTTCTTCATTGTCCTGGTGGCGCTCGCCGTGGCGAAGATGGCGCTCGCGCGTTTCTTCCTGTTCGGAGAGACCAATCCGCTCATGGCGTTGCTCTTGGAGCTTGCGCTCGTCGTTGTGGTCCTGGGATTGGTCGATCTGATTCCGTCTCGCCGCCGTTACCTTCTCACGCTCGCGGCGTATGGAGTTCTCTCGGTGCTGCTGTTCGCGACCACGGTCTACGTAGCGTTCTACCAGCAGCTCTTCGATCCCCGCATGCTGTCGATGGCCGGGCAGCTGGGCACGGTAGGCGATGCGATCGGTAGCCTGATCAAGCCGATCTACGCGGTCTTCCTCATCGACCTGCCGTTTCTCGCATGGTGGGCGGTTGCGCTCGGCCGTTCGGACAAAGCGAGACTCGCCGCTGCCGCCGACGAGCCGACCGACGCTCGCCCCCGACGCGTAACGGTCCGCGCGCTGCCGGGCGGCAGGAGCATAGCGGTCGCAGTCGCGTTGGCCGTGGCCGTCGCCGTCTTCGCCACCCAGTTGGTCATGGCGCGACAGATTCCCGCCGACGTCGATCCGGTCGCGATTGCGTCGCTTCGCGGCCTGGGCACCGCACAGGTTTCCGTTCTACTGCCGCGGGGTGCGGACGACTCGGCTCAGGCCGACAATGTCGACACGCAGCTGGCGCCGGCGCAGACCACCACGCCAACAGCCCCGTCGCCGACTCCGGTCTCGGTTCAGTCAACGCTGCCTGTGACCGCCGGCAGCCAACTGCAGGCGCGCATAGAGACGATCAGGGGCGCCGAGAACGGCTCGCGCATCGCGACGTTCGCTCCAGGAGCTTTTGCCGGCAAGAACATCATCGTGATCCAGGTCGAGGCGCTCAACACGATGGTCGTGCAGAAGAAGATCGGCGGCGTGGAGATCACACCGAACGTCAACGCGATGATCGGCGAGAGCTGGTACTTCCCAAACACCTACGCGGAGACCGGTCTGGGCAACACCGCGGACGCGGAGTTCGTGGTCAACAGCTCTCTGTACACACCGAAGGGACAGGCCGCACCGGTCGCGTACCCGGATCGCAAGATCCCGGGGCTCCCGCGTCTTCTCGGCGAGCAGGGCTACGATACCTTCACGGTGCACGCGAACAAGGTCGCCTACTGGAACCGCAAGGAGCTCTACGCCGCGCTGGGCTTCTCTCGCTACTACGACCGCAACTTCTTCAGGTCCGAAGACATGCTCAATCAGATGGGCTCCTCTGACGAGGTGCTGTTCAGGCGAGGCGGCCAACTGCTGCGGGAGGTCGACGCGACCACCACGCCTTTCTACGCGCAGATCATCACGCTCTCCGCTCACACTCCCTTCGACGTGGTGCCCGCCAAACGCAGGCCGCTCAAGACGCCGGGTGACCTCAAGGACTCGCTCATGGGCGACTACATTTCGGCTGAGAGCTACAGCGATTTCGCGCTGGGGCAGTTCATCAGCCAGCTCAAGTCCGACGGGATCTGGGACGACTCGATCATCGTCATGTACGGCGACCACACTGCGATGAACGAGAACCAGCTCAGTGGCAAGGACGGGCGGGCTGCCAAGCAGTTGCTCGGTCGCGGGTACTCGGCCGCCGACCGGCAGCGCGTTCCGCTGATCATCCACCTCCCCAAGCAGCGCAAGGCAGAGTTGATCACGGCTACGGCGGGCCAGGTCGACATCATGCCTACCATCGCGGACCTTGTCGGACTCGACCTGCGCGGAGTTCCTCACATGGGGAGGAGCTTGTTCGTCAGCTCCAACGCGCTGGTCCCGATGCGGGCATACCTGCCCGGTGGGACTTTTGCCAACGACAAGGTCGTGTTCCTGCC
This sequence comes from uncultured Eubacteriales bacterium, assembly GCA_964541375.1. Classification (GTDB taxonomy): domain Bacteria; phylum Actinomycetota; class Coriobacteriia; order Anaerosomatales; family JAAXUF01; genus JBAXEO01. The sequence goes on from CAZIPT010000049.1 coordinate 10,982, forward strand.
TGGGGTCGGCTACAAGGACGGCAAGGCCATCAGCATCGAGAGCGGTACCGCTGTCAACAAGACGGATCGGGAACGCACGGACCTGGCGCGGGTTTCGGAACTCACCAAGATTTCGGACAAGTGGGTGATGAGCCTGCCCAAGCGCAAGGACGCGGGCAAGCTTGCCAACTCGTGGATTCCTGACAGGGCAGCCCGTCAGGCCGCAGAGCCGCTGGGAGCCAAACAGGGAGGGGACAACTAGTGACGGAGGAACCGGGGGGTCCGACGACCTATCGGGATGCGGGGGTTGATACCGCGCAGGGTGCACGCGCGGTGGAGGGGATTCGGGAGGCGGTGCGGTCGACGTACCGGCCTGAGGTCATCGGAGACATCGGCGGTTTTGGCGGCCTGTTCTCGATCGCAGCTGCCAAGAACATGACCGACCCGGTGCTCGTCTCGGGGACCGACGGCGTGGGCACTAAGATCCGGCTCGCGGAACTTCTCGGCAGGCACGACACCGTGGGGATCGACTTGGTCGCCATGTGCGCCAACGACATTCTGGTGTCGGGGGCCGAGCCGCTCTTCTTCCTCGACTACGTGGCCATCGGAAAGCTTGACGCCGAGAAGGTCGCCCAGATCGTCTCGGGCATCGCCGAGGGCTGTCGCCAGGCCGGCTGCGCGCTCGTGGGCGGCGAGATGGCCGAGCATCCGGGGGTCATGCCCGCTGACGACTACGACCTGTCGGGCTTCTGCGTGGGGCTGGTCGATCGGCCCAAGCTCATCGACGGCAGCGCCGTGGCTCCGGGCGACGTGGTGCTGGGGCTCGCTTCGAGCGGCCTGCACTCAAACGGCTTCTCGCTCGTACGGCGCGTACTTGTGGACGGCCGAGAAGCGGAGCTAGACCTTCCCAGACTCGACCTGGGCGGGGCGACCCTCGGCGATGCACTGCTGACGCCGACCCGCATCTACGCCAACGCGATCCTCAAGCTGTTGCACTCCGACATCCCGGTCAAGGCGATGGCGCACATAACCGGTGGAGGCATCACCGAGAATCTCGACCGCGTCTTGCCGCCCGCGTGTGACGCCGCCATCGCGAACGGCTCGTGGCCGGTGCCGCGCGCTATCGAGCTTGTCGTCGAGGCCGCGTCTCTGCCTCCGGATGAGGCGCTCCGGACGTTCAACATGGGCATCGGCTTCGCGCTCGTGCTGGCCAAGGGCGACGCGCCTGCGGCTGCGGTGCTTCTGCGCGAGGCGGGCGAGAGCGTCTTCGAGATCGGCGAGATAGTCGACGGCGAGGGGAAGGTGGTCTACCGATGAACGGGCGCAAGCTGCGTATCGGAGTGCTCATCTCGGGATCGGGCACCAATCTTCAGGCGGTCATCGACGCGAGCGAATCCGGCGCGTTGAACGCCGAGGTCGTCGTCGTGGTCTCGAACCACGACTCCGCTCGCGGACTCGTTCGAGCCAAGGAGCACAACATCGCTGCCATCTACATCGACCGTGGGGCCTACTCGACGCCGCGCGAGTACAACGCCAAGATCCGCGACATCTTCAACGAGTACGTGTGCGACTACGTGGTGATGGCCGGCTACATGCGTCTGTTGGGCAAAGAAGTTCTCGACTTCTACCAGGACCGTGTCATCAACCTGCACCCGGCGCTCCTGCCGAGCTTCCCCGGGGCCAATGGTATCCGCGACGCATTCGACTCCGGCGTCAAGGTCACAGGGGTGACGGTGCACTTCGCCAACGAGGAGTTCGACAAGGGCCCCATCATCGCGCAGGAACCCGTCTACATCGCCGAGGACGACACCCTCGAGTCACTCGAGGCCAAGATTCACGCCGTCGAGCACGAGCTTCTCCCAAGAGCGCTGCAGCTCATAGCCTCGAACCGCGTCGAGATCGTCGGGCGCAAGGTGCGGATCGCTCCGGCGTGAGACGCGCACTCGGCCCGCTCGGCCCGGTCGTAGCGTCTCCGGAGGTCTCGGCGGCGGACTGGATGGACGCGCTGTCGGACCGCCAGCCGCTCGCGCTCGATCCATCGAGTGAGGCCGGATGGTTCGGCGGCACCTCGCTGGTAGCCGTCGACCCGGTCTCGGGCGGCGAGATCGCGGGCTGCTCCGGTGAGTCGCTGTCCGCAGTGGGCGCGGTCTTGCAGGAGGCATTCGACGCCGAGCAGCCCTCGCTCGCTGTCGCGCTCATTCCCTACTCGGGGGACTCGTCGTTCGCCGTATTCGCAGGAGGGCTGGTGCGTGAGCCGGACGGCTGGCGTACCTGGGGCACGCTCTCGGCTGAATCGCTTCCCGCGCCACGGCACACCACCGACAGTGCGAAGGTCCCGCTCATCTTCGACGTACACACCGACATGGAAGCGACGGGGTTCTCGGCTGGGGTGGAGGGGGTGCGCGAAGCGGTCCTTCGCGGAGACGTCTACGTTCTGAATCTCACACGCCGGCTCAGTGCTCGGACCAGGCTCGGCCCGGTCGAGGTGTTTCGATCGCTGACCTCCGGAACCCCGGCCTCGATGGCGGCGGCGTGGATCCGCAGCCAGGCGTGGCTCACCTCGGCATCCCCGGAGCGGTTCGTGCGGCTGCGAGATCGCGAGGTGTGGATCGACCCGGTGAAGGGGACGCGGCCCCGGGGAAGAGACGTCGCATCCGACGACGCGCAGCGCACCGACCTCGAGACCAGCGACAAGGAGCGCGCCGAGCATGTGATGATCGTCGATCTCGAGCGTAACGACCTCGGACGAGTGTGCGTCCCCGGAAGCGTCGCCGTCGAACCGCTGTTCAGCGTGGAGTCGACCGTCTACTGCCATCAGGCCGTCAGCCGCGTAACCGGGCTCCTGCGGCCGGAATGCGGCATAGCGGAGGTGCTGGCCGCTGCGTTTCCGTGTGGCTCGGTGACCGGGGCGCCCAAGATCGCCGCGATGCGCATCATCGAAGGCTTGGAGAACTCGCCACGGGGCGCTTACACCGGTTCACTGCTGGTGGCCGTCCCAGGCTCGATGGACTCCTCGGTCCTCATCCGAACGCTTGAGGGCGAAGGCCAGCACGTCTGGTACGGCACAGGCTGCGGCATCACCGTGGACTCCGATCCCGCCGCGGAGTGGGAGGAGAGCGTGCTCAAGTCCGCACCGGTCCTCGGTCCGGTGCCCGCCTACGCCCTCAAGGAGACCTGCCGAGTGGTCGCCGGAGAAGTGCCGCTGTGGCGCTACCACCGCGAGCGACTCAAGGCCGGCGGATGCGGCGAGGCGCTGCTGGCCGAGATCGACCGCACGGTGCGGGCCGAGGCGGCGCTGGAGGCGGCGGCAGGTGGCGTGATCGCGCGGTTGTCAGTCGTCGTGACCCCGGAGGGGGAGGTTGTCGCCGAGGTCTCGGATCGACCGTCCACGCTCGACGTCGCCGGCGGGCCCGTCGCCGTGAGGGTCCATGTCGACGATGACATGCCCGTGCATCGAGGTCGCGCGAAGCCGGCCGACCGCTCGTGGTGGGATGCCGCGCAGGCCCGCGCGACAGATGAAGGCGGACACCAGGCGATCCTTGTCGACGCCGATGGTCTGGTGGTTGACGGCTCCACCGCCGCAGTGTGGATCGCCGAGAACGGCGTTCTGATCACGTCCCCCGCCCCGCCGGCTATCGCAAGCGTGTCCCGCGAGTTCGTTCGCGACTCCGCGAAGGCCGCCGGAATCTCGCTCCGAATCGAGCCGATCACGTGGGAGCGATTCGAATCTGCCGACGAGGCGTTCCTCACGAATGCACTTGGCGGCTGCGTGGCCGTTCGCGGGCGGGGCGGTCCGGTCGTCGATCTGGTCGTCTCGTGGTTCAGGGATTCGTGGTCTGGAGCCAGGCCGCGCCCCTGAGCAGCGCGTTCATCGATCCTCGTCGCGCGGGTGAATCAAATCCTTGCTTCCGCTGGATGGCGCGCGCTGCTATATTCGCTGTGGGGGACTGTTCTGTACTGACAGCGACATAGACGGGGGCGGTTTGGTTGACGCGCGCCAAGAAGAGAATCGCCGCCGTCCTACTGATGCTCACAGTCGCCGCCGTCCTGTCAGGATGTACTTCGGCCCGGTGGACAGCCAACAGCGAGGCGGGTGCAAGCACGGGCGCCGTCAAGCTCGGTCTGGCGGTCCCGCTCACCGGCGACAACGCCATCTACGGACAGGGAATGAAGCGGGCGGTCCAGCTGGCTATCGATGAGGCCAATGCTTCCCAAGCCGTGAAGAACTCCGGGCACACCTTCGACCTCCACGCCGAGGACGATATGGGCGACCCCAAGCAGGCGGTCAACGTAGCCAACCTGCTCGCGACCGACAGCAGAGTCGCCGGTGTCGTCGGGCACTTCAACTCAGGGTGTTCGATTCCCGCGTCTCCCGTCTACAACAACTCCAGCCTGGTTATGGTCTCGGTGTCCTCAAACCCTGCGCTCACCGCCCAGGGTCTGCCCAACGTCGACCGGGTCGTTGCCAAGGACGATGCGCAGGGCGCTGCCGCGGGCGAGCTCGTGGGCGGCAAGCTCGGCCTGAAGCGCGTGGCCGTGGTCGATGACTCGACGCCCTACGGTCAAGGGCTGGCCGCGCAGTTCATCTCGGCGTATCAGAAGCAGGGTGGGACGGTCGTCGCCGATGAGCACATCAATGCCGGCGAGAACGACTTTGGCGCCCTATCCAACCGTATGAAGGCGAAGAACCCGCAGGCGATCTACTACGCGGGCGGTCTGAGCCAGGGGGCCCTGCTCTCCAAGCAGAGCAAGGAGGCCGGACTCAGGGTTCCCCTTATCGGCGGAGATATGCTGTATTCGCCCGAGTACATCAGGGTCGCTCAGCCGGCGAACGCCGAGGGGGATGTCGCAACCTCACTCGGACTTCCTTTGGATCAGCAGCCCAAGGGCAAGGAGTTCGCCGCGACATACGAGGCGAAGTTCGGCAGCAAGCCCGAGGCGTACGACTCCTACGCGTACGACGCGGCGTGGACGATCATCAATGCGGTCGTCAAGGTCGGTCCGAAGCGCGCTGCGGTCATGAAGGCGGTTCGTGAGGGCAGCCTCGACGGGGTCACGGGCCAGGTCTCCTTCGACAAGAACGGGGACAACAAGCAGCAGATCATCTCGACCTACATGGTGATCGGCGGCGAGTGGAAGCAGCCCAAGTAGGCTGTAGCGTCCCTCAGGCCCCTTTTCTTCGTGTTTGAGACGGGCGATTGCCGTGCCGCGTTTCAGCTACAATAATCTCGCACCGCCACCGCCCCCTTCCGTGTTCGCGATTCCGTAGGAGGTCGTCTCAAGTGGCTCATCCCCCCATCAGGCGCGCGCTCGTTTCCGTCACCGACAAAGCCGGCGTGGTCGAGTTCTGCCGCACACTTGCCGAGGAGTTCGACGTCGAGATCGTTTCGACCGGTGGCACGGCGAAGACGCTTTCCGACGCGGGGGTGCCCGTTCGCCCGATCGACGACCTCACCGGCTTCCCCGAGATGATGGACGGCAGAGTCAAGACGCTGCACCCCAAGGTTCACGGCGGTCTGCTCGCTCGCCGAGACAAGATGGCGCACCTCGACGCCGCCGAGGAGCACGGCATCGGCATGATCGACCTGGTGTGCGTCAACCTCTACGCGTTCGAGGCGACGGTCGCGCGCGAAGGCGTGACCGAGGAAGACGCCATCGAGAACATCGACATCGGCGATCCCGCGATTTTGCGCAGCGCGAGCAAGAACTTCGCGGACCTTACCGGAGTCAATGCCCCCGCGTCCTCCGACGACCTCCACACATCGTTGTGGAAGCCTCCGTCCCCTCCGCCGCGGACCCAAAGCTTGTTGTCGAACACCGCTGTCGTGTGCCACGGGCGCCCGGACCATATTGAGCCGCTGGGCGTTACCTGGGTCCAGTGCGCGCCGTCCGCAGAACTCCACACATCGTTGCGGAAGCTTCCGTCCCATCCGCCCAGGACCCACAGCT
>CAZIPT010000050.1:0-16881 GCA_964541375.1 uncultured Eubacteriales bacterium
TGCGCTCGCGATCAACAGCGGCCTCAACCCGGTGCTCTCGCTCTCGCAGGCGCGTGGCCGGCTCGCCGGGGACGTCGACGCACAGGATCGCTGGCGTGCCGAGTCGTGCTCGAGCTGCGTGTGGGAGTCGGCGTGCTCGGCAGGCTGGGATGCCCTCCGGGCCGAGTAGCCCTCACTCGGTCGGCGTCGAGTCTTGAGGCTCCGACCGCTACTCGCGATTCGGTCCCGGAAGCACCCGTGCGAGCGCTCTGTCCACGCTGTCGGAGTCGTCGACCTGCTCGGCGCCGCCCGCGCGGGCCTCGGCCCAGTAGCTTGCCGCCGCACCACCCGCGAAGTCTCGGCCAGCGATGTCGCCCACCAGGACAAGCGGCTTGCCGGCCCGTACGGCGACGAGCAGGTTGTCGACGTTTCCTCGGCCGAACGGCACCTCACACACCACGATCGCATCGGCGTTTTCGGCCAGCTTGGCGGCGGTGATCGCGGACTCTGAGTCCATGGGGGCAAACGGCGGAATCTCGGCATACTCGATGCGTAGAGCTTCGGCCATGACCTGGTCGGCGTCCCCCACGTTCAGGGCTCCCGAACTCACGCACCAGCCCTGCAGCGTGAGGCGGCGCATCAGCGGCGCGGCGACTCCGGAGCCACCGATCACCATCACGCGCCCGCGCCACTCGCCAACGACCGCTTCCTCGCGCAGCACCGGCGTCACGCTGACCGAGCCGGTGACCGGATCGGTGCCGACAACCGCGCGCACGCCGAACACCTCACGCAGGGCGTCCGCGGTGATCACGCGTTCGGGTGAGTCTGCGGCGCACATGCGGCCTTCAGCCACGATCGCGACGCGGTCGGAGTAGCGGGCCGCCAGGTCGAGGTCGTGGAAGACGGCGAGCACAGCCATCCCGTCGTTGGCGAGCGAGCGCGCGAGATCGAGCACTTGCATCCTGTGGTTGAGGTCGAGGTGGCTGGTCGGCTCGTCGAGCAGCAGCACGCGCGGCTCCTGCGCGAGCGCCTGTGCGAGCGCCAGTCGCTGAAGGTCGCCGCCGGAGAGCTGGTCGGCCGGCTTGTCGGCGAGGCGCAGGGTGTCGGTGAGCTGCATGGCGCGCTCGACAACCTCGCGGTCGCGTTCGCTGGGCGCCGAGAAGCGCGCGATGTGGGGGTGGCGTCCCATCTCGACGAAGTCGCGAGCAGAGACAGAGAACGCAGCGCTCACCTGCTGCGTCAGCACCGCAACCACGCGCGCGCGATCCAGTGGCGGCATGGCCCGAGCATCGCGACCCGCCAGAGTGATCGTCCCGCCCAGCAGCTCGGCGTCCCCCGTCACCGCCCGCAACAGCGTCGACTTCCCCGCCCCATTTGGCCCGACCAGCCCCACCACTTCACCCGGGTGAACACTCAGCTCCGCACCGCGCACGACAAGGGAGCCCGAATAGCCCACATCGGCCCCCGCGTACACGAGGAGCGTCTCGCGCGGCGCAGAGGATGCGGCCCGTAGCGAAGACTCCGCAGCCGCGGCGTTCTCCCGCGGCGAGGACCCTGAGCGAAGGGCCGCATCCTCTGTGCCGTCTCGGAAGGCACTCATCGTGACCCCTGCCCGTTGACGAGGAGCCATATGAAGAACGGTCCGCCGAGTACCGCCGTCACGATTCCCACAGGAATCTCGATCGGCGCGATGATCGTGCGTGCGATGAGGTCCGCGAGCACCAGCACGATCGCGCCGGTCAGCAGCGACGCCGGCAGCAACCTACGGTGGTCCGGGCCAAGTACCAGTCGCACCATATGCGGAACCATGAGGCCAACAAAGCCGATCAGTCCGGCGACCGCCACCGCCGCTGCGGTCAGCAGCGATGCGGCTGCGAGCATCACCAGCTTGAAGCGCTCCACGGAGAGGCCCAAGTGTCCCGCGCGCTCATCGCCCAGCAGCATCAGGTCAAGCTCCCGCGTCGACAGCAGCGGCACCAGAACACCCAGCAGGAACATAGGCACGATCATCCAGACGTAGCCCCAGGTGGCCGCCGAGAAGCCGCCCATCATCCAGTAGACGATCGCGGCCATCTGCTCACGGGCAAGCACCATCACGAACGACGTCACAGCGGCAAGCGTGTAGGACAGCGCGACCCCGGCGAGCAGAAGCGAAGTCGGATCGAGCCGACCGCGAACGTTGGCGAGCCTCACCACCAGCAGCATGGTGAGCATCGCTCCGGCGAAGGCGGCGACCGGCACCGCGCCGAAGCGGAGCGCGGTGGCCCCCGCTGTGAGCACCAGTGCGATCATCGCTCCAAGGCCGGCGCCGCTCGAGATTCCCAGTATGTAGGGGTCGGCAAGCGGGTTTCTGAAGAGCGCCTGATACAGCGTCCCCGCGCCCGCGAGCGAAGCGCCTACCAGTGCGGCGAGCACTACGCGCGGGAGGCGTATATCCAGGATGAGCGTACCGGCCAGGCCGGTGGGCATCCCGCGAACGGCCTTCCCGAGCGCCGCGATCACCTCCGAGGGCGCCACCGACACGGCGCCAAGAGCCGTCCCGGCCACGATCGAGAGCAGCAGCCCGGCCGATAGAAGCAGCATCACGACACCGGGGCGAATCTGTCGGCGGGCGGGGCTCACGGGCGCGCTACTTGTTCGGGAACGCGTCGGGATGAAGGCCTACAGCGATCTGCTTGAGTCCCTCGACGAAACGGGGGCCAGGGCGTGAGACCAGGTTGTCATCGAGAATCACAATGCGGCCGTTCTTGACCGCCGCGAGCTTGTCGAAGCCGGCACGGCTGGTGATCGCACTCGGGTCGCTCGAAGAGCCCCTGGTCGCCAGGTAGACCTGCGGGTCCGATGCGACGAGCTGCTCTGCCGAGTAGCCCACGTAGCCGGGCTGGGTGACGACGTTCTTGCCGCCCGCGAGTGCCACCAGCTCGTCGATGAGGGTTCCGGTGCCCACCGTGTAAAGCGGGTTCTGGCCGATCTCGACAAACGCGGTCACGGGGGCGGCGCCGGCTACCGCCTTGGTGACCGCCTCGACGTCGGCCTTCATGGTCGTCGCGAGCTCGTCCGCCCTCGCCGAAGAGCCCGTGATCTTGCCGACCCGCTCGATGTCGGCGTAGACGCCTGCAACGTTCTGCGGGTCGATGACGACGACCGTCGCTCCCAGGCCCTCAAGCTTGGTGACCATCTCGGCTTGCACGCCCGAGGTCGCGAGCACCAGGTCGGGCTTGGCGGCGGCGATGGCCTCGAGGTTGGGGCTCGCGAAGTCGCCGACTTTGGTGATGCTGGTGACCTCGGCGGGATAGTCGTCGTAGGTGGTCACGCCGACGACCTTGCTGCCCAGACCCAAGGCGAAGGCGATCTCGGTGTCGGCCGGGGCGAGCGAAACGATGCGCTTGGGCTCGGTCTTGACGGTGACGGTACGGCTGGCGTCGTCGCTGATGGTGACCGGGAACGCCGCGGCGGTAGCGGGCTCGGAGCCGGAGGGCTTGTCGGCGTTCTTGGATCCGCAGCCGGTCAACGCCAGAGCGATGAGCGCGGCGCCGAGCAGCAGCACGAGAGCGGCTGCGGCGCGTGGGGTGAAACCTACGTGCATCGTGCGAGCGTTACGAGCATACGTGCGGGTCATGCGTCCTCCTTCGGGTCGGTTGACGCCTCCCGTGCACGACAAAGCCCGCTGCCCCGAACGTTGCATTCGGTGAGCGGGCCTCTGAAGTGAAGCGGAGCGGTTCGGGGAGTCGACCCTGGTGTGAGAGCGGCCGAATCCGCGAGCCGGCCTCTGTCCTCGAAGGCCGCGTCGCGCATCACTCGGCAGGTCTCCTGACTTCGCGGCCAACGTGCGGCTCGCTTCACAGTGGCGGGCACCGTCCCGGATTCACACCGGATTCCCTATTCTCCCGCGCCTTGGCAGCGCGGGCACCGAATGACGCCTATTCGATTGTCAGTCGCCCGAGTGTATCGAAGCCCGGACGCCTCCGCCACCCACGACCGCCCACAGGCGGCGCCGGATGCGCCGGCGGCCGCTCAGGCGCCGTAGTCGGCCAGGAAGTCGTCGGCGCTGAGGTAGATCGCGGGCTCCATCGGCCAGCCGAGAAGCTCCAGCGCCTCGAGGACGGCGTCAAGCAGGATGCTGTTCTCCACGAAGATCGCCACCATGTGCGAATCGAACTCCCCCGATTCGACCCTCAGCGAGCGGCGCGCCTCCGGTGTGTGCACCGCGATATCGACGCACTCGTGCCCGCGCCCCACGAACTCCACCCCAAAGACGCTTGCCGACGTCTCGAAGAGCCGCCGATACGACCGGCCGGTATCCTCGTACCGTCCAGCCCGCGAAAGCATTTCCAGCGGCTCGCCGGAGCGGAAAGGGGTCGGAGGAAGCTCGGCGAGCACCGCCCGCAGATTGGCGAGCATCATCAGGTCGGCGTCGTCGACGACGCCGGTCAGCAGCGTGAAAGCGATACTCGCCTCGGCCCCGGAGTCGGAGGTGAGAAGCTGGCGCGCCAGATCCGCGTCGGCGCCAGAATCCTCGAGCAGGTGCATCGCCCGCCTGGTGTCTGCCATCAGCTCTCGTTCGCGCCTTTGTCGGGACCCACGTACCGGCTGACCAGCCAAGACAGCAGCAGCGTGATTCCAAGGATCGAAAGCACGATGCCAAAGAAGGGGCCCTTGATCTCGAAGCCCGAGTTGAGAACAGGGCTGTCGGGATGCAGCGCACGCTTGGCGGGATCCAGGAAGATGTTGCTCAGCAGCGCGACGCCGATCGCCACGAACACGATATCCGCGATCGCCTTGTGAGAGCGCTTCTCCAAGACCAGCCACACGAGCAGGAGCAGTATCGCGACGCACAGAAGGATGATCATCTGCGCGACCAGCCGCGGATCTTGCATGACCGCCGAGAGCGGCGACTCCTTTGAGCCGGTGAAGTCCCAGGTATTGAGCGCTGCGATGAGCCCCAGCACGCTGTTCACGAGCCACAGCGGTGCGGCGATGGACCTCAAGCCGACCTCCCACGCGTAGACCGAGTCGCGCCGCGTCACCAGATAGGTGACGGCGGCAATCCCCATGAACACGAACAACATGAGGTCGACCCAGGTCGAGGCGCCGTGAAACAGGGGCAGTTTGACCTTGTCGCCCAGCCCCTTGACCGCAGGAATCGTGTAGAGAAAGTAGGCCACCAGTGCCGAGAGGGCCACGACACCCGCGGCGACGATTCCGATGGTGGCCGAGGACGGCTTTGTCTTCATGTACGAATCTCCAGGTGCTCGGCTTTGCGGCGCGGACTCGCGCTAGTCTACCAGTCTGCCCACCGACTCGGCGCTCATCGAGGCCGCCCTGCTACGATGACGGTCGATTCGCATGCTCTGGCATGACCTCGCCTTCGAAAGGCATCCTCATGGACGACATCGACCGCGCATTGCTCTCCGCCCTGCAGGATGACGCGCGGGCCTCGTACGCCGAGCTCGGTCGCCGAGTAGGACTCTCCGCCCCCGCCGTCGCCGAGAGGGTCCGGCGCCTCGAGACCAGCGGCATCGTCACCGGCTATCACGCTTCCATCGACCTGAAGAAGGCGGGCTACGGAATCGTGGGGTTCGTGCGACTGTCGTCCCCGCTCGAACTCGCGCACCAGCTCGCTCAACTCGCTGTCGAAACTCCCGAGGTGCTCGAATTCCACCGCGTGACCGGCACCGAGGGCTTCGTGATGAAGGTGGGGGTCACCTCGATCGAACACCTCGAACGCATCGTGGTGAAGTTCCTCCCCTACGGGCAAACGACGACTTCGATCGTGCTCTCCTCGCCGGTGACCTGGCGCAAGGTCGAGTTCGACGGGTAGCCTTCCGCACGCGAGCCGCGCTGCACGGTAGTCGCCCGGGCAACAAGCAGCGGCGCGAGCTTGGTACCCTCGCGCCGCCATGTTCTGCCGCCTTCTGGGGAGGGGGCGACAGCCGGGAGTCTCGGACGGGCCATCCGATCCTCCGAGTGCCTCCGGCGGTTGGGGGGGACCAACGTCGTCGTGCCGGAGGCGCAATCCGAAACGCTCGCGGCGGTCTTCTCCGCCGCATCCATGTCTTCGGCACGCCGGTGTCGGCGGTAGACACACCGGCCACAAACGCCTGTGACCCGCATCACCACTCCGGGCGTGCACCGCCCTGTCGGTCTCGTGGATTCGCCGCGGCTCAGGCCGAACAGTCGGCACGCAAGCCGCTAGACTCGTGAAGGAGAACGATCGCCGAGGAGTACCGATGACGCAGAACCCGCTTCCTTCTGGGCGGCAGCGGCGCCTCAGAATGGTAGCCGCCGTGCTCGTGGGCGCGGTCATTCTGACGACGACTGCGCTGCATCTGAGCGCCACCGCCGCTGACCGACGTAGCCGACAGCCTCTCGGCATCGCCGAGAGGACCTCCTCGGCTGTGCTCGCCGCCAGACTCGAGCCCTGGAACCCCACGTTCGCACGGCGCGCGAAGACCATGCTGCTGTGGCAGCGCGGTCAGCAACTCCTCGCCAGCGGCGACTACAACGCGGCGGTGGATGCACTACGGGAGGCATACGTCTCAGATGTCGGCAACGCCGAGCTGCTCGAGCTCTTCAAGCGCGCACAGGCGACACAGGCGCTCGAGACCAACCGCAAGGCGCACCTGCAGCATGGACACGAGGGCCCCGGTGGCACGCTTCGACCGCAGGATATCGAGCGCTAGGAAGGTTCGGCATCCGTGTGTTGGCCGGCGCGACGTCGTCGCCAACGCAGGATGGCCCACACGGCGAACGCGATGCCGGCGATCACCAACAGGAACGTCAACAGCGGCAGCACAAAGGCCATGACGGTGACGCCGGCTGCTCCGACGTCCTCGGCGGTCGAGACCACGGGAGCTCCCACTCCGCCCGTCGCGGCGTTGATCACCGGGCGCGCGGACGCCTTGACCGCATGAACGCCGCCCGCGATAACGACTCCGGCCGCAAGCAGGAGCCACGGCTCGATGCGACCTTGGCCCGAAGACGCGACGGCCACGAGACCGCCGGCCGCAGGGCGAACGAACGTCTGGATGGCGTCGTTGACGTGATCGACGGCGGGGACCTTGTCGGCGATGAGTTCGACGAGGAGGAGGACCGCCACCAAGGCGATGAACCACCACGAGCCCATAAGGTCGAAGGGCTGGCGCAACTGCACCCAGCCGAAACGCTCGGCGAGGGCGACCGCGAGCAGCGGAATGTAGGCGTTGACGCCGGCTGGCGCGGCGAGGGTGATTCCGGTGAGGACGTCCACACAACCTCCCAGGATCGGCGGGCTCAGCGCAACCTGGCCTCCAGAGCGTGACCTGCGGCACATTCTACCTGCTCAGCAGTAGTTTGTGTCGGCGAAGGGAGTACAGTGTCATCGCTGGCTGACGCACGGTGCGCACCAGCGCGGCGGAGGGGGGCGACACTGGTTCGGGAGTTCACAAACGCGTGGATCCCCTTGTCGGACGGGGCTCGACTGTCGACACGCATCTGGCTGCCCGAAGACGCCGACTCGAACCACCGGGTTCCCGCGATCCTCGAATACTTACCCTACCGAAAAGACGACGCCACGGCGGCAGAAGACACGACCCGGCATCCCTACTTCGCAACGCACGGATTCGCGAGCGTTCGCGTCGACCTGCGAGGCACCGGAGACTCTAGCGGAGTGTGTCTCGGCGAGTACTTGCCACAGGAGCAGACCGACGCGCTTGAGGTCCTCGCGTGGCTGGAAGCTCAGGAGTGGTGCACCGGTGCGGTCGGGATGATCGGCTACTCGTGGGGCGGTTTCAACGGGCTTCAGATCGCCGCGCACAGGCCGCCGCAGCTCAAGGCGATCGTGACCCTCTATGCGTCCGACGACCGCTACTCCGACGACTGCCACTACGCGGGTGGCTGTCTTCTCGCAAGCGACATGCTCAAGTGGGCCTCGTGGATGCTCGTCTTCAACGCACGGCCGCCCGACCCGCTCGTCGTCGGCCCCGGCTGGCGCGATGCGTGGCTGGAGAGGCTCGAGGCCACGCCGCCCTACCTCACCGACTGGGTCACTCATCAGCGGCGGGATGAGTTCTGGCGACAGGGTTCCGTCGCCGAGGACTACTCCGCGATCGAAGTACCCGTGCTCGCCGTCGGCGGCTGGGCCGACGCCTACACCAACGCGGTGCCACGCTTGCTCGAGAATCTGAGTTGTCCTCGGCGGGCCATCATCGGACCGTGGGGGCACACCTTTCCCGAGCGCGGCGTCCCGGGGCCAACGATCGCCTTCCTCGAGGAGTGCGTGCGCTGGTTCGATCGCTGGCTCCTGGGCGAGGAGACGGGCGTGATGGACGAGCCGATGCTGCGCGCGTGGATCCAGGAGACCCAGCCACCCGCCGACTTCTATGCCGAGCGTCCCGGCCGATGGGTCGCCGAGGAGTCGTGGCCGCCGAAGAGCGTGGTGCCGACTCGGTATTCGTTGCTCGCGCCGGCCGACGCTGCCGAGGGGGTAGGTGGCCTGACCCCAGCCGACCCGACGGGAGCTACACGGGCGGGCGAGCCGACCTTGCATCAGGCAATGCGACTCGCACCCGATCAGACCGGCGGGCTGTCCGCCGGAGTGTGGTGCGCAAACGGGCTCGCGGCCGAACTGGCCATCGACCAACGCTTCGACGACGAGCGCGCCCTGCTCTTCGACACCGAGGTGCTCTGCGATCCGCTCGAGCTGCTCGGCAGGCCGGTTGCGAGGCTGTCGATTCGATGCGACCGCCCGCAGGCGCTGCTTGCCGTGCGCCTCTGCGCGGTGGCATCGGACGGGGCCTCGACGCTGCTGACCTGGGGTGCTCTCAACCTGACGCATCGCGACGGTCACGCAACACAGATTCCACTGGTACCAGGCCAGCGCTACGACGTCGAACTCGAACTCAATTCGCTGGGAGAGCGAGTGCCCGCGGGACACCGGCTGCGGCTCGCGGTCTCCTCGGCGTACTGGCCTCAGCTGTGGCCGTCGCCGCAACCGGTGATTCTGACGCTCATCGCCGATGGCAGCAGTACACTCGAACTCCCCGAACGCGCTGCAGATGCCGGCGACGCGACCGCGAAGACTCGGTGGTTCTCGGCCGCCGAGCCATGGGTGCCGGCCGTCGGCGGTATCGCCGAGAGCCACGACCGCACGCGCGAGCGGCGAATCGACCCCGTCACCGGTGCGACGCGCGTTGAGGACCGGCAGACCTACCGGGCGCGAATCCCGGCAACGGTCACTGACTACACGCACTCGGCCACCGATGCCTGGAGCGCGACACCCGATGACCCGCTGTCAGCGCGTTCAGAGTGCCGACGCGAGGTCACCATCGCCCGCGAAGGCTGGAACGTGCGCATCGAGACCCGAAGCATCCTGACAAGCGACCGCACCCGCTTCCTGCTCCAAAACGAACTGGTCGCGTTCGAGGGAGACCGGGAGGTCTTCCGCCGTGAGTGGCGCTCGGAAGTGGCTCGGGACGGCGTCTAGACCGTGCCGGTGCACGCGCTCGGGTCAGCGCCGTCAGGTCCGCTCGCACTTCCACTCGGCGAGCGCCCGCGCCGCCGCATCGACGGTGAGCTCGGGCTCCGGCGCACCCGCATCCAGCGCGCGCAGCCGCGCGAACATCTCGGCAAGCAGCGGGGGTCGGATGTTGCCGCCCGCCAGGACGTCGGGATGCGCGAAGACCTCGGCAGGCGTGCCCTCGAGCACGATCGCGCCGCCGCTCGCGAGCACGTAGCAGTAGTCGGCGAACTCGGGCACGGTGTCGATGTCGTGGGTCGACATGATGACGGTCCCGCCCGCACTCGAATGCTCGCCGATGAGCGCGATCAGCTCTGTCCGCGACGCCGGGTCGAGCCCTTCGAACGGCTCGTCGAGCACGAGCAGCTCCGGATCCATGACCAGCGCGCCCGCGAGCGCCACCTTGCGTTTCTCACCGCCGGAAAGGTTGTGCGGCACCCGTGCCGAGAGGTGCTCGATGCCCAGCCGCGCGAGCACCGCCGAGACGCGCTCGCGCACCTCAGGTTCGGGCACGCCATACTGCCGAGGCGAGAACGCGACGTCGTCGAGTACGCTGGGCGCCAGAATCTGCTCGTCAACGTTCTGGAGCACCACGCCGATGCGTTTGCGAACGTCCTTCCATCGGCGCGCGGGGTCCACGCCAAAGACCTCGACGACACCCTCCTCGCTCCGCAGAAGTCCCAGGAGGTGGAAGAGGAGCGTAGTCTTGCCCGACCCGTTCGGTCCGAGCACCGCGACGCGCTGGCCTCGCCGAGCGACCACGTCAAGGCCGCACAGCGCGACCTCGGTGCCGTCCTCGTACCGGTGCCGAACGCAGCTGACCCGCACCACCTCGTCCGGCGAGGGCACCGGGTGGATGTGCGAATGAGCGGGAGCGCCTGCGGGCGAGCTCATGCCGATTCCCTTCTGAGTGCTTGCCCCAGCAAGGCAGCCACAAGCAGCGCCAGCGAGAGCAGCAGCGGTATCCATGCGTACGGGTTGAGGACAGGCCACCAGATGCGCCAGGCGACCGCCGTCGCGCACGTGAGCGCGCCGACGACGACCACGCCCGCGTCGAGCCGGGCCGACGTGCTGGGCTGCGGCGTGACCGCAAGCCGCCCGTCGTAGCCGCGCAGGTACATCACGTCGTGCGTGCGCTGGGAGAGGTCGATCGAGTAGAGCAGCACTCCGCCCAGCGAGCGCGTGATCGTGGCCGCCGAGCGAACCGGATTCACGCCAACGATCCCGGCCCGAAGCTTCACCGCCGTCAGTGTGTGCCCGAACTTCTCAAGCAGCAGGAACAGGGAGCGGTAGGTCATAAGCAGCGCATCGCCGATGACTGAGGGCAGCACGCGCTGAATCGGCGCGAACACCTGTGGATACGGCGTCGTGAACATCATCAGAATGGCGACAAGGGCGGTGGTGATCGCTCTTGAGATGATCAGCGCCGCCGACAGAGCGTCGGTTGCCGCCGCAAACGCGTAGATGGCCGCAAAGATACCCGGGTACAGCGCGAGCACGAGCATCGGCCGCCAGGGCAGCCGGAGCGCGACTATGACGGCGACGAGCGCCAGCGCGATTCCGGCTACCATCAGCACGTTGGCGCTGACGATCGTCGCCGCGAGCACCAGGACGAAAGCGGCCAGCTTGGCTCCCGGGACGGCGCGATGAAGCGCCGACGTTCCTCGCGTGGCCGATGAGTCAACGCGCGCTATATCCATCAGACGTGCGTCCCCTCGTCGCCGACAGGTCCCCGCTTTGGCGCCGAGGACGCCCCCTCGAACACGAGTGCGGGCCGTACCCGCGCCACGAACCCGACGATCAGCGCCGTGATGATCGCCTCAAGGATCCAGCCGACAGATCCCAGGACGTAGACCATGATCGCGAACCTCGCGACCGGTAGCTTCGGCGTCTCGGCTTTGGCCTCGGGCGCCACGACGACGTTGGTGAGCACGCCACCACCGAACGGATTCGCGAAGCTCAGCGTCGTCGGGTCGAACGCCCCCGATTCACGGGTCGCCGCCGGGCTGCCGCCTAAGGCCACGATCACGACCAGCAGAGTCGTCGACACCATGAGCGCCAATACCGTGGCCCCCGCAGCCGAAGCCGCCGGGCGACGTCTCCCCAGCAAGCGGACAAACTGCCCGAAAAGGAACCACCCCACGACCATCTCGGTGACGATCACCAGCGTGTTGAGGCCGATCACCGTCACGCCCCCGTGGCCGACAAGCGCCAGCATCACGTTGACGATGAGCGCCGTGATTATCGAGAGCCACGGGCCGAGCAGGATTCCCGCCAAGACCGTGAGGTTGATGTGGTAAGCGATAGGGATTATCTCGCTCGACATACCCACCAGCATCAACGCCGCCATGGCTCCTACCAGCGGAATCCGACGCCTCAGGTCGTGATTCGAGGACCGGCGAACCGCCAAAGCCGCGAGCGCCCCGGCCGCTATCCAGCCGGCTCCGATCAGCCAGAGTGGCAGGACACCATCGGGGATGTGGATGTGCGACACGTCAGACCTCGCGACGCGATCGGCAGTCGGGGCACAGGCCGTAGAGCGTGACCTCATGGCCGGTCACCACGAACCCGCCGGCGGTTGGCAACTCGGCGGCCACACCGGTCAGCGGGCAGTCAGCCGGCTCAAGACGCCCGCAGCCGGTACAGATCAGATGATGGTGGTGGTGGCCTCCTGCCGGACACCGGGCGTAGAGCGCGCTTCCCGATCGCTCACCCACGCGTTCGAGCCAGCCGCTCTCAGACAGCGCAGAGACCGCCCGGTACACGGTCGCGAGCCCGATCGCCACGTCGCTCCCGCGTACCGCAGCCGCGAGGTCATCGACGGTGAAGGCTCCGCTCATCTCGGCAGCGATCCGGACGATCGTCTCGCGCTGCGCGGTCATTCTCCCCGCACCGAAGGCGTGAGCGACGTGAGACGTAGGAGGCAGCATGCGGCACGCTCCGATAATGAGAACCGTTATCACTTTCACCGCAGAGTATACCCGGTTGCCAGAATTCGGAGTGGTGCGGCGCACATGCGACGAGTGGACGCGCCAGAAGGACTAGGTGAACCTCGACGCCGATAGGGCCGCGGGTCTGAATCCGTCGGGCGGCCGCATACCGACTATCTCCGGAATCGTCCAACCCGGCTCTACCAAACCCAGCCCGGAGATGGTTCGAGATACCAGGAGCGGATACAGCACCGAGAGTCCTGTCCCCGGCGCGGCCTGCACGATGGGCCCTGCCGTTACCGTGAAGGTCGCCGTGTGCGCGGCCTCGATGTTGCCGGCGTTGTCGACGGACCAGAACACGAGCGCGTGATCGCCGAGCAGGTCCGTAGTCACTACGCCGAGGGTGGTCTCTTGTCCCCCGTCCAACCGCGAATAGGTGGCGGCAACACCGGATCCGCCCGGCTCGTCGACCGCGGTCAGAGAAATGGTGGCGGTGCCCGCATAACTCGCCACCGCATCGCTGGTTGTCACCGGAGGAGTCCGATCGACATGGAAGACGGCGGTGTTTGGCGCCTCCACGTTGCCTGCCACGTCTGTCGACCAATACTGCAGGGTGTACGTCCCCTCAATGGATACCAGAACCTGAGTGCCGACGTTGAGGCCCCCGCCGTCGAGCGTGAAGTAGGTGAAAGCGACGCCAGAGCCGGTGTCCATCGCGCTGAGCGACACTTGGCCAGACGAAGCCAGGCTAAGGTCAGCCGTGGTTATCGGCGGCACGGTGTCCGAGGCGCCCACCGAAGCGATGCCGAGCCCGCCGAACAGCGTCGTTGCCGCCGGATTGTGAACATTGTTGCCACCGGCGGTGTAGTCGCTGCCGTGGCACGTGTAGCACGATTCGGTGTCGCCTTGGGCGTGCCCGGCTTGCGCGGAAAGGTGCAGGACACCGCCGTCACGCGGGAGCCCGACCACCTTGTCCGTCGCCGTGACGACGGTGTAGGCGCCGGCCGCACTGTCCCAGCCCGCGGGAGTGGAGCCAGCGGTGGTGTGACAGGTGAAGCAGAAGGTTCGAACGCCTGCGGCGGTAGTCGTTCCGAGCGAGGTGCCGCGTTCGTCGGACAGAAGTGCGCCGTTGCCACGAGCGGATCCGTGGGGGTTGTGGCATTCAAAGCACGGGAGCGGTGAGCCGACCGGCAGCAGGCCACCGGATGTGACTATGGAGTGCCCGGCCGACGGGCTACTGGACGTAACGAAGCTTCGAATATCCACCGGCGTGGTCGCGAAACCGGATGGCTTGACTCCGCCGTGGCACTTTAAGCACAGGTCGGCGTAGGACCCGTCAGCCTTGTCGGCCCCCAGAGTTGCCAGCGTCGGAACAGTGAACGTCGACAGTAGGCTGTCGTAGGTGTTGGCACCCCGGTGAGACGCATGACAGTACCGGCAATCACCCGCTTCGCGGGGCTGGGGGGAACCGGCACCGACGGTGATCGTGGTTTCGGGAAGCAGGCGATGGGCGTTGGTCGATGACGCGTAGGTGGCGGGCCCGGGCCACGTGCCTGCAACCGGGAAACCCGTAGCGTCGCGGGTCGGAGCGGAAGTCGACGGATAGCCCGGTCCGTACCATGCGTCCGACGACGAGTGGCATGCGAGGCACAGCTGCTTTCCTGCGGAAGTCACGGACACACCGTTGATGGTCTTTGCGGGAATCATTCGCCCGCCCTGCTCGACGGTGCCGTGTGTGTCGTGGCACGTCGCGCATCCCTCGATCTTGACGGTTCCGGGAGAGGCGACCGTGAGCGAGTGACCACTGACGAGGCCGAAGGAGTCGGGAGTCCCGCTCACGACGTTAGCGGCGTCGGGAGTCGTTCCGTCGTGACAGGCAAGACATACGCTCACGAAAGCGGGATCCGTGCCGACATGACGAATGAGTCTCGGGCTGATCGCCGTGTGGGCGGCATGGCAGGCGGCACACGTTGAGGTGTCGATTCCCTCGTCCACGTGCGGTGAAGACGCCAGCGCCACCGAAGCAGAAATCGAAAGAATCAGCGCCGCTCCTACGAGCGCGCCCATGAGAACCGCAACCCACCCTGCGGGCTCTATAGAATTCCTGCTATGCACGGCCGTCCAATCCGCGGGAATGTGCCCGCCGGCGCGCGATAACGCAAGAGCCGCGCCAACCGTGGGTCTGGGCTGCGGTATTTGTGTGAAGACCGGGGAGCCCTGGAGTGGAACAGCAATAACCGCTGGTCAGGGCTGGCTTTTCTTCCCTGACCACGGCGCGCCGTTCGTCGAGTCGTCTAGTGATGAGCGGCGGCACTCATGCAGGTAGCCCGGGCCGTGCAACGGCGGCCTACCTGCATGAGTCTCAACGTCACGTTGATGGTTAGAGTCGTTGAGGGCCGCTGGAGTTGGCAGCCGAAGCGTCCTCGCGCTCCCTGCGCTGTCGCCGAGCACGCAGGCCGGCTGAACTCGCCAGTGCGGTACCGACCGCGGCTGCCGAGGCGCCCATCGGCATCAGCGTCGAGGCGCAGGTCGCACATGAAGTGCACGCGCCCGGACATGCTCGCGCAAGTAGCCCGGCGACACCGATAGCGCCGGCCGCAGCGAAGAACGAGGCTGCCCGCGCTTTGGCCTGCCCGCTCACGACGGCTTCCGATACTCGAGCGCGCCCGAGGGGCAGGCACTGACGCAGTCCTGGCACTGGATGCAGAGATGTCGGCTGATGGTCGGCGGTTCGTCCTCGGCGGCGGTGGTTGCTCTCATCGGGCAGACGTCCTCGCACGTGCCGCAACCGGTGCAGTTCTCGGCGTTACTCCGAACCCGGAGGCCCCAAGGGAGCTTCGCCGAGGCCCAGGAAGCAAGACCCATAATGGCCCCCGCAGGGCAGAGGAACATGCACCATCCCCGCCCGCCCTTTGTGAAGAGTCCCAACGGGACGATCCAGACCGTTGCCGCGATCACACCCATGGTGCTGAAGTAGGCGAACCCCGAGAAGTTGCCAAAGACTCCGCTTACCAGATTCTGCATCTGATTGAAGTTGCACAGAGAGCAGCAGATGGATGACGACACGAACGGGACGAAGAGAATACCGGCGAAGAACCCGTACCGGAGCGGGACAATGTCGACCCTGTCCTTGAAGTCGAACTTGAGCCGATCCGGAACTGCCCGGCTCAGGTACTCGGGCAGGGCGCCGGCGGGACACAGCCACCCACAGAACAGAGGCCCGACCGCCACCGCCGCGAGGGGCAGCACCGCGATCGGCAGCCACGCGATCGGGCTACTGCCAAGCGTGGGCCACATCCACGGCTGCGTGAGCCAGCCCAGCGGCATTCTCAGGCAAGCGCCATGTGCGTCAGCGATTGAGGTCCCCGCGGTTGAGGCCGGGAACAACGCTCCAAACCCGCGAACCAGTAGGGCAAATGGCGCGTAGAAGAGGACCAGGCCGAGCGCGAAGAAGCCCAGGCGTTTGAGTCGATTGGCCGCGAGCGGATTCTTAGGGTGCACAGCAGTCACCTGCCGCCTGGGGGAATCCGGCCCGCTCGAAGTGGACAGGTAGCTCGCTGATCCGTCTGCCGCTTCGCGTATCGACAACGTAGATTGTCCCGCTCATCACCATGGACCGCGCCGGGAGCGGATCCGGCAGCTTGACCAGCATCCCAAAGTCGACCGCCTCGCCCGGTGCGATGTCTCGCTCGATCTCGCGGCTGATCGGGTTCCATGCCTTGTCTCTTGAGTGGTACTCCGTGTCAGCGGGAAGACCTTTCGTCTCAAAGCGGATGCGCCGCGGGACGTCGCCGACGTTCGAAACCACGTGGGACGCGACCTCGATGGTCCCGGGCTGGATCGCCTGCTTGATGGCCCCGCGTTTGTCCAGCGGAATGCGCACCACGCCGGTCAGCGCTCTCGGCGAAGGTCCGCCGCATGCGGCACCCGCCGCCGGATAGTTCATCACGAAGCTGCCGCGCTCGCCTGCAGCAATCGACTTGTTGTAGGCGCCCAGGGCAAACACGATCGCCAGCCCCACGATCACCCAGAGGAGCGCCTTGCCTCGTCGCGCCATAGTGGACCCCCATCCGGTGAGCAGATTTCGCTCGATACAGGGATACTCCCCCACGGCCCCGACCTTAATCAGAATTACGTCAGGAATTTAACGAAGCCTGTCGACCGGCTCTACGCCTAGGCAGAGGTCGTTCCCCAAGACCGTAGCGCCCCCCGTTCGGCCTCCGCGCCGGATGTGTGATATACCCGACCCGCCGGACCCACACCGCGAGTCGGCCAGGCGCCGGCGCTTGGGTCGCACGCGAACTCGGCCTCCGCAGTGCCGATCGCGCGTCGCACGACCATATCAGGAGGTCACAGATGCCCAACCGGCTCGCCGGGGAGACAAGTCCCTACCTGCTCCAGCACGCCGAGAACCCCGTCGACTGGTTCTCCTGGGGGCCGGAAGCTTTCGAGAAGGCGGCCGCCGAGGACAAACCT
>CAZIPT010000051.1:0-16647 GCA_964541375.1 uncultured Eubacteriales bacterium
ACCGGGAATGGGATGCAGCATCGGCGTCTCGACTTCGAGGAACCCCTGCGCGTCCATGTACCGCCGCAACGCCGAGATGATCTTGAAGCGCGTCTCGAAGACGGTGCGGACCTCGGGATTCGCGATGAGGTCGACGTAGCGCTGGCGGTAGCGGGTCTCAGTATCGGACAACCCGTGGTACTTCTCAGGAAGCGGCCGAAGCGACTTGGAGAGCAGCGTGACCTCGGTCGGCGCGATGGAGAGCTCTCCTCGGCGGGTCCGCAGAACGGTGCCGGTGGCTCCCACCCAGTCCCCCAGGTCAAGCTCCTTGACGGCAGCAAAGGCCTCGTCGCCGAGTACGTTGACGCGGGTGAAGAGCTGGACGTCTCCGGTGGAGTCGCGTACCACGAGGAAGACGATCTTGCCTTGGTCACGCGCGGCTACGACTCTGCCGGCAACGGACACCACGTCTTCGGTGTCGGTGCCCGGCTCGAGGTCCGCGTAGCGATCGACGAGCCCGGCAGCGTGCGCGGTGACATCGTAGCGATCGCGGTACGGCTCGATCCCGGCGGCGCGAAGCGAGTCAAGCTTCGCTCTGCGAACGGCGAACGGATCGTCGTCAGGCGCCGGCGAAGTTCCTGCGGTCGCGTCGTCAGCCATACGAATCAGCGGCTGATCGCGAGGATCTTGTACTCGATTACCTTGCCGGAGGGCGTCGTCACCTTGACGGCATCGCCCTTCTTGCGGCCCATGATGGCATGTCCGACCGGTGACTCGTTGGAGATCTTGTCGTTTGCCGGATCCGCCTCTGCGGAGCCCACGACCTGGTAGACGGTCACTCCGGTTGCCGACTCGAGCTTGACCTTGCTGCCCAGAGTCACCTTGTCACTCCTGGTGGGAGCGTCCACGACGGTGGCACGCGCGAGAATCTGCGTGACCTCAATGATGCGGCTCTCGACCCACGCCTGCTCGTTCTTGGCGTCGTCGTACTCGGAGTTCTCGGAGATATCGCCGAACTCCTTTGCCTCCTTGATGCGCTCCCCCACCTCTCGGCGACGAACCGTCTCAAGGTGCCGAAGCTCCTCCTCCAGCTTGATCTGGCCAGCTGGTGTGAGCGCGATGTCTGTGTTCATTCAGTAACTCCCGTTTCGATCGATTGAGGAACCGGGCGGCGGGTCAGGCTAATGGGGAGGGCTGCCCCGAATGACTCGTCGGGCAGCCCGCCAGAATGTCCACGAGAGTATATACGAACGCGCGGCGCTGGCAAGACGGGAACCCGTGTTCCCGGTGCCCCGCCGCGCGTCAGAAGGTCGCTACCTGAGGGTGCTACTACTCGTCGGAGTCGCTGGCGGCCGGCTTGTCCGCCGCCTTCTTGGACTCGGCGGCTGCTGGCTCGGCCTTCTTGGCGGTTGCGTCGACGCTCGTGTCGTCCTCGTCCACCTCGTCAAGCTTGCCGTCGATACCGTCCTTGAGCGACTTGAAGGTCTTGCCGATGGACTTGCCCAGGGCAGGCAGACGCTTGGGCCCAAAGAGAATCAGAACAATGACCAGAACGATAATCAGCTCGGGGGCACCGATACCGCCGAGGAAGGGAAGCGCGATTGCAAAGATCGGGGTGGAAATCATCCGTATTCCTCCGTGTACTCCGGGTTCGGCCGACACCGGTCGACCGCGTGATGTCTAGCGAGTAGCGTACCACCGAAACTTACGCGCTCGCCACGACCTCGGCGCGTGACAAATAGTAGAGCGTATGAAGCAACTCGCGGACAGGGTCCGTGTTGTGCAGGGTGACGTTGCCCGGGACGGTAAGGAACGCTGTCGAGTAGTTGACGATCACGCGCACGCCCGCCGCGCTCAAGAGGTCGGCGACGTGCTGGGCCCCGTCGGCGGGGACCGCTATGACTCCGAACCGTATGGATTGCTCGTTGACGACCCGCTCCAGCTCCCCGGTGGCGCGCACGATGAGGTCGCCCACCTTCAGCCCCACCTTGCGTGGGTCGCTGTCGAAGAGCGCCGAGACCACGAAGCCCCGCGCCCGCAAGCCGTCGTACTGCGCGATTGCCGAACCGAGATTGCCCGCCCCGACGATTGCGATTCGTTGCACGTGGTCGGAGCCCAGAATGTGCTGTATGCGGTCCGCAAGCAGCTGTATGTCGTAGCCGACGCCGCGCTTGCCAAACTGGCCGAAGTAGGCAAGATCGCGCCGGATCTGCGCGGCATTGACCTCAGCCATCTCTGAGATCCTTGCCGAGGAGACCGTCTGGCCCCCCTCTTCGCGCAGGTGGAGCAGGGCGTTGAGATAGGAAGGAAGGCGCTCGATGACGCCGTGAGGGATGCGCGGATCGTGTGCGGCTGAAGCCACGAAAGGAACCTCAAATCGTTGCCGAGTACCGAAAATATCGTAACAAGTGTTACAAGCTGATACAAGGGCTCGCGCGAGGGCTCAGAGCGCCGGTTCCTGCAAGACCGACATCACGTCGGCGCGGGTGACGATCCCCGCGAGCCTGCCCTCCGATACGACCAGGATGGCCCCGGTCTCCTGCCCTGCGAGGCGGGGAAGCAGGTCCTTCACGGGGGTCTCGGCGAGTACGCTCAGCCGTGAAAGATCACGATCAGTGACCTCGATGACCTGAACGTAGGGCCAGTCCGCCCGGGCAACCGACTTAGCGTCCGGCAGCGATACGACGCCGACGATCTGGCCCTCGTAGAGCACGGGATAGCGACTATGGTCGGCGCCGAGAAAGTGCTCGTGAGCGAGCTGTTCCAGAGAGATGTCCCCCGAGACGTACTCGGGATGAGGCGTCATGATCTGCCCGACGGCGATGCCCTCGAGACGCGACCGAACCTGCTGCTGGCGATACGAGGCGCCAGCAAGCCAGGCGATGAACCAGCCGACAAGCCCAAACCAGATGAAGTCGTTCTTGCCCTGAAGAGCGGTGACGACGGCCAAGCCGACCATCGACCACCCG
Organism: uncultured Eubacteriales bacterium; assembly: GCA_964541375.1. Classification (GTDB taxonomy): domain Bacteria; phylum Actinomycetota; class Coriobacteriia; order Anaerosomatales; family JAAXUF01; genus JBAXEO01. The sequence goes on from CAZIPT010000051.1 coordinate 2,949, forward strand.
ATCAGCTGCCCGCAGCGGGCGGCCCACTTGGTCGCCTTCAGTACGTCGCCGGTCAGCGCCCACAGGATCGAGCGCAATACGCGACCCCCGTCCAGCGGGAAGCCCGGGAGTAGGTTGAAGACAGCGACGAGCAGATTGATGCTGCCGAGGTAGCCCAGAGGCGCGATGAGCCACCAGGCAAGCCCCGCGGACGACGCGACAGCGAAGCCGAGGTAGCAGACGCCCGCGATCAGGAGGCTCATCGCCGGGCCGGCGGCGGCCATCAGGAACTCCTTGCCGGGGGACTGCGGCTCGTCGGTGATCTCGGCGACACCCCCGAAGATGAACAACGTGATCTTGTCGACGCGGCCCCCGCTCGCCAGCATCACCAGCGAATGGCTCAGCTCGTGCGCAAGGATGGACGCGAAGAAGAGCAGCGACGTAACGACACCGAGCGCCCAATAGAGCCACGTGGGCGAGGCGACGGCGCCTTCGACCTGCGGGTAGTATCCCGTGCTCAGGGTGAAAGCCACGAGCCCGAAGATGATTATCCAGCTCAGGTTCACCTCGAACGGAATGCCGAAGATCTTCCCAAGCCGCCAAGACGGTATGCCGACCAAGACTCTCCCTCAAGCAGAATGCCAACCGGTTCGCTGCGCAATCCCGGAACCGGGCTGACCCGGGTATCTAGAATGCGGCTCCCTCAAGCGCATGCGCGCACGAGCAGTCACGTACCGACGGAAGCGCAGGAATCATGCCGTAGATGAGCTCCTTGACCCGGCTGTTGTTCTCGTTGAACACGCGGATGACCTCTTCGTTGGAAACCGGCTCGGCGCCCTCGGTACCGGCGGCGTGATCCGTGATGAGGGATATGTTGACGTAGCAGATCTCAAGCTCGCGAGCCAGATACGCCTCGGGATACTGAGTCATGTTGATGACCTCCCAGCCCTGGGAGGCGAACCACTTAGACTCGGACCGGGTCGAGAACCTGGGGCCTTGGATGACGACGACAGTGCCTGTGGAATGAGCGGTGATCCCGAGCGCCGCGGCCTGGTCGATGGCGGTTTGGCGCATGTTTGGGCAGTACGGGTCTGCAGAGGAGACGTGGGTGGTGATCGGACCATCGTAGAAGGTGTCCTTGCGGCCCCACGTACGATCTACGAACTGGTCGCAGATGACGAAATGCCCCGGCTCGATTTCGGCCTGAAGAGACCCACACGCGTTGGGACCGATGATCTGGCTTACGCCCAGCTCCTTCATCGCCCACAGGTTCGCGCGATAGTTGATCACGTGCGGCGGAAGCGAATGGTCCTTGCCGTGACGGGGCAGAAACGCGACGGTGCGTCCACCAATCTCGCCAACCATCACTGCCGACGAAGGTGCGCCGAACGGCGTGTTGACCTTGTGCTCGCGCGGATCGCTGAGCAGTTCGTAAAAGCCGCTGCCACCAAAGACGCCGATTTCGGCCTGCGGATACTCGGGCATGCTGGTTCACTCCTCGGGACGGATGTATGAGCACGCGCCCGTCAGGGCGCTCCTGCGATTCTAGAGGATACCTGCCCCGGCAGCGCTATCCGTCACAAAAGCGGAGTCTCTAGGCCGACCTTTGCGAGTACTGTGAGTCTTCATCGAGATGGTGAGGCCGGTCGTCCTCGGCAGGTCGTGGCGCGTAGAGCGGCCTTCTGAACAGGTTGCCGGCATCGGTCCAAGCCTCGTCCGCTCTCGCCGCTCCGGCCAGCAGCGCCGAGAAGCCCGCCGCCTTGGCATCGAGGTTGTCGGCGTGATGGAGTAGGAGCGCTTCGAAGGTCGACGGCCTCTTTGGCGAGCCCCATTCAAGCTCACCGTGATGGGAGACGATCGCGTGCTCCAGATGCGCCAGCCTCACGGAAGACACCCTGAGCCTGCCGCGAGTCACAGCGTCATGAAGCCGGTTCAAACCCAGGACGACGTGTCCAAGCAGTCGGCCGGGATCGGTGTAGGCGATCGAGACACCAAACGACAGTTCGTCGACCTTTCCGATGTCGTGGAGCAACGCAGCCGCCACAAGCAGGTCGCGGTCCACGCGCGGGTACTGCTCCCCGAGGGATGCACAGAGTGCGGCGACGGCGACGGTGTGCTCCATGAGCCCACCCAGATAGGCGTGATGGTGGGACTGGGCGCCGGGACAAGTGGTGAACCGCTCGAAGAACGGCTTGTCGCCGAACACCGCTCCCAGCACGCGGCGCATATCAGGGTCACTGACCGAGCGCACCAAGCCCTTCAGTTCCGCGACCAGCTCTTCAGTTGACCGCGGGCCCGAAGCAAGCATGTCTTCGGCGTTCCAGGACGAAGCGGCGCTCATCGAGTCGATCGAGACGCGCTTCGCCCCCCGGAAGCTCGTGACAGTGCCACGCACCCGCACCACGGTTCCCACCGGTATCGCCGAAGCGTCCGGGGACGGCCTGAAGAACACCGCGGGAATCTGGCCTGTTCGGTCAGCGATCTCGAGCGAGAGATACGCCTCAGCCGCTCTGGTGGCGCGGATCTCCTTGGTCCGCAAAGCGAACAAGGCATCGACCTTCGCGCCGGCGGCAAGCTCATTCACGTAGCAGCGCTTCATCGTCCACGACCCCTTCAGCCAGACTCTGTCTTCAAGACAGACCCTACTGCCGAGGTCTGACACGCCCGTCAGTCGAGCGCACGCACTTTGACCCGCGCACCGGGCGACACGCCATATCTCCCTGCAGCGCTGCCGGTGTTGACCGCAAGAGTGAGCCAGCCGGACGAGTCCACAAGCGCCACCGGCTCTCCTTCCGGCACATCTGCGTAGGTGGCGGCAAAGGGAACGCTCAGCGAGTTGTGCCCTATGCCGATTTCGAGCCGAGGGGCCCGCAGTCCGAGCCGATCCAGGTCCTCGGCAGGGATGTTGAACCGCAGCGAACCGAAACGATCGGCCTCCAGAGTCTCGCCGTTGACGTACTCGCCTTCGAGTGAATAGGGCCCGAACGGCGCGGGCTCCAGTGAGTCGGGATCCACCGGGGTGCCGAGAGCGCTGGGCTCAACCCCGCAGGCCAGTGCGGCCGCGGCAGGCGCGAGCACGTCGCGGGCGTGGAAGGTGGGAAGAGGGGCATCACGGTCGATCTTCTCGGCATCGAGGGCGATAGCCAGCTTGATGCCCCCGGCTCGTGCAGCGGCCGGAAGCAGGACTCCGTTATCGGGCCCAACGAGTCGGGTTCCGTTCTCCGTGACGATGCACAGGTCGCGGCGCCCTCCGCCGACACCGGGATCGACGACGACAAGGTGAATGGCCTCAGGAATCTGGTACACGCCACCGGCCGCGGTGGCGGCGCCCTTTCGAATATCGAACGCCGGAATCTGGTGTCCCAGGTCGACGATGCGCGCCAACGGACAGGCACGATAGATCACGGCATGACAAACGCCGACCCACGTGTCTTCGAGCCCGAAGTCCGAGATGAAGCCGATGATGGAAACCACGGGGGACTCCTTGATGGACTGTGGCCGGGGCGTCACTCGCCTATTCTAGTATGGTAGTACCCGAGTTACGGAGGTTGCCTTGCCCGGTCTCAGAACGTCTTACAGAGCGGCCACGATCGCACTGCTTGCGGCTCTCACGGCCGTCGTGGCGGGCTGCTCGTCTCAAGGGGCGACATTCGTGGACTCCAACGGCTCCTACACCGAGTCGTCGGTCATGACGCTCACCGCCGGCATCGACTCTTCGAAGCTCGCTGACACAGGTAGCGATCGGGCCGCCGAACTGCGGCACGACGCACTGACCACCCTTCGCTCCCGCGGCGGGCGGGCAGTGCCCGTTGCCGACTTGCTCACCAAGACGTTCTCCGCGGAAACACGGGGCGTCCCCATGTATGTGGAGCGAGCCTCGTTCAACGGCAAGCCGGCCATAGTGATGATCGAAGCCGCCGGCCCCCCAAAGGGCAAGCTGACCACCAAGCGCGTCTGGGTGCTGGACGAGCAGGGCGGCGTGCTCTTCGTTGGAGCCAGATAGCCCGAGGCACGCGATCGACCTAGCCGCAGAGCCTGAGCCGGTACTCCTCGAGCACGTCCCCGGGGACGGAGTCGCTCCAGCCCCGTTGCAGCTGCTCCCAGATCGCAGCGCCGTCTCTGCCGGAGGCACGCAGATCCTCCACGACCGCAGCGACGACGATACGCGCGGCCCCGCGGGTCGGCTGGCCACGCCGAACCGCCCTCCGCCTGACAACCGCCGAGAAATACGCTTCGACCCGCCGCTCGTCGAGCGGCGTCAGCGGCTCAGAGAGCGAGCGGCCAAGCGAGCGCAGTGTTGCTCGCCGAGCCGTCGACGCGACCTCGGTAGAAATGTCGCTCTCGACCGCCTTCAACTCCAGCCGATCCAGTGCCGCTGCGAGCGTGGGTGCCTTACGGGTTCCCATCGATGACCTCCTACGAACGTGTGTTCGCAGAGATACTACCGACAGGCTCTGACACGGCTCCTCGCGGAGGGACTACGACAGACGGGCCACAATCGACTCAAGCCACAGGCGAAGCAGCCCGGACAGCCAGATCTCAAGGAGCGACATCGCCACAGCGACCAGGATCGCGACCCATGCGTCGGTCAGGCGATCGGCCTTGCGCTCGAACGGAGGCATCAGGCACACCATCACCAGGTTCACGGAGGTCAGCGTGATCACAATCGTCGCCGCAACGATGAGCGGGTACCCGATTCCAAGCCAGGGCGCCCCGTACCGGATGGCGACGAAGGCCACAGGCACCGTGCCAAGCCATGCGAGAAGTCGCCAAGGGGGGTCGAGCACTCGCTCCTTGCTGCCCGTGCGCCAGAGTTCGTCGTTGAGCATGGGCGTCAGCAGCGCAGCAATCGCGTATCCGGCCAGCAGCCCGGTGATCAAGCGAAGGTCGTTGGTGGTGGTGCGGAATCCCGCGTACGAGCTCACGCCGTCGATGCCCATCGCCCCGATCATGAGCGCGATCGCAATCCATCCGGGCGGTGCCGGAAACTCCCTCGGCCGGCTTCTTCTGTGGATCGCCGAGATAAAGACAAGCGAGATCATGAATCCCAGATAGATCCCCGTATCTCGCGCGCAGACGGGGACCTGCACGCCTCCGCCAAAGAACGAACGCTCGGGAAGCTGGTGGCACAGACCGAAGCCGAGCCAGTGAAGAAACGCCTGGATCACACGCACCGCCTCGATAGCCGAACGGCAGGCCGCGGAGGCGGCCTGCCGTCAAGTGTCCGGATGGTCGGGATGGCGGGATTCGAACCCACGACCTCTCGGTCCCGAACCGAGCGCTCTACCAAGCTGAGCCACATCCCGGCGAGGCGCTATGCTAACACTCCCGGTATCCGAGCGCAAAGGCGCCATCGTCGCAGGCACGGCGCGAGGGTGCCCGGCCGGCAAAACCGCTCGAAAGCAAGGGGCCCGGCCGTTATCGGCCGGGCCCCGCTTCGTGTCCGCGTGAGTGACTCGCCCTACTTAAGCAGGCCTCTCTTCGCAAGATTGACATGGCAGTTGGAGCATTCGGTCTCCTTGTGGCATTCGAAGCACGCGTTGGCGCCGCCCGCCTTGACCACGGTCGGGTGGTAGCGCATCCATGGCTGGTCGGTCACGGAGCCCTTGTGGTGGCAGGCGTTGCACGAAGAGACCTCATGGCAGGCAAGACAGCTTGCCTGCGTAGCTTTGCCGCTAGTGATCAGCTGTGCGTGCGTGCCGGCGTTGGCCACTGAAGGTGCGGCCTTGGGGTCTTTCATGCCGAAGCCGCTCGGGTGAGGCATTTCCACCTTGTGGCAACCCATGCAGAACGGCGAGTTCGGCAGGTTGGCTGCGTCGCCGGTGTGGCAGTAGGTGCAGACGGTCGACTCCTTCTTGTAGAGCGCCGCGTGCGCGCCAAGGTCGGCGCCCGGGGCCTTGATGAAGCCCGGTGCCTTGTGCGACGCGGGAACGACCTTTCGAGCCGAGTGACAAGCGACGCAGTCGGCCTGCTTGTGGCACTTGGCGACGCATCCGCCTGCGCCGTTCTGGGTCACCGAGGTTCCATGGACCTTGAGCCAAGGAACAGTCGTCGAGGATCCGACGTGATGGCAGTTGCTGCACAACTGCGGCCATCCATGGCAGTTCAGGCAGACCTGAGGATCCTGTCGGCCGGTCTTGGCGTGGAACTGCTTGAACTCCTTGGAGTGAGGCATCTCGAGCTTGTGGCACGCCTTGCAGAACGGCGCGTTGATGCCGCCGGTTCCGTGGCATACCTCGCACTGCTCGGTGGACTTCTGCGCCGTCACCGAGTGAACCGCCGTCGCTGACGCGGCCCGCGATCCGTACTTGGTGACCGTGGGCGTCTGAGGATGCGTCCAGTACGGCTGCTTGTGCGACGCCGGGAACACCTTGTTGGCCGTGTGGCAATCGGCACAGAACTTGACGACGTGGCACTTGCCCAGGCACGACTTGAGCCCCGACTTCTCGACGGCCTTGGGGTGCTGCTGCGTCCACGGCTGGGCGGGATCGTACTTGTAGTCGACCTTCGTGCCGTGGTGGCACTCGTTGCAGAAGTTCGGCTCCGCCTTGGTGTGGCACATCACGCACTTGTCGGGCATGAGCTTCGAGACCACCGGATGCCCCTTGGGATCCTTCGCGTCCTTAGGCTCCTTGAACTCCTCGGAGTGCGGCATGGGCGTGCCGTGACACGCGAGGCAGAATGTCTCCTTGTGACAGGTACTGCACTCGTTGATGGCTCCAACGGGCGGGATGATCTCTCCCACCATCTCTGTCTCTGTGCCGCCTTGCTTCGATACCTCTTCGAACTCGGCCTTCCGCACGCCTGTGACCGGTTCCTGCCCGGTTTCGTCAAGCGTCTTCTTGACCTCTTTGTCGACTTCGATCGCGATCTCGGCGTGCTTGGCGACGAACGCGCCGGTGGCCTCGTGGCTCGGCGGGCGAAGGTTGAATCCGGCGGGATGGCACGCCTCGCACTTGCCCGGTGCAGGAGCTTTCTCCTCAAGGCCGTGGCAGCGGAAGCAGGCGGTCATCTTCATGAAGTCCAGGTGCTTGTGGCTCGGTGAGCCGTCTGGGTTCTTAAGGGTGAGCGTGAAGTCCTCTACGTGCGCCGTGCGGTTGTGACACAGCGGACAAGCGACTGCCTTCTCCTGGTGCACCTTGTGGTCGATGATGATGCCCTCTGACGGCGTGAACTTGCGCGTCGAAGGGCTGTGGCACTGCGTGCAGTGGTCCTCGGACATCGTGAGGGCGTATTCGCTCTCTGGATTGAGCGGCAATTCGTAGTCGTTGGTGACCGTCTTGACCAGCTCACCAAGGGCCTTCGCTTTATGCATGAGGAAGATCACCGGGTTGGCGGCAACCGGCATGTGGCATGACATGCAGCTGACCTCGGAGTGTGCCGAGTGCTGGTAGGCAATGATGCTGTCGTCCTGAACCTTGTGGCAGCTCTCGGCGCAGAACCAGCGGGTCGAAGTGATTCCCAGTACCGGGATCATGACCCCCGCGATCACCAGAATGATGACAAGCGACCAGATGATGTAGCGGGGGCGGGAGGCCGGGTCCTTGAACCCTGCCAACGAGATCTTCGGCATACGCTCTCTCCTTGCTTTGACTGTCACGGTATTGCCGCAAGGGAGTCAGCAGACCCCTCTCCCCCACCCTGTCTGAAGAAAGATATATGAACGCGAACCCGGCGACAACGCCGGGCACACTCCCTCTTCTTCCTGTGCGTTCGACAGAGTGCGCCAGCGTCCTGCCGCCAAGATGCAGAATGGTCGGGAGTGACGCGCTTCGGCCCGCGCTTCGGCCCGCGCTGGAACGTCCCGGCTATCGCCGGGTGAGCGAATCCGCGAGACGGTCGAGCTCCAGGATCGCGCTCTGGATCCTGCGAGATGTCTCGGCTGCCTGTGTCGACACGACCGCCATCTCACGCATCGAAACGACCACCTGGTCAGACGCGGTGCGCTGCTGACGAGTGGCGACCGAGATCTGCTTGGCGGAGTCGGTGGTCTCTTCGACCTGCTGCACGATCGTGTCGAGCGAATCGGCGGTGCGCCGAGCGAGCAGCTTGCCCTCCTCGACCTTGCGCGTCGCGCGTTCGGTCGACATCACCAGGGACGAGGCCGACGACTGGATCTCGCGGACGACCACGCCGATCTCGCTCGTCGACTCGGTGACCGAGTCGGCAAGCTTGCGGATCTCCTCGGCAACTACCGAGAAGCCCCTGCCCGCCTCTCCGGCCCGCGCAGCCTCGATGGCCGCGTTGAGCGCCAGGATCTTGGTCTGCTCGGCGATGTCATCGATGATGACGAGCACGCGGCCGATCTCTTGGCTGCGCTCGCCAAGCGCCAGGATGCGGTCGGAGGCCACCTGCGTGCTCTGGCGGATCTCCTCGATGCCCTCGGCGGTGTCGGCGACCGACTGCATGCCCTCCTCGGCGCTGGCCAGCGTGCGCTCCGCGGTCGCCGCGACCGACTGCGAGTTGTCGGCGATCTGCCGAGAGGTCTGCGCGAGCTCCTCGACGGTCGCCGAGGTCTGCGCAACCGCCGCAGCCTGCTGGGCCGCACCCGACGCCTGCTCGTCTGTGGCCGAGAGCACCTTGCCCGTCAGCGAGCGGATCTCGTCGTTGACGGCCTTGACCTGCTCGAGCTGGCGCGACAGGTTGCCGAAGAGCCGGTCGATCTCGACCGCCATCTGATCGAGGTCGCCCTCTTCGTCGACGTCAAGCCCGAGGCGCTTGTCGGCCTTGGCAAGGATTCCGGCGATCTCTCTTTCGGCGACGCGGATCGCGATCAGGTAGCAGGTCCAGCCCAGCCCGACACCTGCCGCAACGCAGAGCGCCGAGAACACCGCCATGGCGGGAAGACTCTTAGGCGTCATGAGGAGCAGTGACACGATCGGAAACACAAGTCCGATCACCGCGCCCGTGCTGAGCATCACCAGTCTCAAGCGCCTGCTCGTGGCTCCCGTTCTCCGCTTCACACGCGCACCTCTTCGCCGAGTTCGTCTGTTCTGCCACATAGTACCAGTCACAGAATCGGTCGAATGGGGTTGCCCACAACATACCCCATAGGGTATTGTGGCACTACGCTCGCTAGTCGGATACGCCAGACAACGCGCCGAGAAGAAGGATCGAGATATGCCGCTCGTCACCATTCTGGAAGCCAGATGCGACAACAGCCCGTACTGCCCGGCACGCCGGTCGTGTCCCAAAGGTGCCATCGTGGAGAACGGAATCGCTTACAAAGTGGTAGAAGAGAAGTGCACCGGATGCGGCGCGTGCATGCGCGTGTGCCCCATGGGCGCCATCCAGTTCAAGTAGAGAGGGCGGACCCATGTCTGAGCCGATCATCGTAGAGGTCTTCGACGTTCCCAGTACCACCGACTGCTTCTCGGGTGGTTGAGGTCCTTCGTGGTCTCCGGAGGAGATCACAGCGATCGTCGCCGCCGAGCTGGATCGCCGCTTCAGCGGTGACGCCAAGGTCGTGTATCACAACGTGGACGAAGCCGACGTGCGCGCTGCGCACGAGGCGGTCGTAGCCGAGATCGAGACGCGCGGCCTGCTCTACCCGGTCACGGTCGTAGACGGCGTGCCACTCTACGACGGTGCCGTCAGCTACCCGGCAATCATGCGGGCGGTGACCAACAAGCTCGCCGAGCGTGAGGCCGCGCAGGCCTAGCCTCGACGCTCGCAGGATGCCGAACAACGCGGCTCTGGAGTAGACTGCAGCCCATGGCAACTGTGAGCATCTCCCGCTGCGGGACCTACGATCCCCAGGAAGTCGCGACCGCACTGACCGCCGCCCTCTCCCCGCTCGGGGGGATGGCGGCTTTCGTTTCGCCGGGGCAGAAGGTTCTGCTGAAGGTGAACCTCCTCTCGCGGGCGCTACCGGAGCGCGCGGTCACCACTCACCCGGAGTTCGTGCGCGCGGTCATCCGCCTCGCACGCGAGGCGGGCGGAGAAGTCTCCGTGGGCGACAGCCCCGGCGGACCCAACAACGCCGGAGGCGTCCGCAAGATCTGGGAAGACTCCGGCATCGGTGCGGTGTGCGCCGAGGAGGGCGTACCGCTGCTGCTCTTCGACGACGCCTGCACGCGTGTGAGTAACGAGGGTGGTGGCCTCTACAGTGCCTTCACGCTTGGCTCGGCCGTCGTCGAGACCGACGTGCTCATCACGCTTCCAAAGTTCAAGACGCACGGCCTGATGATGTTCACCGGCGCCGTGAAGAACCTCTTTGGCTGCATCCCCGGACTTGAGAAGGCCCAGTACCACCTCAAGGTCCCGGACCGCGCCGACTTCGGCTCGATGCTCGTCGACCTCATGTTGGCCTGCAAACCCACACTCGCGCTCATGGACGCGGTGGTCGGCATGGAGGGTGAGGGGCCGGCGGGTGGGACGCCTCGGCAGGTCGGGGCGGTGATCGCCTCGGCGGACTGCCTCGCGCTCGACGTCATTGCGAGTTCGATGGCGGGGCTCGATCCGATGGAGGTCTACTCGAACAAGGCGGCTTCTCTGCGCGGCATCGGTCCTTCCTCGGCCGACGAGGTCGAGGTGGTCGGCGAAGACTGGCATGCCCTGGCGCCCGATGGCTTCAAGCTGCCCGCCAAGGACCTCTCGGCGATGATGCCGGTGTGGCTGGGCAAGCGGATGCGCGGCTGGACCACGGCGCGACCGTACCTGCAGCGAGCGAGCGACTGCACCCGCTGCAAGAAGTGCCAGGAGAGCTGCCCGGTGGCGGCCATCGTGGTGGGCGACGGCGGGCCGGTCTTCGACCACGGCCTGTGCATCCGCTGCTACTGCTGCCAGGAGCTGTGTCCCCCGCAGGCGATCGGTCTGAAGGTGCCGCCCATCGCACGCTTCGCGACGCGGGGACGCGGCAAGTAGCGGGCCCTACCTCGCGCGCGGAGTGAAGCGGTCGACGAAGAGACCCACGAGCCCCCGGTCCCAGAACTGGTCCCAGCCGCTTGCACCCGGAGGGGGCAGCGTCGCGTCGTAGCGACGCCGCAGATCCGGATCCTTCAGAACGCGGTAGGCCTCGTTGATTCGCTGCATCCGCCGAGTGGACTCGGTCTGGTCGCCGGGCCTGGCGCGGTCCGGATGATGCTTCATCGACAGCGCCTTGTAGGCGCGCTCGATCACCTCGGGATCGGCGTCACGAATGACCTGCAGCGTCTGATAGTGGTCCACGTCGGCCTTCCGCGGTCAGTAGGTCGCGTACACTAGCCGTCGAGCATCCTTGAGCCGGGGGCCCTTACCACCGGCCGTATCACAAGCCCTCTCGCCCGGAAAGCGGCGCGCACATGGTAGCACGCAGGTCCGAAACCGAATCCACGCCCTCCCCGCGTGGGGGCCTGTTCGCCGAACTCTTCGAGATGTGGCGCCGCCTCGTGACGCGCCTTCGTGATGCGCTCGCCCCGCTCTGGATGCGCCTCTTCCCCGCCAAGAATCCCGACGCCCCTGTCCGACCGTGGCTGCTGAGCCGCACGGTCGTCTGGATCGGCTGCGCGAGCGTCCTGATGGGGGCCGCGGCGGGAATCGCCCTGGCGATTCCGGGACTGCCGCGCTCGCTGGCGGTGTGGGCCGGCGCGCAGTCCCTCATCTGGGCGGTCGCCCGTTGGCTTCTGATGAGGTACGCGGGACGAGGGATAGCTCGCAACAGCGCGGCTCTGCTCGGCGCGTCGTCACTGGGACTCGTGGCCTACGCGTTCGCCGCGACTCCGGAGTTGCGAGCGCTGGCCTGGGTCGTCTCGGCGGTCATCACCTGGCTGGCGCTTGTCCGGCTGGGTGACAGCAGGCGCGAAGCTTCCCGGAACGTCGGCATCGCATGGGGGGCGCAGGCTGTCGTCGTAGCGGCCAGCTGGTTCGCCCGTAGCGCCGTGATCGCAATGCTCGCCAGCCGAGGCTAGACGGCCGCGAGCGGCTCGGCGGCTCGGCCGGCGACCTCGGACCACACCACACCCGCGAGCACCAGCCCCGCCCCCAGAAGCTGCACCGTCGTCAGGGTCTGCGCGGGCAGGAACACGCTCACGAGCGCGATCGTGAAGAGCGGCTCAAGCGTCGAGACGACGGCCGCCTGCGACGGGCCGAGGCCACGAATACCCTGCAGGTAGAGCACGATCGCCGCAAACGTGGGAATGGCCACGATCGCCGCCATCAGCCACCAGGCGCGTGGCTCCCAGGCCGCCGGGGAGAGCGACTGCCCCACGGCCAGCGCGAGCCCTCCCGCCATGAACGACGCGATGCCGAACGTGTACGTCATCATCACCAGCTGCGACCGCCCCGGCAACCACCGGTGCGACAGCAGGTTGAACAGCGTGTAGCCTACCGCGGCACCGAGCCCCAAAGCGATTCCCTGCCACTGCGCCCGGACCGCCCCACCCAGCATCCCCACGACCATCGCGCAGCCCAGGAACGTCACCAGAACCGCCGCACCACGCTGCCACGACGCCTTCTCGCCCAGGAACACCCAGCTCGCCAGCGTCACAAAGGCGGGATACGCGTAGAGGAGCACTGCGACGACGGCCGCATCTGCGAACTTCAGCGCGAAGAAGTAGCACACCGAAGCGGCCCCGTAGCCGGTGATCGCGAGCATGGCGAAGCGGGCCATGTCGCTTCGAGGCACCAGCAGGGAGCTCGGCCGGCCGGCGATCGCAGCGACGGCGGCGAGCAGCAGCGCGGCGAACATGAACCGCCACGCGAGCAGCGGGAGCGGCGTAGCGTTAGCGTCATAGGCGAGCTGTGCGAGCACCGGAAGCGTGCCGAAACAGGCTGCCGAGACAACCACCGCGACCAACGACCATCTCCGCGACACGCGACCTCCCTGCTAGACTACTTCCACACTATTCCAAGCCGAGGAGCACTCGCTTCCATGTCCGCAACCGCGCGCCGATTCGCGTTCTGGTCGCCCGTCGTCGCATGGGCCGGAGTCATCTTCCTCGGATCATCAGTGCCTGGCTCGAAGATCCCCGGACACATCCCATCACAGGTGGGGCATCTCGGCGAGTACTTCATCTTGGGGGTACTACTCTACATTGCGCTGCGTCTGGACCTCTCGCCGCGTCGGGCACTGGTAGCCGCTGTGGTCATCGCCTCGGCCTACGGCGTCACCGACGAGTTCCACCAGCGGTTCGTGGTCATGCGCACTCCGGACGTCTCCGACTGGGCCCTGGATACCCTCGGTGCGCTCGCAGGAGCGGGGTTCGTGCTGATTGCCGCACGCCGACTGGCAGCCCGGAACGGGGACTAGTAGACGCCGCTCTGGGCCGCAGTGTTGGGATCGATCCCGAGCTGGCGGATCTTGATCTTGAAGTCGTTGGCGTTGTGCGCCATCGCGATCGCGTCGTCGAGCGTGATCTTCTGGTCGCGGTAGAGGGTGAGCAGCGACTGGTCGAAGGTCTGCATCCCGTAGTACTCGCCCTCTTCCATCGCGTCTCGGATCAGGTACGTCTTGTCCGGGTCGCCGATGTACTCACGCACGGTGCCGGTCATGACCAGCACCTCGACTGCCGGCACGAGCCCGCCCTGGATCGACGGTATCAGCCGCATCGAGATGATGCCTTTGAGGGTCGCCGCCATCATCAGACGGACCTGCTTGTGCTGGTACGGCGGGAAGAAGTCGATGATTCGGGTGATGGTCTCGGTGGCGTCGATGGTGTGCAGGGTCGCGAGGGCCCGGTTCCCGATCTCTGCAGCCGTAATGGAGGCCGCGACCGTCCCGTGGTCACGCACTTCCGCGAAG
>CAZIPT010000052.1:0-16491 GCA_964541375.1 uncultured Eubacteriales bacterium
GTGGAATGGCCGTCGCTCAACGGATAAAAGGTACTCCGGGGATAACAGGCTGATCCTCCCCAAGAGTCCACATCGACGGGAGGGTTTGGCACCTCGATGTCGGCTCATCGCATCCTGGGGCTGTAGTAGGTCCCAAGGGTATGGCTGTTCGCCATTTAAAGCGGTACGCGAGCTGGGTTTAGAACGTCGTGAGACAGTTCGGTCCCTATCCACCGTGGGCGTAAGAGACTTGATGGAATCTGTCCCTAGTACGAGAGGACCGGGATGGACGAACCTCTGGTGTACCAGTTGTCGACCAACGGCACCGCTGGTTAGCTACGTTCGGCAGGGATAACCGCTGAAAGCATCTAAGCGGGAAGCCCATCCTAAGATGAGGTCTCTCACAGGGTTAACCTGGTAAGGCCCCTCGTAGACTACGAGGTTGATAGGCTGCAGGTGTACGCACAGTAATGTGTTCAGCCGAGCAGTACTAATAGGCCGAGGTCTTGATCTCATTCCATGACGTGATCGCGCTATGCAGCATTCAGGGTGCAGAAATGTACCTCTGTTTGGCGTTCTCAATTGAATATGCAGTTCGACGAGAGTCGTCGGATGTGCTCAGTGGTTATTGCGGAGGGGGTACACCCGGTCCCATTCCGAACCCGGTAGTTAAGCCCTCCAGCGCCGATGGTACTGCGGCGTAGGCCGTGGGAGAGTAGGACGCCGCTGAGTACATCCGACGACTCTTCTTTGTTGGCGACGCAACAACAGTGCTTCGGCAATGTTGACTGGTTATGTAAGGATTGTGGTACAGTTCTCGCTGAACGATGATCGCGCCCCCCTCGGCGCGCTCGACAAACATAACCCCGTTGAGGAGGGTCACTGTGGATAAGGAAAGAGTTCAAACGGTGCTCGATCAGATTCGGCCGGCGCTCCAGGCTGACGGCGGAGATGTGGCGTTGGTGGACATCACCGAGGACGGTGTCGTGCAGGTTCAGCTGCAGGGTGCGTGTAGAGGGTGCCCGATGTCCCAGCTCACTCTGGCCAACGGCGTTGAGCGCGTGTTGAAGGAGCAGATCCCCGAGGTGGTTCGCGTCGAGGCTGTCTAGCTTCTGGTAGTAGGCCCATTTCTTGATCGTTCTCGCCGGGTTCGGACTGAGGTCCGGGCCCGGCGTTCGTACATTTGGGCACAGGCAAAAGGGCGCTCTCCGCTGAGCGGTAGTATCGGCTTCCGAGCGGTCTTTCTGCCGCACAGGGGCCCCATCCCGCCGCTCGTCACAATCGCGTTGACGCACAACATGTACGGTCCTACGATAGCCGAGCCGCAATATGTGGTGTTCGGACTGCGGATGGTGGGCGCGGACGATCTGATGCTCGACTGTGAGAGGGGAACCCGATGACCGAGGCCGCCGGCCTTACTGGCTATTCCCGCGCGATTGACGAAATACTGAGTCCCAACGCGCTCAAGGTACTGGAGAAGCGCTACCTCAAGAAGGACGAGGACGGTCATCCGCTGGAGAAGCCGTCGGATATGTTCATGCGGGTCGCGCAGAACATCGCAGCGGCAGAGAGGGCCTGGGGAGCCGACGAGGCGCGCGTCATGGAGGTGACCCGTGACTTCTATGAGCTCATGACCTCCCTGGAGTTTCTCCCCAACTCGCCGACGCTCATGAATGCAGGTCGCGACCTCCAGCAGCTGTCCGCATGTTTCGTCCTTCCTGTCGAGGATTCGATGGAGTCGATCTTCGGTGCGGTCCGAGACACGGCGCTCATTCACAAGTCTGGCGGCGGTACGGGATTCAGCTTCTCTCGGCTGCGACCGGGTGGAGACCAGGTGCGTTCGACCCAGGGCGTATCGAGCGGTCCAGTATCGTTCATGCGCGTGTTCAATCAGGCAACTGAGGCCGTGAAGCAAGGTGGGACGCGCCGCGGAGCGAATATGGGGGTCTTGAGGATCGATCACCCGGATATCCTCGACTTCATCAAGTGCAAGGCTGACGGTGATTTTGCGAACTTCAACATCTCGGTTGCGCTCACCGAGAGGTTCATGGAGGCGGTGCGAGCCGGGACGTCCTACGATCTGATGAATCCCCGTTCGAAAGAACCCGCGGGCGAACTCGATGCTCGGGAGGTATGGGATCTCATAATCGAGATGGCCTGGGCAACGGGAGATCCGGGGATCATCTTCATCGATCGCATCAACCGCGACAATCCCACTCCGCAACTCGGCGAGATCGAGTCCACGAATCCATGTGGCGAACAGCCGCTGCTGCCGTACGAAGCGTGCAACCTGGGCTCTGTCAACCTCTCCAAGTTCGTTCGCCCGACCGAGAGCGGCCCTGACGTTGACTGGGATCACCTAGCGGAGGTCGTTCACCGTGGGGTGCGCTTCCTCGACGACGTTATCGAGGTCAACAACTATCCCCTGCCACAGATCGGCGAACTCGCCCGAGGCAACCGCAAAGTGGGCCTGGGTGTCATGGGCTGGGCCGATATGCTCATAAAGATGGATCTGGCCTACGACAGCGAGGAAGGAGTCGCTCTCGGCGAGAAGGTCATGGGGTTCATTGACGCTGAGGCCAAGTCTGCTTCTCGCAAGCTCGCGGGCGAAAGGGGCGCGTTCCCCAACTTCGCGGGGTCGGTGTATGACGCCGCTGAGGGCGGGGCGATCCGCAACGCGACCGTCACAACTATCGCCCCCACCGGTACGCTCTCGATCATTGCCAACGCTTCGTCCGGGGTTGAGCCTCTCTTTGCAGTCTCGTATGTCCGCACCGTCATGGACAACGACCGGTTGGTCGAGGTCAATCCGCTGTTCGAGGAGATTGCGGTCAAGCGGGGATTCTATAGCCGTGAGCTCATGCAGCTCATCGCCGACCACGGCTCAGTCGCCGGCATCGATGAGGTTCCCGAAGACGTGCAGCGGTCATTTGTGACGGCGCATGACATCGCTCCGGCATGGCACATCCGGATGCAGGCGGCGTTCCAAAAGCATACCGACAACGCCGTCTCCAAGACGGTGAACTTCTCTAGCGAAGCGACGGCCGAGGACGTGCGTAGCGTTTACGACCTGGCGTACGACCTCGGCGTGAAGGGCGTGACGATCTATCGCGATGGGAGCAAGCAGGGTCAAGTGCTCACGACCGGCAAGAGTGGACAGTCCGCCGCACCGGCCGCGGAGGTCATGGTCCGCCACGGCGAGATTGAGCCTCGCCCACGACCGTCTATCACAGTCGGTCGAACTGAGAAGATTCAGACGGGGTGCGGCAATCTGTACGTAACGGTCAACTGGGATGAAGACGGCATGTGCGAGGTATTCACCCAGATGGGCAAGTCAGGCGGATGTGCTGCATCGCAGTCGGAGGCCCTGTCGAGAATGATCTCCGTGTCACTGCGCGCCGGAGTCGATCCCGAAGCTATCACCAAGCATCTTCGCGGCATCCGGTGCCCGTCGCCCTGTTGGGCCGAGGGTGGAAAGGTTCTGTCGTGCGCCGACGCCGTCGGCATCGTCATGGAGCACGCGGTCAGTTTCATTGAGACCGGCGAGGCGACCAGGGGTGTCAGCAAGCACGTCGACGCTTTGGACAACCTCTCGGGCGCGTGTCCGGAGTGTGGCGGTTCGCTTGAGCACGAGAGCGGATGCGCTGTGTGCAGGTCGTGCGGCTACAGCAAGTGTGCCTAGCCCGACACGGAGCGGCGTGTTCTTTCGGGTGTCGGCGTTGTCGGCAATCTGTCGCGGTCGGCAGATGGTGAGCGCCCGCAACTAAGGATGTGGAGCAGGGTATGGTGCTATCGGACCGCACGATCAAGCAGGCGCTGGCTGCAGGCAGCATCATCGTCGAGCCATGCGACCCGAGCGATATTCAGCCTTCGAGTGTCGACTTGCATCTGGGCGATGACTTCCAGGTCTTCAGAAACTCCCGCTACCCATACATTGATCCCAGCCGAGAGCAGCCCGGGCTGATGGAGCGCGTATCGGCATCACCTGAAGAGCCTTTCGTACTGCATCCCGGCGAGTTCTCCTTGGGGACCACCATTGAGCGCATCGCGCTCCCGGACGACATAGTCGGGCGGCTCGAAGGCAAGAGCTCACTCGGACGACTGGGGCTGCTGATCCACTCGACGGCGGGCTACGTCGATCCCGGATGGGATGGGCGGCTTACGCTCGAACTCTCGAATGTCGCGAACCTGCCGATTCTCTTGACCCCCGGGATGAAGATCGGCCAAATCTCGTTCTCTCAGATGACGACAGGTGTGGATCGCCCCTACGGGCATCCCGGATTGGGCAGTCGCTACCAAGGCCAGCACGAGGCAACCCCAAGCAAGATGTTTCTGGGTTCGGCGGGCAGAGAGTAGCTAGAGCCCCTTGGTTATCTTGCTGACGATCGGCGTTGGCACGAAGCCCGCGAGGTACTTGCCTGCTCGTGACTCCATGAAGGGCAGCCAGCGAAGCTTGCGGGCAACGTTTCCGCTGATATGTGCAGTGCCCTTGCGATAGACGTTGAGTGCCTGAACGGGGTGGTTCTCGGCGACCGCAGTACCGGCGAGACGTCCCGTGTTGAGCGCGTATGAGATGCCCTCACCCGAACTCGGCGACATGAATCCGCCAGCCTCGCCGACCAGCAGTACACGCCCATCCCCAGGTACGATGTCGGACGTATGACGAACGGAGAGTGCCACCCACGCCTCGCGCTTCACAGATTCGCCGAGAGGCAGCGACTGTCGAAGTCTCTTGAGGACCTGGTCGTGCTTGAGGTGGGGACGTTTGGTCTTGGGATAGAAGACCGACCCTACGATTGCGACATCGCCCTTGGGCACAACGTAGGCGTAGCCGAACTCGTCGCCGATGTCTCTGAAATAGATGCAGTCGAAGTACGGCTCGATCGGACCCTCGATGCGGCAGAAGTCCTGGAGTGTCACGTACGTCGCTACGCTCCCAGCACCGAGCCGGCGTCTCACGGACGACCGAGGGCCGTCGGCTCCGATCAGGTTGGCGCAAGAGACTGTCTGGGGACCGACGCCATTCTGGAGCGTGACGAGGACTCTGTCCTCGTCCTGCTCAAAGTCGGTCACGCTGGTTGACCCCGCGACCGTGACGTTCTCGGGCAGCAGGGCGACCAGCCAGTCGTCGAACGTACGCCGATCGACGTTGAGAAAGCGAAGCTCCGTGGGTTTGAGAACCTTGCGATCCCAGTCGTGGTAGCGGAAGTTGACCCACTTCGGGTCGAGAATCATGTCGTCGGGCAGCTCACCGAAGTGAGAAAGGAACTCCTGTGAGTACTCGTTGAGCATGCCGCCGCAGCTTTTGTCGCGCGGCAGCTTGGCAGCGTCGACTAGTAGCACCGGTCCACGGGCAGCCGCGTGCAGGGCAGCCATGACGCCGGCTGGGCCGGCTCCTGCGACTACCGTGTCGTAATGTGGAAGGAGAGTAGAATCAGACATCGGTGGACAGTCTAGCGCATCAACGGCATGAAGCTTGCCCTAACGTTCATTCTCGGCTGCCTGTATCATGCGCAGCTTGGCCCGAAACCTCAGGAACTGACTCGAACAATCAACGGAGGGCAACATGGCGAAGTGCTGGGAGCAACGGGGTTGTGACGACAAGATGCAGGGCGAGTGCCCGCATGTCGTCGAGTTCTTCGACAACTGTCCAACCAAGTGTGCCTTCGCCACGTGTGATCGTGCGACGTACGAGCTGACGACCGATCCGGCGCTGATCTTCAATCCGGATGTAGACCGTTCGCAGGCCATCAAGGACGGCTGTACCTACTGCGCGTTCTTCTTGAAGAGCGGTCCTCGGGTGCCGGTCAAGTAGCTCCTGGCATCTGCTGACGCGCTCACGCTTGGAAGGCGCATAACGGGGAAAGAACTCAGGGTGCGGCGGCGGCAGTCCTGCCCATCATCTTCCGGGAGGCATCATGCGCGACTACTTCTACGAGCCTGAGACCATCTTCGACCTCGTGAGGACAGTGTTCTGTGCAGCGGCGGTGACGTGCTTCCTCTGGGCATCCCATCGCGTTGCGCGCGGGCTCATTCTCAACGGTCAGGTTTCTGCCTACGACGCGCTTGAGGATGCCTACACTCCCGAGGAGCGCGAACAGCTCATCCACAAGATCAAGCACTCCTCGCTCAGGTACTAGTCCTTGTCACCGGGCCCTGTGGCAGCCGAACTGCTGTCGTTTGGCCGCGAACTCGAAGCGCAAGGAGCGGCGCAGGTCGGCGGATCTTTCTCCGGGAACGCCGATGCCGATGCACTCATCGAGTCCTCGGCCAACGCGTTTCTGCTCGGGGTGCTGTTCACACAGGGGATTCCCGCGGAACGCGCATGGTCTGGACCGTTCGAGCTCCTGGCGAGACTCGGAACCCTGGATCTGGCGTATCTCGCCCAGAACCCGGTGGCCGTGCGTGAAGCGTTTCAGCGTCCTCCGATGTTGCACCGATTCAAGGAGACGCTGCCGCGGTGGATCTGCGCGGCTGCAGATCGGCTTGTCTCGGAGTACTCGGGGAACGCCGAGAATCTCTGGCCCGCGGGCGCGCACGTTCTGGAGGTTACCGAGCGCCTCTCGGCGTTCGAGGGCATCGGGCGCAAGAAGTCGGTCATGGCTGTCGAGATACTGACGCGGCACTTTGGGGTCGAACTCGTCGGCCGGGAGTGCGGTCAGGTGGCGTATGACGTCCAGGTCCGCAGGGTGTTCTTGCGGAGCGCGCTCGTCGCCGAGGACACGCGCGAGGCTATCGAGGCGGCGGCCGAGGAGTCCTGTCCCGACGCGCCGGGAACTCTGGACCTGCCCGCATGGCTTGTCGGCAGGGAGTGGTGTCGCCCCAGGGCGCCGCGGTGCGACTCATGTCGGTTGGGAGCTGTGTGTCCCCGCCTGGTCGATCGCCAGGTGATCGGCGTGGGCGCGCGCTAGTCGGCGCTTCGCAGGAGCATCCCGGAGAGCAGCTTGGGGAAGAAGTAGGTGCTCTTCTGCGGCATGGTCTCGCCCGCCAGCGCCACCTCGCGGAGTTGCTCCATGCGCGTCGGTCGCATGATGAACACGACGTCGTGGTCTTCTGTCGCTCCCAAGGCCACATCGGCATCTTTGATGAACCAGATGCGATCCAGGGTCTCCGGGCGGTCGGGGTGGATGTCGAGCAACGGTTCGAGGATGAGCTCCTGAAGCACAGCGACATCGAGGTGCTTCCATGCCGAGGAGTGCTCCGAATCGATCGCGGTTTCGAGGTCGACATCGTCTCGGAGACGGACTCGCCGGGGCGTCTCATCTCCACTCACCTTGACGATGAACGCAGGACGGGTCGAGCCCTCCAGCGCCGCGGTCGACGAACCAGCGGGCGGGAGCGCCTCGAGCGTGAAGTCACGAGCGAGCGCCCTCCAGAACGCAGCCCCGTCGAAGGCACCCGGAGCGTCAGCGGCACGGTGGGTCGCCAGGACGCACAACTCGGGGTCGTCCATGTTGACCAGCGCCATCATCACGAAGTCGTAGGGACGGTCGGCGGTGGCGGCTTCGCCGTCGAGGTTCTCCGTCCGGCGGAGGTCGCGGTACGCGAGCGCAGTGGTGTAGCGGTGGTGGCCGTCGGCGATGAAGATCTGCTTGTCGGCGAGAATCCGCTGGACATCGGCGTGGAACTTGGGATCCGTCATCGCCCAAAGCGAACTCGTGACGCCGTCAGCGTCGACCGCCATCGAGACTGGATCCTGCCTCGTGGCGTCTGCGAAGAGGGGGTCGGTCTCGCCGAGTGCGTCCTCGAAGAGTCCGAACACCGGGCTGAGGTTAGCTGCGGTGGCCTTGGTGAGTTCGAATCGGTCGCCGAGCGCCTTTGGGAGCGTGCGTTCATGCGGCAGGACGACGCCGGCCTCGAACGGCTCGAGAGCGACCTCGACCACGAGCGCCCTTCGGCGAATAGGGTGCTCACCGATGGTGAACCGCTGCTCCAGCACGTAGACGGCCGGCTGCGTGTCCTGCACCATGACGCCGCGCCTGCGCCAGTCCGCCCATGTCGCCGCACCGGCGGCGTAGCGGTTGCCTTCGACCGCCGGATCGGCGTCGCCCTGGGGTAGTTCGAGCGCGACGATGTTGTCCGGGTCGCTGGCCAGCAGCGCCGCGCGCTGCTCGGCCGAGATCACATCGTAGGGAGGAGCCGTCACGGCGGAGATGTCCTTGCCCGGTCGGCCGTAGCGAAATGCGGCGAAGGGACGGACGCGAGCCATGGGCGAAACTCCTTGGGACCGGCGGCTGATGTAACGGCGGAGGAGACACTCCCCGAGGTGGTCGCCAGTCTAGCGCACGGCGACTTGAGCGGGAAGCCGGACGCTAGCCGAGCAGCAGGGGCAGCAGTCGCTGCAGGAGTACGAACGAGGCCATCCCTGCGATAGTCGCACCGAGGAAGCTCCTGGTGAGCTTGAAGACGAGCCCGGTGATCAGGGCGGCGTAGACGCTCGGGCTTGCCAGGGGGTTGGACCATTGGCCCGCAGGTCTCAGGACTTCGCCGGAGACGAGTGCTCCCATCACGGCGATTGGGACGAACGAGAGCCAACGCATGATCGGCTTTGGAAGGTCCATTCGCGAGATCACCACGATGGGGGGGAACCGCACAGCGTAGTTGAGAACCGCCATACCGATGATGACGCCCCAGATGGTCGCCTGCGAGAGACTACTCGTCACGCCAGATCACCGCCGCAACGGTCGCCGCTGTCATTGATGCGGTCACGAGGAACCAGCTCGCCGAGATAGGCAGCCCCATCGCAGAGAGAATCGGAAGCAGCAGGACCAACCCGCCGGCAAGCAGACCGGTCATGACGTGTCGCGAGTCCTCGGCCAGGGCGATGAAGAGCGCAACGAACATCGCAGGCATCGCGAAGCTCACGCCGAACCGTGAGGGGTCGCCGATCCACCCGGCGCCCCACGCTCCGAGAAAGGTGCCGAGCACCCAGCCCGTCCATGCGATCGCACCCACGCCGAGCATCGAAGCTGGCGAGGAGAGTCCGAGCCGGTGCTCGGCGATGTTCACCGCGAATGTCTCATCGGTCAGGGTGAAGGCGATGCCCCCCTGCTTGGCAAGCGAGACGCCGCGCAAGTAGGGGGAGAGAGTTGCCGCGAAGAGGACGTAGCGCACGTTCACGATGGTTGTCGCGACCAGCACCGCGGCCACCCCTGCGCCTGTGCCGAGAACCGAAAGCGCGATGAACTGCCCCGCTCCCGCCAAGGCGGTCGCCGAGCAGAGGACCGCCTGAAGCGTGGTGAAGCCGATAGTTCGCGCCAGGATGCCGAATGCCATTCCGATCGGGACATAGCCGAGGAAGATCGGCGATCCGAGCTCCACACCTCGCCAGAATCGCGGCCAGGCGGGTGCGTCGGCGGGGTTCTCGGCGGATGTGGATGTGGGCGGACTCGGAGACATGAAGCGCATGGTAGCACTCGTGGCGCAATTCTTGCGTCGGGCTGATTGAAGCTCGTTTGGGAGACTGGATCAGGCGCGCGACGGTACAATCAAAGTAGGTCACCAGCAAGGAGGCGGTCGCGATGGAGTTCACCATTACCTGCCCCATCGATGGACCAATCACGGTATCGCTCGAAGACATCGATACGGTGATGCTTCGAGATTCGGAACGCGCGGACATCACGTTTGTGTGCCCTCAGTGCGGTACTGACATCACCGTGACGGCCGTTGTTCCCAGCTTCCTGCTCGCCGCCATAGAGGCTCTAGCCGAGGAGGGCGAGGGCACGGGTGGACCGTTCTCCGGGATCATCGAAGTGTCTTCGGCCTTCGAAGACGGGGGTCCGGCGGGTGAATCACGACAGGACGACACCGTAGCGGAAGCCTACTGCGAGTACTTCCGTCGGCAACTCGCACATGTCGAGTGCGTCGAGGACGCGCTTCACGAGATCGACGCTGCGCGCTAGCGGATGTGTTCGTGCTGGTCGCGTCGCGCTTGATGGGGACTTGACGCCAGAGGCTTCTGCTAGGATTCCCTCAGAGTGTTCTGCTCGGCGGATTCCTGCATGCAGCAACCTGGCGTGTGGGGGAGGAGATGATGTCAGTGCCAATAGCACTCGGGCTCTGTTTCGGGCTCGTTGTCATCGTTGTGGTGGTGGGCCTGGCGGTTGTCGCCATGTACAACCGGCTCATCGTGTTGCGCAACCGAGTCGACAACGCCTGGGCCCAGATCGAGGTTCAGCTCAAGCGCCGCTACGACCTGATTCCCAACTTGGTGAGCACGGTCAAGGGCTACGCTGCTCACGAGTCGGGCGTGTTCGAGCGGGTCACGCAGGCCAGATCGGCCGCCATCAACGCGCAGGGCGTTGAGGAGCAGGCTCAGGCGGAGAACATGCTGTCCGGAGCGCTCAAATCACTCTTCGCGGTCGCCGAGGCGTACCCGGATTTGAAGGCGAACCAGAACTTCCTCGACCTTCAGGCTCAGCTCACTGACACCGAGAACAAGATCGCCTACTCCAGGCAGTTCTACAACGACTCGGTGATGAGCTTCAACACTGCTATCCAGTCGTTCCCGGCAAACGTCCTCGCGGGAATGTTCGGCTTCCTGGCAAGGGCGTACTTCGAGGCAGAGCCAGCGGCCGATACGGCCCCTAGCGTTCAGTTCTAGACCACGCTTCGGCAACTGCGGTCCGACCAAGAGGAGTCCGCGTGAGGTTGGCGGCCATCGCATTTCCGGCCATCGACCCCATCGCATTCCGGGTCGGGCCGTTTGCCGTTCGCTGGTATGGGATCGCCTACCTGCTCGGCTTCCTCGGCGCGTACCTTGTCATGCGGTGGTTGATCGGCAGGTGGCGACTGAACATCAGTGACGACGATCAGCTCACCATCATCCTGGCGGCGGTGGTGGGAGTGGTTGCCGGCGGCAGGCTCGGATACGTCCTCTTCTACGGCGGCGGCTACTACTGGACCCACCCCGGACAGGTGCTGGCGGTGTGGGACGGCGGGATGTCGTTTCACGGGGGGCTCATCGGCATCCTGGTGGCGGCGGTCGTCGTGGCTGCCACGTTGCGGATTCCCTGGCTTACGCTGTGCGATCTGGGCTCGGTCGGTGCGCCGATCGGCATCTTCTTCGGCCGGCTGGCCAACTTCGTGAACCAAGAGCTATGGGGCCGAGTGACCACCGCACCGTGGGGAGTCGTGTTCCCCGGCGCCGGATCCGCCCCACGCCATCCCTCGCAGATATACGAGGCGCTGCTCGAGGGCCTTCTCGTGTTCCTTGTGATGGTGGCGCTCGCGTCGCGAAAGGATCCCTTTCCCCGCGGCGTCTTGTTTGGCGTACTGCTCTCGTTCTACGGGATCTTGAGGATAGCGGCGGAGTTCGTTCGGGAGCCGGATGCGCAAGTCGGCTTCCTCCCCGGCGGTGCGACGATGGGCCAGGCGCTCAGCATTCCCCTGGTAGTTGTCGGCGTTGCCGTGGTGGTGTGGTCGCTCTGGCGTGACCTGCCCGAGAAGGGGCGGCCCTGAAGGCGTGAGTCGGGTCGCCTAGTCGCAGATCTCGCCTTCGGGCTTCCAACACGGAGCGTCGACTTCGAGGCAGCGAACGCTCTCGCCCGGGCGGAGCTCTCGGGGCGGCGTGCAGTATGCACAAAAGAGGCGAGGAAACTCGCCGACGAGGTCCTTGAGTTCGGGGTCGTCGTACGGGCGCGCTTCAGGCATCTCGACCATGTGTAGCAGGTAGCATGGCACGCGCAGTCGACCTCCCGTCACGGTCATGCTACCGACAGGCGTGACACAGGGCAACCGTGGGCGAGTGACGGGGACGATCGCGCCCCGGGGGTTTGACCCTGTGAGAGCGGCTCACTAGACTTCGTGCAGACTCTGATGGAGGGATTGGGCTTCATGGTGCGTCTTCGCACGCTCGTCGCCACCGCGGCCGTTGCTCTCGTGGTCACGTCCTCGCTGATCGGCTGCCAGCCCAAGCAACCCGCCGAGGTTACCTCGGCATGGCCGATCGCCACGAGCGAGCGTGCGGTCCCCAGGCCGCCGGAACCGGTCCTGTGGCCGCTGAGCGGACTCGTTGCCCCGGACGCCGAAGCGATCATGCGCAGGCCACTCTCGGTGAAGATCGAGAACTCACCAGTCGCTCGTCCGCAGACCGGGCTCAGCTTGGCGGATGTGGTCTACGAGTCGGTCGCCGAGGGCGGGATCACGCGTTTCAACGCGATCTTCCAGAGCCAGATGCCCAAGGTGCTCGGGCCGGTGCGAAGCGCTCGGCTTTCCGACCTCTGGATCGTGCCCCAGTACCACGCTCTCTTCGTCTTCTCGGGGGCGAGCTACCAGGTGAACAAGGAGGTCAGGTCGGCCCGGTTGCCCAATCTGTCACAGGATGCGGGCGTCTCGATTCCGTACTCTCGGTCGAGCGCTCGTGCTGCCCCGCACAACCTGTACCTCAACACGAGCCGTGCCTACGCCGAAGCGGAGAGGCGGGGAATGTCCGTCACCGACGACGTGCCTCGGCTACAGTTCTCGCCTCGGACAGCGGCTCAGGCGACGACGATCACGGTTGTCTCGATCCCCTTCTCGTACGCCAACAAAGTGGTCTGGACGTACCGGCCTGAGAGTAAGAAGTACCTTCGCGTGAACGACGGCAAGAGGCACATGGACGCCGCCAACGGCAAGCAGATAGCCGCTTCCAACGTCGTGGTCCTGTGGGCCAGGTATCTGTCAGCCAGCCGAGACAAACTCGGCAGCACCACCTACGACATCAACCTCGGAGGCTCCGGGCGCGCGTCTGTGTTCCGCAATGGTGAACGCTTCGACGGGACGTGGACCGCCGACAACACCGCTCCGCCGAGGTTCACGGCCGCCAACGGCACACCCATCAAGCTCGCGCCCGGGAACACGTGGTTCCAGGTGATTCCACTCAACGTGAGTATCACCATGAAGTAGACTGGCCACAGAGAATGCTGTGCCTCTGGAGCCGGTGGGTTCTTGAGCGTCCGCATTCCGCACCTTTGCGCTGGTTGTATGAGCCGAACCGCGGCAGGTACAATCTCACACCTACACGCACCCCACAGATGCGGTACGCGCTGCCAAGAGAGGCGGCGGGCGCCGAAAGGAGTAGTCGCACGTGACTGACAGCCAGAGAGAGACCGGCACACTCCGGGTCAAGACCGGGCTCGCCGAGATGCTCAAGGGCGGCGTCATCATGGACGTCGTCAACGCCGAGCAGGCGAAGATCGCCGAGGATGCAGGTGCGGTCGCCGTCATGGCGCTCGAACGAGTCCCCGCTGACATCCGTGCCGAAGGCGGCGTCTCAAGGATGTCAGATCCGACGATGGTGCTCGGCATCGTTGATGCCGTGACGATTCCTGTCATGGCGAAGTGCCGAATCGGACATTTCGTGGAGGCGCAGGTTCTGCAGTCACTCGGCGTCGACTACCTCGACGAGTCCGAGGTTCTCACCCCCGCCGACGAGGAGTACCACATCAACAAGTGGGATTTCACCGTCCCCTTCGTGTGTGGTTGCCGCAATCTGGGAGAGGCGCTTCGTCGGATCGCCGAGGGTGCCGCCATGGTGCGGACGAAGGGCGAACCGGGCACCGGCAACGTCGTTGAGGCGGTGCGCCACATGCGGTCCGTGACGACCGAGATCGGCTGGGTCGTCGGCCTGCGCGAGGAGCAGCTGTTCGACGCAGCCAAGAAGCTCTCGGCCCCCTACGAACTGGTGAAGTGGGTCCACGACAACGGTAGACTGCCAGTCGTCAACTTCTCG
Organism: uncultured Eubacteriales bacterium; assembly: GCA_964541375.1. Classification (GTDB taxonomy): domain Bacteria; phylum Actinomycetota; class Coriobacteriia; order Anaerosomatales; family JAAXUF01; genus JBAXEO01. Next base: position 13,691 of record CAZIPT010000052.1, read on the forward strand.
GCAGGCGGTATCGCGACGCCCGCGGACGCGGCGCTCATGATGCAGTTGGGATGCGACGGGGTATTCGTCGGGAGCGGCATCTTCAAGAGCGGCGACCCGTCCAAGCGTGCCAAAGCCATCGTCGAGGCGACGACTCACTTTGAGGACGCCGAGATCATCGCGAAAGTGTCGCGGGATCTGGGAGAGGCGATGGTCGGCATCAATATCGCGGACATTCCCGAGAACGAGCTCATGGCACCGCGGGGCTGGTAGCGTGCGGGTCGGAGTCCTTGCCCTGCAGGGTGCATTCCGCGAGCACATCTACGCCCTCGAGGCACTTGATGTCGGCGCGCTCGCCGTCCGGCTGCCGCAGCAACTCGACGACTGTGCGGGCCTGATCATCCCCGGTGGCGAGTCGACCGCGATCTCGAAGCTGATGGAGAGCTACGGCTTCTACGAGCCTATCGTCGCACGGCACGCCGAAGGGATGGCCGTTTGGGGCACGTGCGCGGGTGCGATACTCGTCGCCAAACGCATCACGGAAGGGATCGCCGGACAACGCGGTCTCGACCTGATGGACATCGAGGTGCGCCGCAATGCCTACGGCCGGCAAACCGAGTCCTTCGAGGCGAACCTGGACTTCGCCCACATCGGCGACGCATATCGCGGCGTGTTCATTCGTGCCCCGTGGATAGAGAGCGTGGGTGAGGGGGTCGAAGTGCTGGCGAGTCACGACGGGCACATCGTCGCGGCCCGGCAGCAGAGACTCCTCGCGACGACGTTCCACCCGGAACTGACGGGTGACCCTCGTGTGCACCGCTACTTCGTGGAGAGCGTCGCCACGCGGTAGCGACGGCGGTTCGTCTCGCGGGTAGAATGTGCGTCGCACGCCTTCATCGGCACGCCTGAGAGGATTGAGATGTCCGGACACTCCAAGTGGGCAACAACCAAGCACCGCAAGGGCGCCGTCGATGCCAAGCGCTCGGCGCTCTTCTCGAAGCTGACCCGCATCATCACCGTTGCCGCTAAGACCGGCGGCGACCCGAATCCCGAGAACAACGCCTCGCTCGCAGCGGCGATCGCGAAGGCCAAGAGCTACTCGCTTCCCAAAGACAAGATCGACAGCGCGATCGCCAAAGCATTTGGTGCGGGTGCGGATGCTGCAACGTATGACGACGTCATCTACGAGGGCTACGGGCCGGCCGGGATCGCGCTCTACGTCGAGGCGCTCACCGATAACCGTAATCGCACAGCGGCCGACGTTCGTGCGGCTTTTGCACGGGCCGGGGGAAACCTCGGAACTACCGGTTCGGTCGCGTTCATGTTCGAGCGCAACGGACAGATCTTGGTGGACAAGGCTGGCGCCGGCGATGAAGACGAGATGATGCTGCTCGTGGCCGACGCCGGCGGTGAGGATCTGGAAGAGGGCGACGGGGAGTGGATCGTCTACACGAACCCGGGCGACCTCATGGCGGTCAACGCAGCTCTGGACGCCGCCGGCGTCACAGTCCGGGGAGCCGAACTCGTGATGGAGCCAACCAACGCGACAGCCGTCTCGGTAGAAGACGCCAAGAAGGTTATGCGCCTTGTCGACAAGCTCGAGGAGCTCGATGATATTCAGAACGTCTATCACACGATGGACATGACAGACGAAATCGCCGCAGCGCTGGAGTGAATCCCGCCGGCGAATGCGTATTCGCCGGTTTACGTTCGATAGGTGCGGGTATACAGTCGCAGTAGGGGGTCGGCGAACGCTTGCGTTCGGAGTGTCTTCTTCATGTGTGTCCGAAGCGTCCACTTGGAAACGGGTGGGCGCTTCGGCGTTCGGCGCCGCTATTCCGCCTCGGTCGGTCCGTTGCGGGATAGAATGGGCACGACCCTTGTGCGACCCTTCATCCGGGTCTCTTCGATTCACCGACCGCACGAGAAGAGGAGCAGCTCATGGACAGCATCGACGAGCTGGACATGTATGAGGCCGAGAAACGACTTGCTCTGTACACCGAGTATCGAGACGCAATCCGCGTGTTTGGCTACTACGTCGAGACCGAACTTCGCGCCTACCTGTGCAACTTCGTAGACGTCGAGCCAGTAGCGGCGGCAGGGGGAACCTTCTTCAAGGTCACGCTCGGCGACGCATGGATCTATGAGGCGGAGCGTCCTCAGCGTTTTGTTCCCGAAGTCGTGATCTACGAGGTGGGGCCGGTGCACGTCCAGAAGCTGCGCGGCGAGGACGAGTAGCAGGATGCCCTTGAGCTACCGGGAAGCCGAGAGTCGCGCACGGCAGCTGCGCACAGAGATCGAGCATCATGCGTATCGGTACTACGCACTCGACTCACCCGAGCTGTCGGATGCGGCATATGACTCGTTGGTTCGGGAGCTCGAGGAGATCGAGGCCGATTTCCCGGAGTTGGTCACTCCGGACTCACCCACACAGCGCGTGGGCGCCACTCCCAGCGAGCTGTTCGGTCAGGTCGAGCACGCCAGCCGGATGTACTCGCTTGACAACGCGATGGACCTGGGTGAACTCGACGTCTGGCTCGGCAAGGTTCGCGACGCGCTGGGCGACAGGTCCTGCTTCTACGTGTGCGAGCTCAAGATCGACGGCTCATCGCTGGCCCTCACCTACCGGGACGGGACGCTCGCGCGCGCGGCGACGCGAGGGGACGGGCGCGTGGGCGAGGACGTCACTGTGAATGTGCGCACCATCCGAGATGTGCCGCTGCGGCTCAGGCGCGAAGTGAGCGAAGTCGCTGGCGCGGCCGAGGTGGAGGTGCGTGGCGAGGTCTACATGCCGAAGCTCGCGTTCGCTCGGCTCAACTCGG
>CAZIPT010000053.1:0-16484 GCA_964541375.1 uncultured Eubacteriales bacterium
CCGGTCCGCCGGCCTCGGCAAATCGCACGACCTCCGACATCACGGGCGAGAAGCGCGCGACGGCGCCGGTGCGGATGTAGTCGCCATAGGAGAACCCGCCAGGCAGCACGATCGCGTCGAAGCCGGTCAGGTCGGTGTCGCCGTGCCAGATGTACTCGCTCTCAAAGCCGAGGAACTGCGTGGCGCGGATGACGTCCTGCTCGCAGTTGGAACCGGGGAAGATGACGACGCCAAATCGCATGGCCCTTAAGCCTCCCCGACGACTTCGATACGGTAGTCCTCGATCACCGGGTTGGCGAGGAGCTTCTGGCACATCTCCGAGACGGTGGCGAGATCCGCGTCGGCATCCAGTCGGATGTACTTGCCGATCTTGACCTCGTTGACGCCGTCGTAGCCCAGGTTGACGAGCGCTCGCTCGGCTGTGGCGCCGGGGGGGTCGAAGATGCCAGGCTTATAGGTGACGTAGATCTCGTAACGTGCCATCCGTCTCAGGTCCTTTCGATCGCGCGGGGACTACTCGGATTCGGGGTGCTCAGTTGTGAGCTTCTCGGTCGTGGTCTTCTCGACAGTGCGCTTCTCGGTGGTGGTCTTCTCGGCCGTCGCCTTGGCGGGCTTCGTGGTCGGCTTGTCGCCTCGTGCCGCCGCCGCCCGCATCGGGCGCATCTTGGCGAAGTCCAGGTAGAGCGCGTAGAAGATGCACGCGTAAGCCAGGCCGAGCGTGACGGCTGCGAGCAACCCTCCGTAGGTCATGTTGAATGAGCCGACGGCGATCCGTCCCGCGCTCAGCAAGGTGCCCGGCTTGTCGATGTAGCGCACCGCCCATGAAGCCGTCACCAGGACAACTCCCACGAGCAGCAGGATCCACCACTGTCTGCGCAGGGCCTTGAACTCGGGCGTCTGCGGGTCGAGGCGAGCCACCCTGCGCCCCGCGGCCGTCTTGGGCTTCGACGCTGCCGGGGAGGTGCCGGTCGCCTTGCGAGACGGCTTGGCGGCGGCCGCGGACTTGCGAGTCTGGCCCGCCGGCTCCTGGTACTTCTGGTAGCGCGCGTTCGTGGGGCTGCGTCGTGACACTAGGGGATCGGCCTACCCTTCCGGAACGAACGCACGGCCGGTGATCAGCTCGTACGCCTGAATGTACATCTTGCTCGTCTGCTCCACGACGTCCGCAGGCAGCGTCGGCGGTGCGGAGTTCTTGTCCCAGCCACTGTCGGTCAGCCAATCTCGGACGAACTGCTTGTCGAAGCTGGGCTGACCGCTTCCGGGACGATACGTTGCCGCCGGCCAGAATCGGCTCGAGTCCGGCGTCAGCACCTCGTCGACCAGGGTCACCTGACCGTCGACGGTTCCGAACTCGAACTTGGTGTCCGCGATGATGATGCCCCGCGTGGCCGCGTGCTCCCGTGCCGCCGAGTAGACCGCTAGCGACTTGTCCCGCAACTCCTCGGCCGGCCCGATGCCGATGATCTCGACCATGCGCTCGAAGCTGACGTTCTCGTCGTGAAGGCCGATCTCGGCCTTGGTCGACGGAGTGAAGATCGGCTCGGGAAGGCGGTCGGACTCGACCAGCCCCTCGGCAAGCGGGATCCCGCAGACGGTCCCCGCGCGCTTGTACTCGGCCCATCCGCTTCCGGCCAGATAGCCGCGGACGATGCACTCGACGGGAAAGACCTTCGCCTTCTTCACAAGCATGAAGCGCCCACGCAGGTAGTCCGCCATGGGAGCGAACTGCTCGGGCAGGTCCGCCACGTCGGCGGAAAGCAGATGGTTCTGAACCACGCCGCGAAGAAGGTCGAACCAGAAGAGCGACAGCCTGGTGAGTACTTCGCCCTTGTACGGGATGGGGTCAGGCAGCACCACATCGAAAGCGCTGATGCGATCGCTCGCGACCAGTAGCAGGCGATCGCCAAGGTCGTAGAGGTCGCGGACTTTGCCCTGAGAGTCGGGCGTAGGCGAAAGCTCCGGCACGGACAGCTCCTTGAGGGTTCGGCGTGGCAGGCGGCGGCCAGCCCGGGGTGCGATTCGTGCTGCGATCAGGCTGGCGGGGGGTACGTCGTCATTGTAGGCGAAGGGACGGTCGCGGGCGAGGAGGTGCGCCGGTGACTGCCGGAAGAGCGGCCTACCTGAGTGAGCGATTCTGGATGAGGTAGTGCAGGTACTCGACGGTCTCCTCGGCACCGGGCGAGCCCGAAACTTCCATGCCGACCGCCTGCACCAACAGTTGGATGCCGACGATGAGCGGGAGCACGGCGATCATGACGGTGCCGGTTGTTGCGCTGGTTCCCGTGGCGACCGAGACCCACCAGTGATAGCCGCCGAACACGGCGCCGAACAGCACCAGCAACAGCCCGAACAGCGCAAACGCACCAGCGGCCCCGAAGTCGGTGACGAAGTACTTGCGGATGGCACGCCGGATGCCTCCGACCACGAAACGCGGCGGGAAGGTGAGCAGCACGCGGCTCACGTTCACGTGCGAGGTCTCGTCGCCGTAGAGAGTCTTGGTAGGAACGTCCACAACCCGTGCATTGAGCGCGTTGAGTTTGATGAGCATGTCGTTCTCAAAGAAGTAGTCCGACGCGATGCGGTCGATATCGATCATGCGCAGAAACGTAGTGCGCAGCGCGGTGAAGCCACACTGCGAGTCGTAGACGTGCCAGTAACCGCTCGCCATCTTGGTCATGAACGACAGCGCCACGCTGCCAAACATCCGCTCCGCAGGCATGCCCTTGGTACCGCGCTCCAAGAAGAAGCGGTTGCCCTTGGTGTAGTCGGCCAGACCACGGACGATCGGCATGACGAGCCGCTCGAGCTCGGTCATCTCCATCTGGCCGTCAGCATCGATCTTGACCGCCACGTCGAGGTTCTCTTCAAGAGCCGCGCGGTATCCGCACGCCATCGCCGCCCCGACACCGCCGTTCTCGTCGCGCTCGATAAGGCGCAGCCGTGGTTCGCTCAGTGCGCGCACCACGTCGGCCGTGCCGTCTGAACTGCGGTCATCGACGACAAAGATGCGATCGACAAACGGCGGAATCGACTCGACCACCGCCGAGATATGCTCGGCCTCGTTGTAGGCGGGGATGATGACCCCCACCCGCAGCCCCTGTGCCCCACCGAGTTCACTCGAGCTGATCATGCCACGCCTCCATGACGGCGGATAACTCGGACCCTCCTCGGCCGACCCGATGTCGGGCGGAGCCAAGCCTAGATGCCGCCTTCACACAGCGTCAAGCGAATCGGGCGATGGTGGTGCTAGAGAATGGCCGCGCCAGTGGCGAACAGGATCCCCAGCAAGGCGTGCGCGAGAGCCACTCCGACAATCGCCCACGCGAGATACTTGTGATAGGCCATGGTGCGCCGACCGAACTTGATCTTTCGCATGCCCAAGAGGACCTGAAAGACGATCATCGCGAGCAGAATGGCTCCTCCGATGATCATCCATAGCGGCGTCACCGTCAGTCCAAAGATCATGTGGCCACCCCGTCTCTCGGACCGTCGAGCGCATCCCGATCGGCGAACACGCGAATCAAGACAACCGCCGCCGGAATGGTGAGAAACGCCACCCACGAGAAGGCGAACCTCGGCTCCGGTGACACCGACAACAACGCTGCCGTGCCCATTACAAGCACGATCGCGAGCATGCGAAGTCTTCGCTCACGAACGGAGAAGGCCACGCCGACCCATCCCAATACGACAATGAGCATCCGCATGACGGTCGTCCACGTGGAGACCGAACCGTTCTCGGCCAGCCAGTTGACCGAATACATTCGTACGGTCTTCCCCATCGTGAACCACCAGAGGGTTGTCAGCGGATCGCTCCTGAGGTTGTCCAGGATGATCTTCTTGGCGTACTCGCTCTTGGTGTAGGGGGGCTTCGTGGTCTGCCATCGATCGTACGACGGTCCATGGAACTCGTACTTCTTGTCACCTGACTGGTAATAGTAGGGATCGACCCCGGCGAGAATCGGGTCACCGGAGTGGCTCGAGAGCAGATAGGCCTTGTGCAGGACAATCTGGTTTCGAATCCCCCATGGCGCCATGACCAAGACGAGAGCCGCCACCGTCAGGATGAGGTTTCGCACGAATCCCTTGCGGTCACCCCAGAAGAAGACCACCGCGAAGGGCGCGATAGCTATGGGCAGCACGGCCGGCCGAATCAAGGCCACCACGCCCAACAACACGCCGGAAAGCACCCACGGCTTCCAACTCGCGGTCTTGGTGGCAAGAACCGCGACATACCGGTACCAGGCCAAGACCGCGGTTGTGAGCGCCTCCGTCAGCCAAAGGTTTGTCGCGACCATCATCGGCGGATAGAGCACGAACAGTAGCGCGGCCACCAGCCCGACGTTGTCGTTGATGAGACTTCGGCCGATCAGAAAGATCGCCAGTATCGTCGAGCACGTGATCAGTATCTGTATCAAGCAGAGCGCTAAGCGTGGGCGGCCGTCCCAAACGTGCCCGGTGACTTTGTAGATGGCCGCGAGAAAGAGTGTGTAGCCCGGGCTCATATACGCGTCGGGCTTAGTCCCTTTGCCGGCGTAGAAGCCCTTCTGCAGCAGCTGAACCGCCGAGCGCTCGTAGACCTTTCCGTCTCCACCGGGCTTCGCGTAGCCCCGCCCGTAGGTGAGCGTGTAGGCGATTGCGACCACCGCGAAGACCGTGATGATCGCGGTCAGAAGTAGCGCCGTACGTCGTGCAAGCCCGAACAACGTGCCTGATTCCGTGGGCGACAAGCCTGACCCTCACTCTCCTGCGTCGGGAACCCCCTGCTGCGCGAAACGATACCACGCATTCTTGAGATGCCTGCGGCCGAGCGGTCGTGCACGGCAGGGCTCTCCGAGCGTACCTATGCGAGCGGCAGCCTGATCGAGAACACGCTTCCCCCGCCGTGCCGACGAGATACGCCGATGGTCCCCTTGTGCCGCTCGACGATCTCCTTGGTGACAGCCAGGCCGATGCCCAGGCCTCCGGTGGTCGTCGCACGCGCCTCATCTGCGCGCCAGAACCGCGAGAACACTTGGGTCATGTCCTTCTCGGAAATGCCCATCCCCGTGTCGGCCACCTCGATGACTCCCTGGTTGCCGTCGCGTCGGACGCTGACGTCGATCCGGCCACCCGCCGGCGTGTAGCGCGCGGCGTTGCTGAGCAGGTTGCCGACCGCTTGCTGAAGACGGTCGGAGTCGACGCACGCGAAGGTCCCCTCGGCGATGTCGACGGAGAGCACGATCTCGCGCGTCTCGATAAGCGCCTCGTGCGTGTCAACCGCCGAGCGAACCGGCAGCGCCAGGTCGATGCGCGTGCACGTGAAGGGAACCGATCCGCGCTCGAGTCGGGTGAGTTCGAGGATGCCGTCGGCCAGCCTGGCGAGCCGGATCGTCTCGTCGCGCACGATGCCCAGACGCTCCTCGTCGGCCGGAAGAACGCCGTCCTGCATCGCCTCGACGGTGGCCTGGATCGCTTGGAGCGGGGTGCGCAACTCGTGTGCAACGTCGGCAGTCAGCCGTCGCTCCATCTCACGGTCGGCCTCGATCGCATCGGCCATCTCGTCGAAGGTCTGGCCCAGGAAGCCGATCTCGTCGTCGCCCTTGAGCCTGGTCCGCGCCTCGCGGTCACCTGACTTGAGGGACTGCGCGGTGGCGGTGATGCGAACGATCGGTCGCACCAGCCGGTTTGCATACCAGACTCCGCCCAGCGAGGCGAGCGCGATCGCGGCAAGCGCGGCGATCGCCAGACCGGTAAGCGAGCCGCTCCTGAACTTGAGATCTCTTTCAGTCATCAGCGCGCCCGCACTATACGCCCAAACGCGAACCGTCCCGACCGTCTTGTTGTTGACGACCACCTTGGACGTGACGACCGAACCTCTTGGCTCGAGCACTACCTCGGGCTTTGGAGCCTGCACCCCGGCGGCTTGCGGAGTCACGATGTCTCTGATGTGAGCACTCATGCTGGCATCGTCGTAGACGATCTTGCCACTGGGATCGAGGATCTGGACGCCGATACCGGCTGCGGGTCCAAATCGTGGAATCTGCGACATGGTCTGGATCGTCCAGCCGCCCAGCTGCGGGTAGGCCGCCGACGCTATCTCGGCAATCCCATCTGCCGTGCTCTGGAGATTGGCGTGGATATACTCGGCAAACTGATAGTTCCACGCGGCTGAAAGAAACAGGCCTGCCAGCGCTGCAGTCAGCGCGGCAACCACTGCGAACGCGAGTGCGAGTCGACGACTGAACGTGCGCCGGCTCTTGGTCGGACGCGGCTGTGGCTCGCCGCCTTGGATCGGCGCCGCGTCGGTCCGTTGCTCGAGGTTACTCATCCGCGCCCGTCTTTGGCGGTTCGAATCGGTAGCCCACGCCATGAACCGTGTAGATGAAACGCGGCTCGCGAGGGTCATCGTCGAGCTTGGCGCGAAGGTTCTTCACGTGACTGTCGATGGTGCGCTCATAGCCTTCGAAGTCGTAGCCGAGCACCTTCTCGACGAGTTCCATGCGCGAGTAGACACGACCCGGGTAGCGCGACAACGTGGTGAGCAGCTTGAACTCGCTCGCAGTCAGGTCGAGTTCATTGCCGCCGAGAAACGCCTTGTGGCTCGACACATCGATGACCAGGTCCGCAAACTCGAGCCGATCGCGCTGCGGCTCTGACTCGACGTGTGCGCGCCTGAGCAACGCCCGCACGCGTGCAACAAGCTCGCGCGGCGAGAACGGCTTGACCAGGTAGTCGTCGGCCCCGAGTTCCAAGCCGGCGATCCGGTCGGACTCCTCGCCCTTGGCAGTAAGCATGATGATAGGGACGTCGGACGCATCGCGTATGGCTCGGCAGACGTCCTCACCCGAGACTTTGGGCAGCATCAGGTCGAGCACCACGAGATCGAATTGGTGCTTTTCGAACGCGTCGAGAGCGACCTGGCCGTCCTCGGCCGGGGTGACCCAATAGCCCTCTCGCTCAAGGTAGGCACCAACGGTGGTTCGGATGGTCTTCTCGTCTTCGACCAGCAGGATGCGGCGGGTTTCGGCGGTCATCGCACGACTCCTTGAGGTTCGCATGGGCGCACAAGGCACTCTCGTGCCTGCGCGAACGTCCAACGAGCGAAGTCTACGCCGCGGCGGCGTTGCTGGCTTGCTTCTCCACCAAATCTCCTCCGCGCAAGAAGGCGTCTGTGTGGGTTCGGCCGGCTCTGACTACACGGCGACCCGCGACTGCCCCTCGCCCAACTGCGACGTGCACGCCGGACAGCGCGTGGCCTTGCACGGAACCAGCGTCAGGCAGTACGGGCACTCCTTGTCGACGGCCTCCTCTTCCTTCTTGCGGAATCGGTTGGCCGCCGAGACGATCAGGAACAGCACGAGCGCAACGACCAGGAAGTTCACGACTGAGTTGAGGAAGGCTCCGTAGGTGAACACGATCGAGCCGGCAGCCTGAGCGCCAGCGGCCGTCTTGAAGTCTCCGGGCGGGATCGCGACGAACATGTTGACGAGGTCCGTCTTGCCCACGATCGCGCCAACGAGCGGATTGATGAGGTTGTTGACGAACGACGTCACAATCCCGCCGAATGCGGCGCCGATCATGAGGCCGACCGCAAGGTCGATGACACTCCCCTTGAACGCGAACTCCTTGAATGACTTGAACATCGCGCGATCCTCCTCCTCGGCGTCTTGCCGAGAACGGCTGGCTTCCAAGGCATTAGCGTACCCGATGACGGCCGTGCGACGGCCCATGGTTGACAGTTCGATGATTATCGAACTAGTATCTCATCGACCCTGTCCTCGCAGGTACCAGGAGATCACCGATCGCATCGACAGCCGACATCCCTCAGCTTTCCTCCAGCCTGAAGTGGCGCGATACCCTGAAGCGCTGGTCGCTGCGATGGGGACTCGCCCGCAACGACTCCGCAGTGCCGGCCGGCCTCTACCGCATCGGCTCTCCGTCCTCGGCGTCGCCGGTTCTGGTGACCTGCAACTACCGGATGACCGTCGACCTCGTCCGAGGCGACCTCGCCGGAGTCGATGCCTGGCTGCTGGTGCTCGAAACCTACGGCGTCAACGTGTGGTGCGCGGCGGGCAAAGGCACCTTCTCCACCGACGAACTCGTGCGCCGCATCTTCAGCGTCCACCTCGCCGACCTAGTCGACCACGAGCGCATCATCCTTCCGCAACTCGGCGCCGTCGGCGTCGCCGCCCAAACCGTGCGCGAGCTCACGGGCTACCGGGTCGTGTGGGGCCCCGTCCGCTCGGCGGATCTTCGCGAGTTCCTCGCTGCGGAGCGGAAAGCGACGCCCGAGATGCGAGCGGTCACGTTCACTTTCGCAGAACGGATGGCGCTGGCTCCGGTCGAGCTCCTGGGAGCGTTTCGGTGGGCGTGGGCGATTCTGGTGCTGATCGCGCTCGCTCTCATCGGCGCCTCGATCGGAGCCCGCACATTCGTGCCGCAAGCGGCGCTTATGGCGATCGTCCCGAGCGTGCTCGTCTACACGCTGGGCGCTGTCGCCGGCGGCGTGCTCGTGCCTGCCCTGCTGCCGTGGCTGCCGTTTCGGGCCTTCTCGGCCAAGGGCGCGATCGCAGGCGCTCTCCTCGCGGTGGTAGCGCTGGCAGCGCTACCGGGGATGCTCGGCATGTTGAGCCCGTGGATGTGGGCGTCGGTCATTCTGGGCGTCTCAGCGATGGCGAGCTACGTGGGCGTGAACTTCACCGGCTGCACTCCGTATACTTCACCGAGCGGCGTGGAACGCGAACTGCGCCGCGCGATTCCGCTTCAGGCGGCCGCGCTCGCGCTGTCGCTCGTGTTCTGGACCGTCGCCTGGGCGACGCGGATCGGAGGCTAGACATGCATGGACTCCGCTACCTCGAAGAGGCCGTGACGCTCGGCTTCGAAGCCGAGAAGTGCACCGGCTGTCAGATCTGCACGATCGTGTGCCCGCACGGCGTCTTCGCGATGGGTGCCGACAAGCGCGCCGTCATCGTCGACCGCGGCGCCTGCATGGAGTGCGGCGCCTGCGCCCTGAACTGCGCGTGGGGCGCGATCAGCGTGAAGCCTGGAGTCGGGTGCGCCGAGGCGATCATCCACTCGTGGATCTACGGCGGAGAGCCCACCTGCGGCTGTTCGACGCCAGGGCCGGCGGCGAGCTCCGATGCCGTGGCTGCAAGCGCATGCTGCGGTGGGGGGCCGGTGCTGCCTCGCGAGCTGACTCCGCGTGATGAGGCGACCTCAGGGTGCGGTTGCTCCGGTGCGGCTTCGGAGAGCGCCGAGCAGGCCCCGGGCGCCGCTTGATGAGGCAACCGCTCCCGGTCGGGAGCTAGCATCGTGATCGTCGTCAGCATCGTCATAGCGGCCTTCTGCGCGCTGTGGGTGGTACAGGCGGCGCTGGTCTTCAGGCACCTGGGTCAGCTTCGCGACCTGGCCGATACCTCACCACCCGATCCCCCTCTGTGGCCCTCGGTCAGCGTCGTCAGCGCGGCCCGCAACGAAGAGGCCGCTCTCGCCGAGTCGCTGGCCTCGCGACTGGCCGACGGCTACCCCAACCTCGAAGTCGTCATCGTCGACGACCGCTCGGACGATGCCACGCCCCGGATCATCGCCGACTTCGCCCGCCGAGACCCCCGCGTGCGACCGATTCGCGTCGACGAGCTACCCGATGGGTGGCTCGGCAAGGTGCACGCTCTGCAGCGGGGCGTCGAAGTCGCGACGGGCGAGTGGCTGCTGTTCTCCGACGGCGACGTGATCATGGAGCCTGGGATGCTCGGCAAGGCGGTGGCTCACTGCGAGGCCGAGCGCTACGACCTGCTCGCGCTGGTGCCCGAGTTCCGGAGCCGGAGCAGGATCGTCGATGTGCTTTGGGCGATCTTCATGCGCGTGATCTCGCTGGTGGTAAGCCCTGCATCCGTGCGCGATACCGCCTCGAAGGTCGCGATGGGAAGCGGCGGGTTCACATTGGTCCGTCGCCGCGTCTTCGACGCTACCCCCGGGTTCTCGCATCTAAGACTCGAGACAGCGGACGACGTGTCACTCGGCGCGATGGTCAAGGCCGCCGGAGGACGATGTGACTTCATGAACGGGCGCAGCGCAGCATCAGTGAGCATCTACGGGTCGCTCGGCGAGTTCTATCGCGGTGTCGAAAAGAACGGCTCGACGCTCGCTGGTCCGCCCTTCGTCCTACTGGCCACCTTGTTCGCGCTGTTGGGTTGTCTGGAGTACTCGCCGTTGGTTGCCGTTGCCGTCGGCTTCTCGACGGGCCAGGCGTGGCTCGGGTGGCTCGGCCTTGCGACGACGTTTCTGGCCACCGCCGCCACAGTCGCCCCAACGCGGCGCAGCACCGGCCTCATTTGGCCGGGACTGCTGTGGCCGATCGGCTGGGTACTGATGGCGAGCGGCGTGTTGCGCTCAGCCTGGCTCTTTCACCGCCGAGGCGGTGCGCTCTGGCGCGGGACGTTCTACCCCAAGGCCGAGATTCGGGACGCGCAGCGTTTCAAGCTCGGCTAGATGCCCGGGGCGGCATCTAGCGACACGTCTGCCGCCGACGGCCATTCAGTCGGCGAATCTCAGCGCCACTGCAGCAGCGCCAGGTCAACCAGCGCGACCACGATCGCGATGATCACCGTGAGCGCCCCAACACCGCCCATGAGCCAGCCGATCGACCCGCCGATGAGAATCGCGCCGACGGCGACGATGCCCACCGACCACTCGCGGTGCCCCCCGCTCGCCCGTCGTGTCGCCTCGGCGGTCAGAGCTCCCCAGATGAAGCCCATGAAGATGCCGCCAAACGGGATGAACGCGAGCGCGATGCCGCAACCGATACCTACGGCGCCCCCGACTATGATCGCCCGAAGCAGTTGCCCCGGCTTGACCACGCGGTACTGGCTTGCCGCAGGCTTCGCGCAGATCCTGCACTTGTAGCCGACCGGCGTGGGCACCATGTCCTTGGGACAGATCGGCCGCTCGCACTCGGCGCAGCGCAGCTCGGTCTCTACTCCTGGGTGAAAGGCGCACTCCGGCATATCGGCGCATCTCCTGGACTGGGCGCTCTCGCGCCCTCGATTCGCAATGCGAACAGGGTAGCGCACGGCTGCGAGAATGAGATACTGCCGCCATGGCCTCGACGCACACGACCCCGGCAATCGATGCGATTCCCGACGGCTTGCGCATCACCATGCCGGTTCCGAGCATGGGCTGCGTGAGCGTGTTCCTCGGGGTCTGGCTCGTGGTCTGGGCCGCAGGCGAGTTCACCGCGATTGCCAGCCTCTTCGCTCTGGGCACCTCGTTCGCGCCGGGCTCGCTCTTCCTGCTGATATGGCTCGCGGGCTGGACCACGGCTGGCGTCTTCGCCGCCGCCAGCTTGGCCATGTCGCTCGCTGGGCGAGAGATCGTGACCATAGCCGGCGGAGTCATCCGCCGCCGCGCCGAGGCATTCGGCTTGGGGCTGTCCTGGCGCTACCCGCTCGAGCGATGCAGCAACTTCCGGCCGACAGGCGTGTCGAGCGGCGCCAAGACGTTTGTGTCATTCGACTACGCCGCAACGAAGGGCGAGCACAGCGTCCGATTCGGGTCCGGCCTGACCGAGCAGTCTGCCGAGGAGATCGCGGAGCGTGTCTGGGCCGCGTTCCCTGCGCTGATGCCCGACCACGAACGCCGCATCCGAGAGCATGCGGCGGCCGAAGCCGGAATGACGCAGTAGGCCGAAGCATCCTCGCACGATTTGCGCCTATCAGCTCGAGGCGGGCCAGCCCAGAGGCGGGACGCCCTCGATCGGCCACGTGATGTGCTCAATACGGCCGCGGCCGCTCTGCTTGACCTCGTACATGAGCTTGTCGGCGACGCTCACCATGAGGTCGGTGCTTGGGGGCGGCTGGAGAAAGGTCACAGCGCCGCCGGTCACGCCAACGGTCCAGCGCGTCGCAACCGCCGCATCCCACGCCTCGGCCACGTCAGCGAGCGCCTGCTCGGCAGCGTCGAAGTCTGTGTCCGGCAACAGGATCCCAAACTCATCTCCGCCGAGCCGGGCAACGAGGTCGGTCGAGCGCAGACGGCTGGCCAGCGACTCCGCAAGCACAGTTAGAAGCTCGTCTCCTTCGCGGTGCCCGAGAGTGTCGTTGACCTCCTTGAAGTGATCCAGGTCGAGGTAGCAGAAGGTCAACGGCCGACGGGTGCGACGCATCATGTTGATCGCCAGCTCCGACCGATCCTCAAACGCCCGGCCGTTCGCCACCCCGGTGAGGGAGTCGGTCCGTGAGGCCGCTCGCTCAGCGATGATTGCCTGCCTTGCGAGATTGACCAGAAACACCGCCAGGAGCAGGAAGGCGATCAGCACCAGGATGTTCCAGACGTACACCCAGAAGTTGACCTCAGTGTGTGTCAGTAGCTCGGCGGCTGGCCACAGGAGCGCGCACACCCCTGCGATGGCGAGCCCCGCGCGATAGGACAGGAGCCATGTCGAGATGACCACGGGCCCGATGTAGAAGATGGTGACGTTGACCTCGTTGCCGGTGGCGACATCCAGCGCGGCCACGCCTCCAATGATCAAGAGACTGATCACGATGACAAGCCAGCCGGGGAGCGCGTCCAGCCAGTCGCCGAAACCGCCGAGCAGCCTGCCCGTAGATGCCGCGCCGGGCGTTGTTGCCATTCTGGCCTGGTTCGACAGAGCGCCGCCGGTGCCGCCGACTACTTCCTTAGTTCGATCCAAGGCGCAAGAACCTCCCGTCGACCCATGATCTCAACGTGGTGCTGTTCACGCTAGCTTCGCACAAACCGCCCGGCGGTACAGGAGCGAGCACCTCCAGGCCGAACCTTCCACAGACAAGGAGGCTCGCATGCTGAGAGTGATCGTCTTCATCTGCGGCGCGGCGCTCATGGCGCTTGAACTGGTCGCCGCTCGAGTATTAGCACCGGCACTGGGCAACTCTATCTTCGTCTGGGGCAGCGTCATCTCCGTCGTCATGCTGGCGCTCAGCCTGGGCTACTGGGTTGGCGGCCAGCTCGCAGATCGCGTCAGCGCCGCCCGTGCACTGCCGCCGCTGATCGCCGGCGCCGGGCTGCTGACCGTGCTCGCCCCGCCGATCGCTGCCGCAACACTCCCCTGGGCGGCCGAACTCGGCCCGCGCGCAGGATCGCTCGCCGCCTCGGCCGCGATCTTCTTCCTCCCTGCACTGCTACTGGCGACCGTCTCTCCCCTCGCCGTGCGCCTGGTTGCCTCCGACGGGCTCGATCGGATCGGCCGATCGGCCGGATCGCTCTACGCGATCTCGACCGCCGGCAGCATCGCCGGCACACTGGCGACTGCGTTCTGGCTGATCCCGGCGCTCTCGCTCTCCCCGCTGATCGTCGCAATCGGCTTCACGCTGTTCGCCTGCTCTCTCGCGGCACTGAGCCTCTCTCGGCTCGCAGACGCTTCGCCCTCCGCCGAGAACACCGGCCCGCCCGTGCGTCGCAATCGTGTTTCGCAACCCGTGGCCGCGGCGCTGGCCATCGTCGTCGCGGGGGCGCTCGCCGGCGGCTGGGTGCTTGCGCGCGTGGCGCCCGTCTCGGCGACGAACGAGAGTGGCGAGCGTGTGCTCTTCAGGGCCGACACCCAATACCACCGCATCACCGTGACCGAAGCCGACAACGTGCGTCACCTGCGGTTCGACGCAACCAACCAGTCGGCGATCGACATTGCAGACGGCTATAGATCGACCATCGCCTACCCCAACTACTTCGACCTGGCGCTCGCCATCAAGCCCGGTGCGAAGAGCGTCTTGGTCCTGGGTATGGGCGGCGGCGCAGTGACCAAGCGCTGGTGGCGCGACTATCCCGGGATGACGATCGATAGCGTCGAGATCGATCCGGTGGTCGTGGACGTCGCTCGGCGTTACTTCGGGCTTCCCGACGACCCGCGCCTCGGCGTATTCACTGCCGACGCACGCCGCTACGTACAGACCACCGACAAGACCTACGACGTGGTCATCGTCGACGCCTACTACGCCGAATCGCTCCCCTTCCACCTGACGACCACCGAGTTCCTGACCGAGGTCAAGTCCCGCATGACTGCCGACGGCGTTCTCGCCTACAACGTCATCAGCCCGGTCAGCGGCGACAGCAGCAAGCTGTTCCGCACCACCTACCGAACCGCGGGCGGGGTCTGGGACCACCTGTGGGCGTTCCCAATCGGTCTCGCCGAGGACGGTGCGGCCGACAAGCGCCGCAACGTGATCGTGCTCGCAAGCGACGCCGACGTGAACGATGCCGAGCTCCGTCGCCGGATCTCATCAGGAGTGGACGGCCGAGTGAAGCTCGACGGCTTCAACCGGTTCTCGGAGGACCTCTACACGGGAATCGTGCCGCTCGGAGATGTTCCCGCGATGACTGACGCCTTTGCGCCCACTGACTCGCTCATCAACGTCAGATAGTCAATCGATCGCTGGCGATCCGGGCACCAGCCCAACCCCTGGGGCTGTCCCGGCCGCGGAGTACCACCGGTTTCGGGCCACGTCCAACAGCCGCTTGCCTGGACGCCAGGAACCGGCGGTCAAGGCGGCTGCTACTCACAAGCGGACGATTAGGGCAGCTACCTGCAGAAACGTCGGATTTCCGCTACACTCCGATATATATAAAATGACTTCCGCGCGCGAGGGGATGTCCGCGGGTCATTTAGCGTTGCCCCGAAAAGGTGTCGGGCGACAGTTGAATGCGCGCTAAATCGAGGAGGTGAACGGCCTGAGGCGAGTAGGGGGATGGGGAGCCCGGGAGGGGTCTCGCACCGGCATTGCCATCAGGCCTCCTCGGCTGTGGGCGTGGCTTCTGTGCGCTCTGATCATCATCGGATTCATCATTCCCATTATCGCTTCGGCCTACATCTCGACCGGTCCCTCAGCCGACAAAGGCTGGTACTGGCAGAACCCGGCTCCGCAGGGCAACCCGCTGTACGCCGAGTCGTTCGTCGACGCCGCCAACGGGTGGGCAGTCGGCGGTGGTGGCGTCATCCTTCACACCAACGACGGTGGTCTGGCCTGGGCAGTGCAGGATGCGCCCACGCAGCGGAGTCTTCGCGGAATCGACATGCCGGACGCCTCCTCCGGCTGGATCGTTGGAGACACGGGCTACGTTCTCGCAACGGTAGACGGAGGGTCGACCTGGACCACCCAAACGGCGCCCGTCACCACAACCCTGCGTGCGGTGTCCGCTGTCACGAGTACGACCGCGTGGGCCGTCGGCGATGGCGGGGTCATCCTCAAGACCGTCAACCGCGGCGTCGACTGGACCCAGCAGACATCCGGATCCACCGCGCTTCTCTACGGGGTGTCGGCGGTCGACGCGGACATCGCATACGTATGCGGGGCGGACGGCGTCGTCCTCAAGACTGTCAACGGCGGCACGGACTGGACTGCAGTCACGTCCGGTACGACGACCCAGCTGAACGCCGTCGTCGCAGTCTCTTCGACGCAGGTTTGGGTCGTGGGCGACGGCGGGCTGATCAGGGTAAGTGCCGACGGGGGTGCATCCTGGGCAGCGCAAACCTCCAATTCGACCCAGAATCTCAGCGCGATCACAGCTGCTTCGGCCACAAGCCTGTGGGCGGCCGGCGCGGCCGGAAACATCGTGGGCACCGCCGATGCGGGAGCAACCTGGACGCTGCAGAACAGCACAGGCTCCCCGCTCTACGCGATTGCGGCGGGCAGCAGCACCGCCGCCTTCTCGGCGGGCGAATCCGGCTACATGGTTGCGACCAGCAACGGCGGGGCTACGTGGAATACCGAGTACACCCGCACGGCGCAGCAGCTCAACGCGACGTACTTCTCCAGCGACACTACCGGCTGGGCGGTGGGCAATGCGGGTGTCGTGTTGCACACCACTGACGGCGCGAACTCGTGGACGATCCAGCAGTCTGGCACGTCGAATCTTCTTGGAGTCCACTTCTCGGACGCAAACAACGGGTGTGCCGTGGGCGCGGCCGGCCGAATCATGAAGACGTCCAACGGCGGGGACACCTGGGTGACTCAGACCTCGGGGACGACGAATGCGCTCAACGGCGTGTGGTTCACTTCGCCGACAACGGGTGTCGCCGTGGGCGCGGTCGGCACGATCCTCGTGACGACAGACGGCGGAACGACGTGGGCGGCGACCAGCTCTGGCACAGCACAGACGCTCTGGGCCGTGAGGTTCTCGGATGCCCTGACGGGGTGGGCGGTGGGCAACGGCGGAACCATCTGCAAGACCATCGACGGAGGCCTCACGTGGACGGCCCAGACTTCGGGTACGACGCAGCGACTCACCTGCGTTTCGCCCGTGGACGCTCAGACGGTGTTCGTGTCCGGACTGGGCGGGACGGTTCACAAGACCGTCGACGGCGGAACCGCTTGGACGGCGCTCACCAGCGGTACCACGCAGGACATCAACTCGATCTCCATGGCGTCGGCGACCACCGGCCACTACGCGGCGAATCCGGGTCTCCTCCACAAGACCGGCGCCGGTGCGAGCCGGACCCCCCCGCTCTCGGGAACTGCGGGGGACCCCCTCGGCTGCTG
>CAZIPT010000054.1:0-16011 GCA_964541375.1 uncultured Eubacteriales bacterium
AACTGCGTGGGAAGGACCCTGCAGGGTGCAACTATGGACGACGGCTTCCGTGGTGTATATGGGCCTTTTTCGCCGAGTCAAGAGGCCGACCCAAAGGCTCTCCGGACTTGTATTACGGCCCTACCGGCTACCTCCCGGGCAACATGGTCAAGCTCGACATCCTGCTGGCCGGCAAACCGGTCGACGCACTGTCCTTCATCGTTCACAAAGACAAGGCCTACGACCGCGGCAAAGTGCTCACCGAGAAGCTCAAGGGGATCATTCCTCGGCAGATGTTCGAGGTTCCCATCCAGGCGGCGATCGGCGCGAAGATTCTCGCCCGGGAAACGGTCCGAGCGATGCGCAAAGACGTCATCGCCAAGTGCTACGGTGGTGACATCTCACGCAAGCGCAAGCTGCTCGAGAAGCAGAAGAAGGGCAAGAAGCGGATGAAGAACATCGGGTCGGTGGAGGTACCTCAGGAGGCGTTCATGGCGATCCTGAAGGTCGACGAGTAACCGCCCGGCGTGACCACCGCCACTCCTCGAGACTCCGTAGCCCAGATTCTCGCGCGCAACAACGTGCTGCTCGCTCCGATGGCCGGGATCACTGAGGCGCCGTTTCGAGGCATCTGCAAGCGCATGGGCGCCGGTCTCACCTACACCGAGATGATCAGCGTCAAGGGGCTGCACTACAACCGCGAGTCCCCGGCATCGCAGGCCCTGCTGTCGTTCTCGGCAGATGAGGTTCCGTGCGCGGTGCAGATATCCGGTTCGGAACCCGAGATGATGGCTCAGCAGGCCGCCGAGCTGATCGCGAGTCTGGGCAACGACATCGCGGTGATCGACATCAACATGGGCTGCCCCGTCACCAAGGTGGTCAAGAAGGGCGAGGGGAGCGCGCTGATGCGCGAACCGGAGCTGGCCGCGAAGATCGTCTCGGCGGTCGTCGAGGCGTGCGGAGAGGTGCCGGTCACGGTCAAGATCCGCAAGGGCTGGGACGACGAGTCGCTCAACGCCGTAGAGTTCGCTCGCGGGCTTGAGGCCGCGGGCGCGGCTGCGATCGCGGTCCACGGCCGAACGCGCGAGCAGTTCTACCGCGGCACCGCGGACTGGGACGTGGTCGCGCAGGTCAAGCAGGCTGTCGCGGTGCCGGTCATCGGGAGTGGCGACATCTTCAGCGCCGCCGACGCGGTTGCGATGCTGGACGGCACCGGTATCGACGCGGTCATGGTCGCTCGCGGGGCGCAGGGCAACCCCTGGATCTTCCGAGAGGCCCGTGCGCTCATCAGCGAGGGCGTGGAGCTGCCGCGCCCAACGCCGTTCGAGCGCATCGACATGGCGCGAGAGCACGCCGACGCGCTGGTGGCGTTTGGCGGCGAGCGGGCGTTCGTCCGCATGCGCAAGCACGTATCGTGGTACATCGCCGAGATGCCCGGAGCGAGCGCCGTGCGGGCGAAGGTCAACGACTGCCGAAGCCACGCCGAGCTGGATGAGCTCCTCGGCGAGTATCGGGCCTATCTGGAAGGGCGCCTGTGACCGACTCCGCCGAGGACATCACGTCTGGCCTGTTGGGACCGCACGTGCCAGCCCACCTCTACGTGCACGTGCCGTTTTGCGCGTCCAAGTGCGACTACTGCGACTTCGTCTCAGTCGCTGGCGCGGACGCTGACTTTGTCGAGGTCGTGTTCGCCGGAATCCGCACGCAGGTGACGACCTGGGCGCGGTCCGGTCTTGAAGGCGTGATCGAGACCGTCTACTTCGGGGGAGGCACGCCCTCACTCCACCCCGACCAGGTCGTTCGGACCCTCGCGCACATTCGCGAGACGATGATCATGCACCCCCAAGCCGAGATCACCGTCGAGGCGAACCCGGACTCGCTGCCTGGCGAGACTGCGCGCGCGTTCGCGGCCGCCGGGATCACACGCGTGAGCGTCGGTGTGCAGTCCTTCGACGATCGCGTGCTGCGCGTGCTGGGTCGGCGCCACGATGCAGCTTCGGCTGGGCGCGCCTGCAAGGCCGTCATCGATGCCGGAATGGATCTCTCGGTCGATCTGATGTGCGGCGTCCCGGGTCAGACCATCACCTCGTGGTCCGAGACGCTCTCGCGCGGGGTGGCCACCGGCGCGCACCACGCGTCGGTCTACCCGCTGACTATCGAGGACGCAACGCCCATGGCCGTCGCGCTTTCGGCAGGTCTGCTCCCCGAGCCCAACCCCGACGAGGCCGCCGACATGATGGTGCTGGCCGAGGAGTCGCTCGGCTACCACGGACTCTCGCGTTACGAGGTCGCCAACTACGCCGAGTCTCGCGCGCATGAGTCGCGGCACAACACCGCCTACTGGACCGGTCGCCCGTACGCGGGGATAGGCCCCGGCGCACACGGGATGCTCGACGCCGCCACGGCCAAGGCGGTGGGTCTGCTCGCCGAAGATGCGGCTGACGTCGCGCGCGTCCGCTACGCGAACGTCGCCTCGATCTCGGACTGGCTTGTCGGCCGCGGAGACAGCGTGGAACTCCTTACCGAGCAGGAGGCCCGGAGAGAGGACGTCATGCTGGGCATGCGGCTGACGCGAGGTGTCAGCGAGACAGAGGTCGCGGCCGCCGGGCTTACCCGCGTCATGAGTTCGCTGGGTGAGGACGGCCTGGTGGAGCAGGAGGCTGCGGCGACGGGCGCCGTGCGGTGGAAGACCACTCGGCGCGGCTGGCTTCTCGGCAACCAGGTATTCGGGCGTCTCTGGGCGGGCGAGTGACCGGTCTGCGGCACGGACTTCGCTTCGCTTCGCTGGCACTCGCTATACTTGACTGCCAACAACGGCGAATCCGTGATACGCGGAGTACAACCGCAGGCAAACAGGGAGCTTGAGACATGCTCAACGAACGCCGCCGCCGCGTGCTCCAGGCGCTGGTGGAGGAGTACATAGTCAGCGCCACGCCGGTGGGCAGCAAGACGCTCGTGAACCGCTACGAGCTCGGCTGCAGTCCCGCGACGGTGCGAAACGAGCTCTCCATCCTTGAGGAGACCGGCTTTGTCGTGCAACCGCACGTCTCGGCGGGTCGCATGCCCACCGACACCGGCTACCGCTCGTTTGTGGACGACCTGCTCGAGAAGGGCAGCCCCGAGCTCGAGGGTGGGGGCGACGCGACGAGCCGGCTCTACAAGGCCACCGAGGTCGACGAGCTCATGCGCGAGACCTCGGTCGCGCTCACTCGGCTCACCGACTGCCTTGCGGTTGTTCTGTCGCCCAGCGTCTCCCTTGCGCGGGTCAAGCGCATCGACCTGCTCTCGATGGCGCCGCACCGCGCGCTGATGGTGCTCATCACCGAGTCCGGCCAGGTGGTCAACCGTTCTATCGAACTCGCCGAGGAGACCGCGCCCGAGCGACTGCGCGAGGTCGAGTCGGCGCTGAACGCGGCCTTCGACGGCAAGCGTGCCGCCGACATCCGCCCGCTTCGTGTCGCCCTCGAGGCCGCGCACGAGCGCGACGTGCTCGTGCCGCGTGTGGTCGACGAGATCCTCGACTCCCTCGCCGAGGCGGACCGAGACCGGCTCTTCCACGTGGGCATCCCGGCTCTGCTTGCGCAACCGGAGTTCCACGACGCAGCGCAGGCGCGACCGCTCATCGAGTTTCTTGAGGACGGCATCTCGGTGCTCGAGGCACTCTCGGACGCTCTCGGCCATCGCGAACTCACGGTCCGCATCGGCCACGAGAACCGGCACGCCGAGCTCGGCAACGTGAGCATCGTCGCGCTCAACTACGGCGTGGGCAGCGCCGACGGAGTTGTCGGCGTGATCGGCCCAACCCGAATGGACTACTCTCGCGCGATGGCCGCGGTTCGGGTCATCGCCGACGGGCTCTCGGAAGCCCTCTCCTAGACAGCGATCAAGCACCGCGAAAGGACATGCTCGTGCCCGCAGGAACCCAGGACTACTACGGACTTCTCGGCGTTGAGAAGACCGCCACGCCCGAGGAGATCAAGAAGGCGTTTCGCCGCCGTGCGCGCGAACTCCATCCTGACGTGAACCCGGCGCCCGACGCCGAGGACCGCTTCAAGGAGATCAACGAGGCCTACGACGTCTTGTCGGATTCGGGCAAGCGCGACCAGTACGACCGGTTCGGGACCGTCGGCAACGGTTACGGGCAGGGCGGCGGCGGGGGCGGCTATCAGTACGTCGACCTGGGCGACCTCTTTGGCGGAGGCGCCGGCGGCTTTGGCATGGAGGACATCTTCAGCGCCTTCTTTGGCGGCGCCGCGGCTGGCAGGGGCGGCGGGATCCGGCTCGAGGGCCGCGACATGGCCATGAGCGTGGTCATCACACTTGCCGAGGCGGCCGCCGGTGCCGAGAAGGAGATCGTGCTCGACCGCCTAGCCTCGTGTGATGTGTGTGGTGGCAGCGGGGCGACGCCGGGTAGCTCGGTCGTGACCTGCCCGGACTGCGGCGGGAGCGGTCAGAAGGTCACGGCGCGCAAGACCTTTCTCGGCACAATACAGACCGCCGCGCCGTGCCAGCGTTGCGGCGCGACCGGCCAGATCGTCGAGAACCCGTGCGAAGAGTGCGAGGGTAGTGGGCGCGTCCCCGACCGCCAGCACGTCAACATCACGATTCCGGCGGGTATCCGAGACGGACAGACGATTCGCCTACGTGGACTCGGCGAGGCGGGAGTGCGTGGGCACGCTGCCGGCGACCTGTTGGTCACCGTGCGGATCAAAGCCGACGACTACCTGCACCGCGAAGGAGACGACCTTCACTGCCGCGCCACCGTCTCGATGACTCAGGCCGCACTCGGGGCAGAGCTGAGCGTGACGGGCGTGCTCGAAGAGAACACCGTCAAGGTTCCGGCCGGCACGCAGCATGGCGACACCGTGCGTGTGAAGGGCCGCGGCATGACCCGCCCCGGAGGCGGCAGAGGCGACCTGATCGTCCACATCGCGCTTACCGTGCCCAAGAAGCTCAACAAGAAGCAGCGTGAGCTGCTTGAGCAGCTCGCTGACGAGTTCGGCGATCAGCACGCCCAGCACAAGACGCCCATGCAAAAGCTCAAGGATTGGCTCGGCGGGTAGCGCCGATGGCGCATCGCTTCTTTCTCGCCGAGCAGCTCGCGGGCGAGCCCGACGAGCAGTTGCCGCTCTCGGCACAGGACGCGCACCACGCGGTGCGCGTGCTGCGATTGAGTGCCGGCGAGCGCATCGAGCTCGTTGAGCCCGGCGGTGCGTTGCTAGCCGCTGAGGTGGTCTCGGCTGACGATGCCGGCGTCGTGGCGACCGTGCTGGGCCCCGTCGACGACACGGGTGCGGTGCTGCCGCGCGTGACGCTGTTCCAGGGCGTAGCCAAGGGCGACAAGATGGACGACATCGTGCGGCAGGCGGTCGAAGTGGGCGCGGAGGCGGTGGTCCCGGTCATGACATCGCGCACCATCGTCCGGCTCGACTCCCAGAAGCGCGCCGCCCGCGGTGAGCGCTGGCAACGCATCGCAAAGTCAGCCGCCGAGCAGGCCAAACGCGCTTCGGTTCCGCAGGTAGGCGAGCCAAAGGCTTTCGCCGAGGCGGTCTCGCTGCTCGGTGGCTACGATCGCGTGGTCGTGCTCTGGGAGGAGTCTCGGGGCTCGGGGCTCTCAGAGTGCCTGGGGGACCTGCGTGGCCGAGCGGACGTGCGCGTCGCGCTGGTCGTCGGCCCTGAAGGCGGACTCAGCGCACAGGAAGTCGACGCTCTCAGGAAGGGTGGCGCGCTGGTCGCCTCGCTAGGCCCCACCGTTATGCGAACCGAGACGGCGGCGGTTGTTTCGCTCGCGCTTGCCATCGCCGCGCTTGGAGGAATGGGCGGCTCGCAGTGAGCCCGGACGACGGTCCCGGAGTCGCTTTTCGCACGCTCGGCTGCAAGGTCAATCGGGCCGAGAGCGAGTCGATAGCCGCCCAGCTTCTCGGCAGGGGAGCTGTCATCGTAGAGCAGGATGTTGCCCGCGTCGTGGTTGTGAGCACCTGCACCGTGACCGGCGAGGCCGATGCGAAGGACCGCAAGGCGATCCGACACGCGCTGGCGGCACCGGGTTCGCCGACGGTCGTCGTCACCGGCTGCGGCGCCGCGCTGAACGCCGCCGCGCTCTCGGCGCTGGGGGGCAGCGTGATCGTCGAACCCGACCACACCAGAGTCGCAGGCGTCGTCGCTGAGATCCTGGGACTACCGGTCGCAGCTACTGAAGCGGCCACTACGGCTCGAGAAGGCGCTGCGTTTCGGACGAGGGCGCTGTTCAAGGTTCAAGACGGCTGTGACGCCTTCTGCACCTACTGCATCGTCCCGTACGCTCGCGGAGTTCCGCGCGCCGTGCCGATCGATGAAGTCACCGCACAGGCCGCCGCGCTGGTCGCCGCCGGCGCACAGGAGATCGTGCTGACCGGCATCAACATCGGCCGCTACGCCGACGGAGGCGTCGACCTCGCCGGCGTAGTTGTCGCCGTCGCAGCGAGCGGCATTCGGAGGCTTCGTCTCTCCAGCATCGAGCCGCTCGACCTGACGACGGAGTTCCTTGCCGTGCTCGCCGACACTCCCGCGTTCTGTCCGCATCTCCACGTGCCGCTGCAGTCGGGAAGCGACGCCGTGCTCGCGGCGATGGGCAGGCGTTACTCGGCCGGCGAGTACGCCGAGAAGATCGCGGCCGCTCGCGAGTCCCTTCCCGGGCTGGCAGTGACCACCGACGTGCTCTGCGGGTTTCCCGGCGAGACCGAAGTCGAGGCCGAGCGTACGCTGGCGTTCTGCGAGGAGATAGGGTTCAGCTCGCTGCATGTCTTCCGCTTCAGCCCGCGGGCCGGAACGCCTGCCGCGGCGATGCCGGACGCGGTGCCGCCTCGCGTGACCGCCGCCCGCGCGTCACGCCTTCGCGCGGTCGGCGAGCTGCTGCGCGAGCAGCACGTGCTGCGCCGCGCAGGCACCGACGCCCGCGTTCTGATCGAGACCGCGCGGCCCGATGGAAGCGGCCGAGGAACCACAGAGGACTACCTCCGCGTGTCCGTTCCGTGTGCCGCGTCGCTCGTCGGCAGGATTGTTCGCGTACGCCTCGAGCCGGACGCCGAGGGCGCGCTGAAGGGCCTGCCGCAACCGTGATGGTGCTAGAATTGCACGTGTACCTGGAGCAGTTTCGAGCGGCGCACTATGCCATCGCGATTCGGACGTGAACGGAGCGCCTACAGCCATCGTGGAATCCACTCAGATACGTCTCGTCGTCCCGCCGGAGCTCGACATGACCCGCCTGCTCGGCCAGGGCGACTCGCTTCTGCGACTCATCGAAGATCAGTTCGAGTCCGACATCGCCGTCCGGGGCAACCAGATCACCATCTCCGGTCAACCCTCGGACTCCCAAACGGTGTCGTCGCTCTTCGCCGAGATGATCCAGCTGGTCGAGCGCGGTGAGAACCTCTCGGCGGCTTCGGTCGAACGCTCCATCGAGCTCATGCGCCAGGGCGAGGTCACTCCCACCACTCTGCACGGCGACGTGATCCTGACCCACAAGGGCAAGGCGATCCGTCCGCAGACCGCCGGTCAGAAGCGTTACGTCGATGCGATCCGGAAGAACACCGTCACGTTCGGCATCGGCCCTGCAGGTACCGGCAAGACGTACCTCGCCATGGCGATGGCCGTCGAGGCACTCAAGCACAAGGCTGTCGGCCGCATCATCCTGACGCGTCCCGCAGTGGAGGCCGGCGAGTCGCTCGGATTCCTCCCGGGCACGCTCACCGAGAAGGTCGATCCGTACCTTCGCCCGCTCTACGACGCCCTGTTCGACATGATGGACGCCGAGAAGTCCGCGCTGCTCACGGAGCGCGGCGTCATCGAGATCGCGCCGCTAGCCTACATGCGCGGCCGCACGCTAAACGACTCTTTCGTCATCCTCGACGAGGCGCAGAACACCAGTCCCGAGCAGATGAAGATGTTTCTGACCCGGCTCGGCTTCGGCTCCAAGATCGTCATCACCGGCGACGTCACGCAGATCGACCTGCCCAAGGGACACTCCGGCCTCAAGCAGGTCCGGAACATCCTTGATGGAGTTGCCGACATCGCGTTTTGCGACCTCACCTGCAAGGACGTCGTGCGGCACAAGCTCGTGCAGCGCATCGTGACCGCTTACACAAAGCACGACGAAGCGATCGCTCTCGCCGAGGAGGCGAAGGCGCTGCCGCGCCATGAGCAGATATAGCGAGATCACCGGGCGCGCCTTCAACCGCCTGCCGCAGCGTCTGAGGACGCCGTTCGCAGGCCGGTTCATCGTGTTCGCAGTCGTTGCCAGCATTGCAGTCGGCATCGTGCTGATGGGTGCGCTGGCGGCGCTTCTCGGCGATATGGTTGATGGCACGCCGGCGAGTCTG
Source organism: uncultured Eubacteriales bacterium (assembly GCA_964541375.1). Lineage (GTDB taxonomy): Bacteria > Actinomycetota > Coriobacteriia > Anaerosomatales > JAAXUF01 > JBAXEO01. Next base: position 8,337 of record CAZIPT010000054.1, read on the forward strand.
GCGTTCCAGTCAGCGGTGTGGGGGGCGATCGGTGCGACGATGGCCACTCTGCTTGCGCTCGTGGTCATCCCATTCATCCGCGACGGGCTTGGGCTGGCCGAGGACATCCGCCTGCTTGAGGCCGCGAGCCCGGCGCACCCGCTGATGAAGGAGCTGATCACGACGGCGCCCGGCACGTACACCCACTCGGTCGCAGCCGCCAACCTGGCCGAGGCCGCCGCCGAGGCGCTGGGGGCCGATGCGCTGGTCACGCGGGTCGGTGCGTACTATCACGACATAGGGAAGATCAAACGGCCGATGTACTTCTTCGAGAACCAGTCGGGCGGCCGCAATCCGCACGACGAGGCCAAACCGGCTCTTTCGGCCCTCATCATCACCGCGCACGTTCAGGACGGTATGGTCCTCGCCGAGCAGTACAACCTGCCGGTCAAAGTCCGGGAGATCATTCGGCAGCATCATGGGACGTCGCTGGTACGGTACTTCTACAACAAGGCAGCCGAACTAGACGCAGCCGTGTTCGAGGCCGATTTTCGCTATCAGGGCGAGCACCCCACCTCCGTCGAGGCGGCACTCGTCATGCTGGCGGATTCCAGCGAGGCAGCCGTGCGCGCACAGAAGGAGCCGACCGAGCCTCGCGTTCAGGCCGTGGTCAGGGCGATCGTGGACGAGAAGACGGCCGACGGGCAGCTGGACCACGTGGATCTCTCGCACGATGACCTCGAGCGCATAATCTCCATCTACTCGAACATACTCGTGAGCATGTATCACGCCCGCTGCGAGTACCCGCCGGCCCCGGACAAGACCAGGAGGACGCCCCATGCTGATCAGCATCACGAGCCATCGCGAGCCTGAGCTACTCGACTTGACGGCCTTCGAGCGGCTTGCGGCGTTCGCCCTCGACAGAGAAGACGCGCCGGAGAACTGCGAGCTTTCCATAGCCATCGTCGAGATTGCCGAGATGGCCGAACTCAACCAGCAGTACCGAGGTGTCGCTGGTCCCACAGACGTGCTCTCGTTCGGCTGTGACGACCCCTGTGCGGTCCTCGGCCCCGACGAGCCGGTGACGCTCGGGGATGTCGTCATCGCGCCGGAGATCGCGCTCGCCCAAGCGACGGAATACGGGCACACCGTCGAAGAGGAGCTCAACCTGCTCCTGGTGCACGGCGTATTGCACCTTCTCGGCTACGATCACGAGGCCGACGAGGACGCGGGTGCGATGCAGGCGCGCGAGCGGGCGATCCTGCTGGCGTGGTCGGCTGCGTCCTAGTGGCGCCGTGACGCCTCAGAAGAGCCGCTCCATCATCTGGAGCTTCAACTACGCCATCGAGGGGATCGTCTACGCTCTTCGCACCCAGCGCAACATGCGCATCCACGTCGCAGCGGCGGTCTTCACGCTGGTCGGCGCTCTGATTCTGGGGCTCGACTGTACGGCTTTGGCTGCGATCGTCTTCGCGATCAGCCTCGTCTTCGTGGCCGAGCTCATCAACACCGCAATAGAGGCGGCCGTCGATGTTGCCACCGACCGCTACGATCCGCTGGCCAAGGTCGCAAAGGACGTGAGCGCGGGCGCCGTGCTCATCGCTGCGATGAACGCTCTCGTCGTGGCATATCTGGTCCTGTTCACGCCGCTCAAGCGCATCGCCAAACAGGGGCTCGGCTGGGTCACCATGGCCCCAACGAGTCTGACCGTGGTTGCACTCGGTCTCGTACTGCTCGGCGTGCTGGTGTTCAAGTCCATGTCGCACGAGGGGACGTTCATGCAAGGCGGCTGGCCCAGCGGACACACCGCCGTCGCGTTCGGCGCCGCCACGGCCGTGGGTTTCGTGACCGGCAGCGCCGGAGTGCTCGTGCTCTGCCTGGCGATAGCCGCGCTGGTGGCCCAAAGCCGGGTCGAGGGGGAGATACATTCGATTCCGCAGGTCATCTTGGGCGCCCTTCTTGGCATCCTCATCGTGACCGTGGTGTTTCAGCTATTCTTTCGATAGCGGAGGATTCATCCTGACCCCAAGGCGTGACTCGGAGACTACGTGGTACTGGTGATCATCGTGCTCGTGGTGGCGTTCGGCGTTCTGGGGGCCGTGCTGGCCGCCGCCGAGACGGCGGTCATGCTCCTTCCTGCGGGCCGGGTGCACCGGCTGGTGGAGGCCGAACGCGTCGGTTCGCGAGCGCTCGAGGAGCTCGCGCAGAGGCCACATCGGCTCCGCGCCGTGTCGGCGTTGGTCGCTTCACTCACCTTCGGGCTGTGCGTCGCGTTGGGAGTCTCGGCCGGCGAGGTCGTCCGGATCGGCAGTTTCACGATGCTCAGCGAGGTGCTCTACTCGGTTTTGGCGGTACTGCTCGTGTACGCGATAGGCCAGGCCCTACCGCGCACCCTTGCCGTGGCCAATCCCGAGCGGATCGGGCTCGAGTCCGCTGCGTTCGCCCAGTTCTCCACGACCATCTTCTATCCGCTCGCGCGTGTGCTGGGCGCGCCCTGGCGCTGGGCGGTACACCTGACCACCGACGAGCCGCAGTCCTCCCCATGGGTGACCGGCGTCGAGTACCGCGCCACTGAGAACGACGAGGACGCCGAGCGAGAAGAGGCCGAGGAGGCGCTGCTTGAGGCGGTCTCCGACTTCGCCGAGAAGATCGTGCGCGAAGTCATGGTGCCTCGGACTGACATGAAGGCACTGCCTGACACGGCGCTGGCAGCAGATGCGGTCAGATTGATCGACCAGACCGGGTATTCTCGGCTTCCCGTCTATCACGACTCCACCGACGACATCCGAGGTGTGCTGTACGCTAAGGACCTCCTTGTTGCGCTGGCTGCGGGAAAGGCGGACGGGCCGATCGGGGCCATGGCTCGCGAGCCGTATTTCGTGCCGGAGACCAAGCAGGTTGAAGAGCTGCTTGTCGAGATGCGCACCAGGACGCACATCGCCATCGTCGCCGACGAGTACGGTGGCACCGCCGGACTGATCACACTCGAGGACCTGCTCGAAGAGATCATCGGCGAGATATCTGACGAGTACGATCGGGAGGTCCCGCTGATCACGGAGCTGGACGAAGGTCGGTTCTCGGTCGACGCACGCCTACCAGTGGATGACCTCAATGAGGTGTTCGGAACCGACATCGACATAGACGCGGACTCGGTGGGCGGACTGTTCACCGAGGTCGCAGGCAGGATTCCCCAGGTAGGGGAGTCGGTGTCAGTGGAGGGGCTCAAACTGACCGTGAACGAACTGCAGGGCAACCGGATCTGTCGTCTGACGGTCGAACCGGTGGCCGTCGAAGCCAACGAAGGAGACGAGCATGCGTAACCTGACCCAGCCCGACCTGGCGCTTCTCGCTTTCGCCCGTGAGGTGCAGGAGAAGGCGTACGCACCCTACTCGAACTTCCGTGTGGGAGCCGCCATCTACGCCAACGGGGAGATATTCCAGGGCGTCAACATCGAGAACGCCGCATACGGTGCGACGATCTGCGCGGAGCGCTCGGCACTGGCGGCGGCCGTCTCGGCTGGCTGCACGGATATCACCGGACTCGCCGTGGTCGGCGACTCTTCGTCGCCCACCACGCCCTGCGGTTGCTGTCGGCAGGCGCTCGCCGAGTTCAACCCTGAGCTTCGGATCATCATGGGCGGTGTCACCGACGAGGTCTTGGTGATGACGCTGGACGAGCTCCTGCCCGAGGCGTTCGTGCGCGGCTACCTCGACCAGGACGAGACTCCTTAGTGGCTGCATCCACGCCGCCATCCAAGCGCCTGAGCACCGAGGAGACGCGGAGCGGTTTCGTCGCGCTGGTGGGTCGTCCCAATGCGGGGAAGTCGACGCTGGCCAACGCCGTAGTGGGAACCAAGGTCGCCATCACTTCGGATACGCCGCAGACAACGCGGCATCGCTTGCGGGCGGTGCTCGACCGTGACGACGCCCAGGTCGTGCTTGTGGACACTCCGGGGCTGCACAAGCCGCACGATGCTCTCGGCGAGGAGCTGAATCGCTCGGCGCTCAAGTCGCTCGAGGACGTCGACGTCGTCGCGATGCTGGTGGATGCTCGCGCGAAGATCGGCGGCGGCGACCGCTGGGTGGCAGAGCACGTGGCCAAGACCCGTGCCAAGAAGGTCCTCGTGCTCACCAAGGCCGACGTTGCCACCGAGCAGCAGGTCATGTCGCAGCTCTCGGCAGCTCGCAAACTCGTGGACTTCGACGAGGAGGTCGTGGTCTCGGCGATCGAAGGCTTCAACGTCGACGGCTTCGTGGAGACCGTCATTCGCTACCTGCCGATGGGGCCGCGCTGGTTTCCCCGCGACATGCCCACCGACCAGCCGCTCGAGGTCATGGTCGCCGAGTTCATCCGCGAGAAGATTCTGCGAAAGACGCACGACGAGGTGCCGCACGCCGTGGGAGTCGCCATCGATGACATCACCTACGACGACAAGAAGGACCTCTGGCGTATCTGGGCTGTCATCTACGTCGAGCGGGATTCCCAAAAGGGCATCATCATCGGTAAGGGCGGCGAGTCGCTCAAGGCGACCGGCATCGAGGCGCGCGAGGACCTTGAGCGGCTTCTGGGCGCGAAGGTGTACCTCAACTTGAGCGTCAAGGTGAAGAAGGACTGGCGCCGGGACTCCAGCCAGATTCGGCGCTTCGGCTATGGGGAGGGCGGGTGATCGACGTGGATCTCGAGACGCTCGCCCGATCCATCGACCAAACGATGCTCAAGCCAACGGTGGGACCGGCCGCGGGCGCGCAATGGATCGCCGCGAACGCCGATCACGGCTTTGCCACGCTCTGCGTCTCTCCTTTCCTTGTGCCGATAGCCGCCGGGTTCTTGGCCGGCTCACAGACAACGGTCTGCTCGGTCGCCGGTTTCCCGTTGGGCTATGCCGAGAGGGCCGCGAAGGCTCATGAGGCGGCCGTCCTGGCCCAGCTGGGGTGTGCCGAGGTCGACATGGTGGTCAACATCGGTGCGCTCCTCGAGGGCGACGAGAGCTACGTCCTGACCGACATCGCCGCAGTGGTGGCGGCCGTCGACGAAGCGAGCTCAGGGGCGTCGATCGTCAAAGTCATCCTCGAAACCGGCTACCTGGAGGAGGCGGACATCGTGCTCGGGTGCCGGCTCGCCGAGAAGGCTGGTGCTGCGTTCGTGAAGACATCGACCGGGTTCGGACCGCGCGGCGCAAGCGTTCGCGACGTGGAGATCATGCGAACCGCTGTGAGCGACGGTATCGGCGTCAAGGCGGCTGGTGGCATCCGAGATCTCGACGCAGCGCTCGACATGCTTGCAGCCGGCGCGACGCGGATAGGCACGTCGGCTGGTATCGAGATCCTGGCCGAGGCGACCTCGCGCGGGATCTGATCGGGTGTCCACCCCCGTCTCTCGCGACACCAGGATCGACGCGCTCAAAGGACTGGCGATAGTCGCGGTCGTCCTCTATCACACCATGGGGCAGTACCTTGTCACCGCTCCGACTCTCGCGCTGTACACCCGCGAGATCCTGTTCTCGTTCATGCTTCCGCTCTTCGCGTTTCTCAGCGGCTACGTCCTTGGCAGACCGGGCCCGTTTCGCCCGCGTTCCTACTTCCTGCGGCGCACTGCCGGATTGATGGTGCCGTATCTGTGCTGGGAGCTCATCTACGGCCTTTTGCTGCGCCAAGAGGCGCGTCACGGCGCGGGGGCGTTCACCGTTTACCTCGCCGACACCTTCCTGAACCCTCACCTTGAGGGGCGCATGTGGTACCTCTACGTGCTCTGGGTTGCGCTCATGGGACTCGGGCTTCTCAGACTGCTCGGAGATCGCTCCTGGGTGCCGGCGGTGGCTGTTGTCGCCGTCATGATCTGGCCCTGGTGGGGCAACTTCCACCGGCTGCAGTGGATCTTCGTCTACGTGGTGTTCGGGTTCCTGGCCCGGCGTTACGAATCGACCTACCTCTCCAGGATCAGGGCGATAGGCGTTGTTGCCGCCGTAGCCTACGTGCCCTTCGCGTTGGCCTCGCGGCCTGAGAAGCTGGCGGTTGCTCGCGCCGAGCAGCTTCTTGCCGGCACGAAGTGGCTGCCGATGGGTGCCCCCGGGGTCTACGGCGCATCGACGATCGCAGGAGTCGCCGCGGTCGCGGCCCTCGTCTCGGCCAGCTACTTCGCGCCCGCCGCTATTGAGACAGCGCTTGCGCTTCCCGGGCGCCTGTCGCTCGGAATCTACGTGACGCACTTCGCGGTCGTGGAAGCGTTTCACGACCCGAGCCCATGGTGGATTCCGGTCATTGTGGGCTTGGCGCTTGGGCTCTCGATGGGGGCGACAGTGCTTCTGGGCCGGTGGCGAGTGACCGCGACGCTGCTTCTGGGCGAGCGATGGACGCCACGGAGCCTGCCCATGGGCGATGTGCACACGGAAACGATCTGACGTGGCCGCCTATCCGGTGCGCGCGCTGGTGCTGCGAAAGACCAAACTCGCCGAGACTGACACCATCCTCACTCTGCTTGCGGCCGACGGGCACCAGGTCCGGGCGGTAGCGAAGGGACTCCGCAAGCCGGGAGGGCGCTTCGGAGCGAGACTCGAGCCGTTCGCGGTCGTGGACCTGTTGTTGCACACGGGCAGGTCACTTGATGTGGTCACGGAGGCTCAGACGGTGGCGACGCACGCTGCGCTGCGGGAGGATCTGGATCGGTCCTCGGCCGCGTCGGTAGTCGTCGACCTGCTCGACAAGATCTCGGTGGAGGGTCAACCCGAACCCCAGCTCTTCGGTCTGTCGACGACGACGCTCGACGTCATGGAGACCGCACCTGCAGACGCGCTCCCAACGCTTGTGATCGCGTTCCTTATCAAGGCGATGGCGATGCAGGGTTATCGTCCGCAGCTCGAGTCGTGTGCGTGCTGCGCGCAAGAGCTGGGAGAGAGTCGGGAGTTCTCGGTGTCCGGAGGCGGTTCGCTCTGCCCGCAGTGCGGCGCGCTCGACGCTTCCACTGTCCGGTTCAGCCCCGAAGGTCGTGCTTGGCTTGAGCGGCTCATGCAGTCCCGCATGGCCGAAATACCCGGGCTCGACGTCCCCGAGGGCGCCGTGCGCGACTGCTTCGACCTCGTGCGCTCGTTCGTGGCGTTCCACATCCCCGCGCGGCTTCGTGCGCTCGACTTCTACGCCGGGATGCGGTGAGCGCGAGGCTCGCCCTCCGAAGCATCCCAGCACCGTGCTTCATGTAGAATGTCCGAACACTTCTGAGGGGTTCGATACTCGGCGTTTCGAGGGAGATTCACACCCATGGGCTTGACCTTCCAGGACATCATTCTGGCGCTTTCCCGCTACTGGGCCGACCAGGGTTGCGTGGTCTTGCAGCCCTACGACACTGAAGTCGGCGCCGGCACCTTCCACCCGGCCACCACGCTTCGCGCGCTCGGCCCCGACACGTGGCGCACCGCCTACGTGCAGCCTTCTCGGCGACCGACGGACGGGCGCTATGGCGAGAACCCCAACCGCTTGCAGCACTACTACCAGTACCAGGTGATCCTCAAGCCGTCGCCGGACAACGTGCTCGACCTGTACCTCGACTCTCTGCGCACGATCGGCATCGATCCCGCCGAGCATGACGTGCGCTTCGTGGAGGACGACTGGGAGTCGCCGACGCTTGGCGCGTGGGGTCTGGGCTGGGAAGTCTGGCTCAACGGCATGGAGGTCACGCAGTTCACCTACTTCCAGCAGGTGGGCG
>CAZIPT010000055.1:0-15889 GCA_964541375.1 uncultured Eubacteriales bacterium
GTGCACCTCGTCGGATTGCAGGGAGGTCGCGCGTGACCGCCCATGTGCCCGCGACCCCCACGTACTTCTCGGAGTTCGTCCCCGGACGCCGAGGAGAGATTCTCGACGCAGCACTGATCGTCTTCTCCGAGAAGGGCTACGAGGGCGGCACCATGCGCCAGATCGCAGCGCGCGTCGGGGTTACAGAACCCGCGCTCTATCGGCACTACGCTGGGAAGGAGGCATTGTTCGATGACTTGGTTGCCACGGCAGGCGGGCGACTGGTCGCGGGCGCCTCGATGCTTCTGGCGCGGATAGAGCCCGACAACCTTCGGGCCTCCCTCAAGATGCTCATCGAAGAGCGCCGCCGGCGCGGCGCAGATGTCACGCCGATAATGCACACGCTCATGCTCGCAGCTCCTCACAACCCCGTCCTCCGCGAGTCGTTCCGCAAACACGTCGCGTGGCCGATGGTCGCTCGACTCCGCGAGCTTGTCCCGCGTGTAGACACGCATCTCAAGATCGATGCGAACCCCGACCAACTCGATGCCCGAATCCGGGCATTCATGAGCCTGTTTGTCGGCAACGTCATGACGTCGATGATGTTCGGGGACACGAGTTCGGACGACGCAGTCATCGAGGCGATGCTCGCGGTCATGGGTTGGAGCGAGGCGGCCGGTCGCTAGTCAGGAATCCTCACGCAGACGCAGGCTCCGCCCGCGCCACCACCGCGCGCGCAGCAATCACGCCACTTGCGCTCGACTGCACCAGTCCGCGCGTGATACCGGCTCCGTCTCCTATCGCGTAGAGCCCCTCGATCGGCGTCTCCATCTCGGACGACACTTCGAGCCGCGACGAGTAAAACTTGACCTCGACGCCGTAGAGCAACGTCGACGGACCAGCAATACCTGGCGCCAGGGCCTCCATCGCGTCGAGGAACTCGACGATGTCGGTGAGTTGGCGATACGGAAGTACCGCGGCCAGGTCGCCCGGTGTCGCATTGGCGAGCGTGGGCTCGGCAAGCGACTGAGCGATGCGATCGGGAGTAGAGCGCCGGCCCGCCTTCAGGTCCGCAAGACGCTGGACCAGAATGCCATCACCAAGGAGGTTGGCGAGCTTTGCGATTGACCGTCCGTAGGTGATCGGGTCGCGGAACGGCTCGGTGAACCGAGTACTCACCAGCACGGCGAAGTTGGTGTACGGAGTCTTGGCCTCGGCGTAGCTGTGACCGTTGACAGTGATGACGTCGCCGTAGCTCTCCGTCGTCACCTCGCCGTAGGGGTTCATGCAGAACGTGCGCACCGTGTCGCCGAACGACTTCGTGTGGTAGACGAGCTTCGCCTCATACAGGGCGTCGGTCAGACGCTCCATCACCGGAGCCGGGCACTCTACGCGCACGCCTACGTCGACAGCGTTGTTGACGAGCTTCAGTCCCAGGCCCTTCGCCTGCTCCGCAAGCCAGTCAGCTCCCTCTCGACCGGGTGCAGCGATCACACTGTCGGCCGAGACGATCTCCCCGCCGACCAGTTCGACCCCGGTGACCCGGCCCCTGTCCACAAGAATGCGCTGGGCGGGCGTGTCGGTCCTCACGGTGACGCCCTGGTCGAGCAGCCAGACCCGCATCGCGTCGAGGACTTCCGGCGAACGCTCGGTGCCGAGATGCCGGATGTTCATCGGTATCAGCTTCATGCCGGCAAGCGTGGCTTCGCGAGAGATCTCGGCCGCAGTCTGCGGATCCGGACCGTGAACCTCCCTCGTCGCGCCAAACTCGAGCCAGAGGCCGTCGGCGTAGTCGAGCAGCGTTTCCAGCTGCTCGCGCGGCACGAAATCGCCGAGCCAGCCGCCGACCTCGGTTGTCAGCGTGAGCTTGCCGTCCGAGAACGCTCCCGCCCCGCCCCACCCCGTCATGATGTCGCACGTCTTGCAGCTGACACACGTACTCCTGCGGGCCGGGCAGTTGCGCTTGTCGATGCCGTGCCCCTTCTCAAGCACCAGCACGTCCCTGATGCCCGAGCGAGCGAGCTCGAGCGCCGAGAAGATGCCGGCCGGACCTGCGCCGACGACGATCACATCAAAAGACTCTGAAGACACTCGCGACTCCTCATCATCGCCCCGCGGATCCGGAGCGTGCGCTTGCTCTCTCGGGCCGTCGGTTATCATACCCGTGGTGTCAAGTGCAGGGCTCGAACGGGCCACATCGAACGACGAAAGGCTCCTCGATGACGACCAGCGGCCGGGTCAACCCCCCGCCCGACGTGACCATCTACACGACCTCACACTGCCAATGGTGCAGGGTGGCGAAGCAGTACTTCCGGGACAACGCCGTCACCTTCCGCGAGGTCGACGTGAGCGAACCAGGATCAGCTCGCCGAGAGATGACGGTGATGACCGGAGGGACAGCAGTGCCCGTGATCAAGGTGGGCGAGCACGCGATGACCGGATGGGATGAGCGCGAGTTCCGCATGCTCATGGGCGGAAACTTCAAACGTCGCTAGGGACGCCTACGCTCCCTGGTTCGTGTAGTCGATGAACTTCGTGAACCGGTCGTTGAACACCAGCTGAATCTGACCGGTGGGACCATTCCTGTGCTTGGCCACGATCAGCTCGGCAACGCCTTTCTGAGGCCTGCCGTCCTGGTCCTCAGCATGCGGATCGGTGTTGCGGTCGATGAACATGACCACATCGGCGTCCTGCTCGATAGCACCCGACTCGCGCAGATCTGACAGCTGGGGCCGCTTGCCGGCTCGCTGCTCAACCGCTCGGGACAACTGCGACAGGGCCAAGATCGGGACCTTGAGCTCCTTGGCGAGAATCTTGAGTCCACGCGAGATCTCCGCGATCTCGGTCTGGCGGTTCTCAGAGCGCCTGCCCTGCGGCTGCATGAGCTGCAGGTAGTCGACGATGATGAACCCTTTGGGCTTGTCCCGGAGCTGGCGGCGCGCCTTGGCACGGACCTCCAGAATGGAGATTGACGGTGTGTCATCAACCCAGAAGTCCAGCTGCGCGAGCTTGCCCATCGCGGTATGGATCGTGTACCAGTCGCTGTCTTTGACGTAGCCGGTTCGGACATCCTGCAGGTTGATCCGCGCCTCCGAGCAGAGCACTCGTTGCACGAGTTGATCGGCGCCCATCTCCAGCGAGAAGATCGCCACGGACGCACCGTGCCTGGCCGCGTTGACCCCCATGTTCAGTGCGAGCGCCGTCTTGCCGACCGACGGGCGCGCCGCGAGGATGCATAGGTCTCCTGGGTGGAGTCCCGCCAGCAGTTTGTCGAGGTCCTTGAAGCCGGTGTGCACGCCGGTGATGTGCTCTTTGCGCTCCGCAAGCTCTTCGAGGTTCTTGAAGGACACCTTGAGAAGATCGTTGATGACCGCGAAGTTGCTCGACACCCGTTTGTTGGTAACGTCGAAGATGAGCTTCTCGGCATCACCGACGACTTGATCCAAGTCATCGGGTGCGTCATAGCCCATCGTCGCAATCGCGGTGCCCGCGACGATGAGCTGGCGAAGCATAGACATCCGCTTAACGATGTCGGCGTAGCGCTGCCAGTTCGAGGCGATGGGGACTACCCCGGTAATGTCGAGAAGATACGTTCTCCCGCCAGCGGATTCGAGTTCGCCTGTGGACTCAAGCCTGTCCGCCACGGAAAGGTGATCGACAGGGACAGATCGTGAGTTCAAGTCGCTCATAGCAGAGTAGATGCGTGCGTGGGCCGGGCGATAGAAGTCCTCTGGCTGCAAGATGACGAGGGCGCCCTCTACCGCCTCTGCCGAGAGGAACATGGCTCCGAGAATGGCCTGCTCGGCTTCGACATTATGCGGCGTTTCACGCTCAATTCCGGCTTGACGCCGCCTGCCGACCGTATCGACCATCGATTCGCCGCTCCCTCTCTCGCAGACTGCTCCAGCCCCGCCTCATTGCGATAGTAAGACACTGGACTGACAAGCAAAGGGGTCCGCGGCGGCGTCCACAGGGGTAGGTGGACGTGCTACGCATCGCGACCTGCCCTTGAGCAAGTTATCCACAGTATCCACGGGTTTCGCGACGATCTGTGCCCGGTAACGAGCAGCGCCAGCCCCTTCTAGAGGACTGGCGCTGCGGGCACATCAGGTAATCGAGGTGATAGCGCTGCTACTCGGCCTCCTCGGCCTCGACAGCCTCGGCTAGCGCGACATCGGAGTCGGCCTGCTCGACCGTCTCCTCGACGACCTCAACGAATGGCTCACCGTTGGCGCCGATACCTTCCACCTCACCGACGAGTGTGACAGGGACCTCCTCGGCCACGTGTCCCTCGGCGACAACGTCGACCGTGAGCTCCGCCTTGACTTCGCGGTAGATCGCAACGTTGACGATGTGAGGGCCCACGTCCTTGATGTGGCCGTGAGTCTCGATCTTGCGACGGTCGATCTCGATGCCGAGCTGCTCGAGGATAGCCTCACCGATCATGACAGTGGTGACGGAGCCAAACAGACGGCCCTCCTCGCCCACCTTCGCGAACACCGTGACGGTCTTGCCTTCGAGCGCCTCGGCCAGCGCGCTGGACTCGCCGAGACGAGCATCCTCGCGGATCTTGATGTTCTTCGCACGCTGCTCGAGCTGCTTGAGGTTGCCCTTGGTCGCCTGGATCGCGACCTTGCGCGGGAGCAGATAGTTGACCGCGAAGCCCTGCGCGACATCGATGACGTCGCCCTCGCCTCCGCGCCCTTTCAGTTCCTGCAACAGGATGACTTTCATTTGCTACTCCTTCAGTCGCCGAACGACTCGTGCCGTTCGGACGGCAGTTCTTGAACGTTGCTACGCATCAACTCGCGTTGGTGCGGGTGGCGTCACCCCATCGCGCGGGAGACGCCGAAAGTTGACCCAGAAATCCAGCAGGCCGATGAAGCTGACCACGAGCGTGAGTGCGTCGAGCGCGGCGAGCGCAGCCAACGCCAGGATGCGCCCGCCGAGACCGACGCCGGTCCGGTCGAGCAAACCCGCGGACACGCTGAGCCCCTGAAGGGCGAACAGCGTGCGGGCGCACAGAACGAGGTTCAGCCCCACGACAGCGAACGCCTTTGATGCCGACAAGGGACCATACGATGCGGCCAGCAACAGCAGCCCCAGCACGAACGCCCAGAGCACGTGGGGGGTCAGGTCCAGGCGCGAAAGCGACGGAACGTTGACCTCCTGACCTACTCGCCGAGCGGCCCAGGCAATCGCGACGATGATCATGACACCAACGAAGAGCGCCGACTCGAAATACGTCGCGGGCCAGGCTGTCGACATGATCTGAGCGACCTCTTTGAGCCGATCCAGAACCTCTGCGGAAGCCGACGTGCCGAGCACTTTAGCGAACTCTCCTACCGCGGCCTGCATCTGCAGGGCGGTTGCAGCTGTAAGCGTGGTGCCCTCGGCGCGAGCGAGAATCTCTTCGAACCCGGCGCTGGCCAGCGCGAGGACGCCGATCAGCACGCCACCGACCAGCTGCGCGCTCCGCTTGGGAAGCATCACGACAGCTACGAGGATGGCCGCGATCGCCGGTGCGACGAAGACAACGTCGAGGCGCTGCAGTGCGGCCACGGCGACTACGCCGAGACCCGCAGCTATGGCCGCCAGGTTGAACCGGCCTCGATAGGCCAGCCCCGCAACGCCCGCAGCGGCTACCGGGAGTCCGACGATCGCGAGTTGCGGTGCCATCATGGCGCCAAGCACTATCGCTACGGAGAGTAGCGAAGCGTCGCGGATTCCTGCGGTGCGTGCGTCCATGGGGTGACTACCTGCCGCCCCTGCGGTCGATGCGGCCGCTGATGACCGGGATGGTGTACGGAACCAGAGCCATCTCACGCGCACGCTTGATGGCCATTGAGAGGGTGTGCTGGTGCTGAGCACAGTTGCCCGAAACGCGGCGGGGCTTGATCTTGCCGCGGTCGGTCATGAACTTGCGCATCATCTGCACGTCCTTGTAGTCGATGAACTCGACGTGGTCCTTGCAGAACTGGCAGTACTTGCGCCTGGGCTTACGGGCGAAATCGGACATGTTCTTGACCTCCTTCCGCGATATCAGTCGCGGTATCTCTTGATGTGACGCGCGTCCGAGGGGAGGACGCGCCGGGTGTGCCTAAAACGGAATGTCGTCTTCGATGACCGGATCGGCCGAGGAATCGGACTTGGCCGGAGCGGAGTAGTCGCTACGTCCGCCACCGCCTCCACCGTCGTTCTTGCTGCTCATGAACTCGATGTCATCGGCGACGACTTCGACCTTGGAGCGCTTGGCACCGGTGGTCTTGTCTTCCCAGGAGCTCCAGCGAAGCTTGCCTTCGATCGCTACCTTCGAGCCCTTGGAGAGGAAGCGGCTGACTGACTCGGCACGAGTGCCGAACATGACCACGTCGATGAAGTTGGGCGAATCCTCCCACTCACCGGTCTGCGCGTTCTTGCGACGGTCGTTGACCGCCACGCCCATCTGAAGAACGGACATGCCGCTCCCCGTGGACCGCAGCTCCGGGTCACGCGTGAGGTTGCCTGTGATGTTGACGCGATTGATGCTCATGGTATTACCACCTTCTTGACGAGCACGGATTCGGGCACCGCCCGATCAGTCCGCGAAGAACGGCCGCACGAGGAACTACTCCTTGTCCTCGCGATGCACGAGCATGAAGCGGACTACGGGGTCGGTGATTCGCAGTACGCGGTCCAGCTCGGCGATGGCGGCCGGCTTGGTGTGGAAGTCGACCAGGACGTAATCGCCCTCGGTCACCTTGCCGATCTCGTAGGCGAGCTTGCGCTTGCCCCACGAGTCAACGGAGTCCACAACGCCCTCGTCGGCGGTGATCACGCCCTGAACCCTGTCCAGAACGGCCGCACGGGCGTCCTCATCAAGTGAGGGGTTGAGCAAAAGCAATAGTTCGTAAGCCTTCATATTGTCACCTCCCTTGGGCTGGTTCGGCCCCGGGACTATGAAGGCAGCGGCCCGGAGCAGGAAATGAACCTGTGGAGTGTATCACCGGCCCGTTACTGCCGCAACATCATCGCCGGAGGGTCTGACTGAAAGCTGACCGGCACCTTTCCAGCGCTCGCTTCGCCAGATCGGCCACAACGCACCGAGGGCGAGAAGCGCTGCCGCGAGCACGCGACCGAGAGCCAGCACTCCGCGCGAGGCCGCTCCGAGCGCCCACTCGACCAGCGTGCCGGCCGATGTCCCCTGCCCCGAGCGCGATCGTCCTTCGCCCGCTAGGGCCGCCGAGACGGCGGTGCCCACCGACTGAAGGGTGGTGCCCTCGGCCGCTGCCGACTCCACCGCACCCGGAATCGACACGCCCGGCGCGAGCGTCGCGCCGGGAACCGCCGCACCGGCACGCACGCCGATGCTGACGCCGGCGCCTGGCGCGCTTGCCGACAGCACTGACGCTGCGGTCGGCTGGACTGCCAGTGGGGCGGATACGTGCGCGGAAGCGCGCGCCGCACGCGGCGCGGCTGCTGCCGCGACCGGTGCGCCTCCCGCGCGGGGCTGCACCGCCGCGTTCGCTTGCGGATCCGGCGCGTCAACGCGCGTGGGCGAGGGTGCCGCGAACAGTGTCAGCGGATCGATGTAGAGATCTCCCTTCCGCGCACCGACGTGCAGGTGCGAACGGCCGGTCGAAGCGTCACCTTCCCCGCCGAGGACCCCGACCGGGTCGCCCTCAGCCAGCTCGCTGCCCGCCCGTACCGTTGTTGAGCTGAGCGGCAGCAACGTCACAGACTCGCCGCCCGCCGCGATGGTTACCGCGAGCACCGTTCCTCCCCCGACGGCCGGGACGCGGCCCACGAAGCTCACGCGCCCGGCGAGCGGCGAGCGTACCGCCGAGCCCGTCGATGCGGCCAGGTCGATCCCCCGGTGAACCGCGGTGGTGCCGTCGGCTGCGACATACGTGTCCCCGAAGCCGAGCGCCGCCGGCGCGGCCGACTCGAGCGGCCATCCGGCGCGGGCAGTTGTCGGCAACAGAAGAGCGACGCTCAGGGCTGCCGCGCACAGCGCAAACGACGCGGCGCGCCGCCGCCTCGCGGCCGTATCCGGCAGCGCAGCGGCCATAGCCGCACGTGCACGCAGTGGGGAACGAGGGAAGCGCCGGTCGAATTGTGACATCGATATCACTCCTGCCTTCTCGGCGAGGAGCGGGAGTGTGCGGGGCAATATACGAACGCATGTTCGCTCACGACGAACATACTCCCGCCCGACGCGATGCGCAAGAACGAATACGGCCGCCATTGTGGGCGGCCGAGGAAACGCTTTGGAGCGGGTGACCGGACTCGAACCGGCAACTTTCAGCTTGGGAAGCTGACGCTCTACCATTGAACTACACCCGCGCGCCGAGAGAGTGTATCCCAGCTGAGAACACGCTCGCAAACGCGAAGCGCCGCCGGATTCGAACCCGGCGGCGCTTGAGCATTGACGCGAAAAGCCTAGGACTTGCCGATCTTGAACATCTTGGTTCCGCAATCGGGGCAGGTGCCCTTAGTTGCCGGACGCCCGTTCTTCATGACGATGTCCTCGGGCTCCTTCATTTCCTTCTTGGCCTTGCACTTGACGCAGTAACCTTCCTTAGCAGCCATTCGCGCAGTCACCTCCTTGTAGATGCGATCGCGTGGACGGCTTGACACCCGGTCAGGTGCTGCCGCTTCGATCGTAGAGTCCCCTGGGACGTTTGAACTCGTCCCCTATTACGAAAGTCTACAGAATCCGCGCCCTTTGTCACGCACGATCTGCCCAGAGCGCTGCTCGCGCTATGAAGCGGAGCTCGTGGTCGATCTCCTCAGAGCCCAACCGCCCAGGCCGAGCGCCACCCCGCCGAGCACGACAATGAGTGCCCAGGCCGCGGCGGCCGCCGCCCAGAACTGCTCCGGGAACGTTTGGATGAGCAGGGAGTCGGAAGGAAAGGTCCAGGTCCCCTCGGCGAAGAACACACCGTGGAATGCCGAGAACAGCGCATCAAAATCGAGCGTCCCCGCCAGCGCCGCGACCACTACCAGTACGACACACCAGACGGCCCCCGCTGACAGCGCCGCCGCGACACGGTCGAGCCGTCGACGGGCGATCAGGACGCCGAGCCAGAGAGCCAGCGCGATCGCGAGGCCCCAGGTGACGAGCCTGGCCGACGAGATAACCCGTCGCACGTCGTCGAGGTGCGAGACGGCCGACTCGTCGAAGCCGGGTCGACCATCGACCACGGCCGGAAGCGTGGGGCCTTCAGGCCCGACCACGAAGGCGCGGACCTGCTCGGCGACTTCGAGCATGCGGCTGGGGGGCAGCGCAGCGTCCCGGGCGAGCGAGAACCTCTCGGCAAGTACGCGGGTGAAGGGAGGCTGTGTAAGCGGTATCAAGGCCAGTCCGACCAACAGCAGCGCGAGCGCCAGTCCGACCAGCGCGGTCGCGAAGTGGCGCACGCTAGACCTCGAGCTCGTCGTAGACCCCGGCGTGGATCGGCGATGGTTCGCGGGGAACGGACATCTTCGCCCGGTCGCCCCCGGCCTGGACGGCCGCCGATAGGGCCTCGTCGGCGGCATCGAGCAGCTCGTCGGAGGTGATGCCATCAAGCGGCATCGAGGCGATGCCCACCGAGACCGTCACGCCCGCCCCGTTGACGGTCTGGCTCGCGATCTCGCGGCGGACGCAATCCGCGAGGCGGAGCGCATCGTCGTTCTCAGGTGGGCCCTGCGTTTCCTGATCCTCGGCGAGCAGAACCACGAACTCCTCGCCTCCGTACCGAGCAGCAAGATTGGTCGTGATCAGCATGTCCCCGGCTTCGGAGAGGCATCCGGTTATGGCGACCGAGATGAGCGACAGCAGCTCGTCGCCGACATCGATCCCGAAACGCCGGTTGAAGTCGCCGAAGTGATCGATATCGATAAGCAGCACGTGAAGCGGGCGCGCATCACGCTGAGCACGGCGGATCTCGGCGCCAAGGGCGCGCAAGAAATAGGCGCGCGAGTAGAGGCCGGTGGTCTCGTCGAACACGGTGAGCGCCTGCCTACCGGCGGCCTCGGCACGCTGCTCGCCGACAAGCTGGGTCGAAACAGCGGCCGTGCCCGCGAGAACGGCGACCTGCCACAGGAACCGCACGGAAACGTATACGGGATCGCGGTACTGCTCGGAGGCGGCGAAGGGGATGGTGACGTGCGGCAGTATGCCAGCGAATTCGAGAAGATCGATGCCGCCGAGAAGCAGGACGCAAAGCAGCGCCAACCCCCAGGTGTCCCGGCGCCTCGGCAGTATGAACGCCGCTTCGAGGATGAAGAGCGAGTACATCGACCAGAACCACGAGCTCACTCCACCGGAGTAGTAGACGAGAACGGTCACCACGAATGCGTCGAGGGCGAGCTGGAGGTTGTTCCAGACGGCGATGTTGCCCAACCGTCGGTAGTTGAGCTGATAGAAGGTGTTGTAGAGCGCAACGAAGACCAGTGCCAGTGCGGGGATGAGCATCCGGGAAGCGAGCTCGCTGAGCGGCATCACTGTTATGTAGGCGGCGCCGGCGAGCAGCGAGTAGACGACCAGAACGGCGAGAAGCGCCCAGCGGACTCGAATGACCAGCCCGACGCGGCGCGTGTTGGCCTGAACCGCCTCTATGTCATAGCGCGTAGGTTGCTCTCGCCAGGACACCATGAGGGCGCGGGCGATTCGCTTCCTGAGCCGGCTCGGACTCACCAGGCCTCCGGTGGCTCGGGGACAGGACGCGCACCGATTCGGCGGTCGGCGCGCTGGCAAAGTGTACCTGTGTGCCCTGATACGCAGCAAATCACGCGCCGTGATGTGGCAGTATACTGGCGCCATGACACCGCAGCAGACCTACGACGCGATTCAGAGCCTCCTCGCCACCACAGCGGCGATCGGCTATCCACTCCAGGTCGTCATCGCCACCTCCGCGATGCTGCTGGTCGCGTGCGCACTACTGCCGTCGATGGCACCGTGGCGAGGCTGGGCGCTGGGGCTCATGACGGCGCTACTGGTCGCGGGCGAAACCGTGCTGATCTGGTTCCACTGGCGCCTCTGGCAGCTTGCGACCGTAGTCGATCCCTCCACCGGCCGCGTGGTCACCCGGGTAGCGGTGTCGATGTGGGTCGAGTCCGAGAAGCTCTACGTCTGGGCCCTGATGGTTGCACTGTTCGGGGTCGCGATGCGGAGGCAGCGAAAGGAGCTGCTACCCGGCGTCATGCTCGCGGTGGCGGCCCTCTCGGCTGGAGGCGCACTGATCGGCGCGCCCTTCACTAGTCCTTTGCCAGGGTTCCTCGGTCAGTACTATGGCTACCTGCAGGCGACCGCCATGGGCGGCGTTGCCGCGCAGCAGGCCTTCGAAGGGATGGCCGGCTCAGCGACCTACTACTACAACGCGTGGTTCATGTGGGTGCACCCACCGCTGTTGTTCATCGCGTACGGAGCATTCACGATCTCGTTCGTCGCGACCGTGAAGATGATCATCGAGCGGCGCTCCACCTACGAGACGACCGCCTATCGATGGGCCCGTCTCGGCTACTTGCCGATCACCGTCGGGATGTTGCTCGGCTTTCCCTGGGCGCTCATGTCCTGGCAGGGCGAGGCGTGGTGGTGGTCGGGCAAGGTCAACATGTCGATCATGATGTGGATGCTCTACACGGCCTTCCTCCACGCCCGGCTCTACCTCAGGCGCAAGGGCATGTGGAAGATGGTCGCCGTGCTGGCGGTCCTCTCGTTCCTCATCCTCGTTCTCACCTATCTGGCGACGTACGTGGTCCCCGGCGCACATTCCTATGCCGCACTGTTCGTCGGGGGAGGTGTGGCGTGATGGTCGACATCGAGCACATCCGACAGCGCTCCTGGGACTTCGCGCTCACCATTATCACGGTCGTCATTCTGGCGTCGCTCGGCGTTCAGTCCTTCGTCGGCACGCTGTGGGTGCTATACGCCGAGAAGACCATCGCGGGCTGGGAGCAGGGTGCTGGCTACGCGACCTACGTAACGCGCATGAACGCGATCGCGGCTCCTCAGATACTCGCCCTCGTGGTGGTCATGGGGCTGTGTGTGCCCAAGCGGCTGTTCTCGCGGCGGCTGCTCATCGGGGTATCGGTCGCGATGGTCGCCGCCGGCATCGCGGCCTGGCTGATGACGTCGAGCCTGGGACGCGGCCTGGCCGTCTATCTGGTGCTGTCGGCGCTCATTCAGGTCGCGGTCGTCGTCATGACCGTCGCCGGCGTACGCGGGCCCTCGTACCTGACCGAAGGTCGGCTCACCAAGACCGGAAGCGGGCTGCTCCACCTGGGCTTCATCGTGTTCGGGATCGTGATCGTCGCGCTCCAGAACTCGAGCCTGATGCTCCCGGTCTTCTCGGCGAGCGCCGTGCTGGTCACGCTGGGCACGGTGATGGCGTTCTACGCCGACAGGCTCGCCTGGCGCCGTCCGCACCCGGATCGCATGGGGTTCTCGGAAGCCGAGGAGGAACTCGCCGAGCAAGGCGAGGACGTCGAGGACCTGGAGATGCCCGAGGAGTGGCCCTAGCCGCGTCCTGACTCCGAACTCGGAACCGATGAGCTACTCGCCCAACATGTCGGTCATGTCGGCTTCGAGCAGCGACCTCAAACGCCCGCTCACAGCGCGAGCCGACAGCCAGCCGAGGACTGCTGCCCCGGCGACCGTGAACGCGATGAGCGCCCAGTCGTCACCGGAGTAGACAGTCCAGCGCGCGTACGTCGTTCCGGGCTCAAGGAACGACTCTACTCCGCCCAATGCATCGAGCGTGATTGCCGCGAGCTCAAGCAGGACCGTCCCGACCACGACAAGACCGAACACTCCCACGAACCAGATCATCGCGAGCCCGAAACAGAGCATGAGCAGCGGAATCAGAAGCGAGACGCCGAAGGCCTCGACAGTGAGGAATGCGGGGAGGCAACAGACCACCACGAGCGCGCTGTACGCGAGATAGCGGGGAATCGGCGAGGCCGATGGAACCCGAGTCGCGGTTGTCTGAGCGTCCATCGCCGAGGCGATCCTCGCGGCGACCTCGGCGTAGTTCTCGGGGGTGCAGTACAGGTAGAGCACTCGCCGCCAGCCGTTGCGGAATGCGATCACCCGCAGATTCGGCAGGTACTGAACCGTGAAGGCGCCCGAGAAGTTGACGCTCTGGGACTCCTGGCTCGCGGCGATCAGGCCCGAGCCGGTGGTTCCCGGGCTTCCCCCTAGGATTCCAGCGAGAATCGCGAGGCGATTGGCGCCGCGAGCCCGCGAGTCGATGGTCTCGGCAAGCACCGTCTGGTCGGTGACCGTGAAGCGAAAGCGCATGTGGTTGCGGAACATCAGCAGCATCACGACCACCGCAAGCAGGAGCATCCCGCCGCACACGGCCGCCGTGAGCAGCCATATCGGCCCTATGGCGTCGAACTCGCCTTGCACGGCGAAGAGCAAGGTCAGCAGCGATCCCATGATCAGCGCCGCAATACCCAACGCCCGCACAACACCGCCCACCATGATGCGGTTGGACAGCAGCGGGACGTCGATCTCCCAGACCGTCGCCGGCGCCGCGGGTGAGGGGGTTGAGCTCACTGTCTCACCTCGTGGCCGGCGGCCATCAGGGCTTTACTAGATCGGGCGCGCTCTCGGGGTCGAGCATGCCGTCGATGACCACCTTGCCGGACTCAGGATCGCGCCAGACCGAGTAGATCGTCGGCTCGCGCCCGGATGGCCAGTCGCCCATGGTCGTAACGTGGATGAACATCAGGTCCGGCGTCGTCTTGGTGATCTCGAAGCTGTCCGGGTGCCAGTACTTGTCATTGACGAAGCTGCCCGACTCTCCGGAGAGCATCTTCTTGCTGCACAGGGCTTTCGAGCCCTCGATGTCACCTTTGATGCGAAGATTGATGAACTTGCCGACAACCTCGCGGGCTTCCGAGTCGGTGACCAGACCGTCGCTGGGCGGGCTCGACGGCGGCGCGCCTCCCGCTGTGGTTCCGCCGGTGGCGGGAGCACTCGTGTCACCAGGGGTCTTGGCAGGGTCGGTCGTCGCCTTGGGCTTGGAGACGGCTGCGGGTGCCTCGGCTACTGTCGGCTGCTTGGGCTTCAGTATTCCGCGGGCCACGAACGCCCCCACGCCGCAGACGAGGAGCAGTCCGAACAGAATCGCGGCGACTATGCCGACAACAGCTCCGGTGGAGAGCGGCTTCTTGGCACCCGGCGTCTCGGCGCCCGTCTGCGCGGTGACAGCGCGCACGTCGGCGCCACACGAGGGACAGAACGCATCTCCCGGGACGACTTGCGTGCCGCAGTTCGGACAGTTCATCGCTGTTCTCCCCCAGTCACCTGCGTCCTGTCCGAAGCCAGCCATCTCGCGCATGCCCTGCCCCGGCAGACAGCGCCTAGGCCTCGCGGATCATCTCCGTGACCAGGTCGGCTACGCGCTCGACGACCTCCGGCTCGATGTTCTCAGACGTGTCCGTCTTCCAGTGCCAGTTGATCGGTAGTCCAGAGTTGTCGAACGCCATGAGCGTCATCGCCTTGAAGCCCCGCGCGAGGGCGGGCGTTGCATCGGTGGAAAGCCCCTTGTAGACGCGCGGCTTGACCAGGATCTCCTTCTCGCGCGAAGCGCGCTTGGCGAGCCCGATCACCCGCTGGGCCGCACGGTAGCGACGCGCCATTCCCTCGGCGGTCACCCAGGAGAGCTGTCCCGCTCCCACGTTGTCGAGGTTGATGATGAGCGCATCCCGCAACTCGTCACCGTAGTCATCGAGCAGCGCCTGCATCCCGATCGTGCCGACCTCCTCGGCGCCCGTCGCGACGAACCAGACTTCCTTCTCCGAGAGCTCGCGGTCGACCGACTCGGTCACCCGGCGCCTGATGCGCGCCGCCTCGTTCGCCGAGAAGTCGTCGTCGCCGATAGGGTCGTCGCCCGCTTGGCCGCCTTTCCAGCCAAGGCCGCCCGCGTCATCGTCATCATCGTCGTCGCCGAACTTGTCCCAAGTCCCGATGTCGGCTCCGGCCTTGCGCGCATCGAACTCGTCGTCTACACCGAGCCAGCCCTTTACATCTGCCGGCTCTTCGCGCTTCTTCTTGCCGAGCCCGAGCCCACCCAGAATCCCGCGCCGCTTGCGCGTCGGCTCTTCGATTGCGGCGGCCCCGAGCGGTGCGCCTTCACCGGGTAGCGTCGAGGGACCCGTGGGAACGTCGGCGCGCGGCGCCACATCGGATCGCGAAGGGGGCGCTGACTGCGACGCCGGCGATCGAGAGGGCCTCACGTCCTCCGGGCCAACGGCAGCGAAGTCGATCGTGTCAAACTCCAGAAGCCCCTGGCCACGCTGCGGTTGACTCGCCGGCTCGCCGGAGGGCTCGGCCCACTGGAAGTCCTCAGGCAGCTCGCTCGCGGTATCGCGCGAGCCTGCTGGCGAGTACGACAGGAGTGCGCCCTCGGGAACCACGTCTGCTTCGATCGCCGCCGCGACACTGCGCGTCGTAGGCTCGAACTGAGATGTCGAGAAGCGGTTCGCATCCGGCTCGGACACGAGGTTGTTCAGCACGCCGAGCATGGCTGCAACGCCGGAAGCGTTGTCGTTGGCGCCGTCGACGAACGGCATCATCAGCTCGCGGTGGACGTTGATGAGCAGCGGAATCAGCAGGTAGGCCGCGACCACCATGGTGGCGTACCAGAGGTATGGCTCGGCCTTGGCGACCCACGGCGTCGCCATGGCAAGGATGAGGACCGGGGTCAGGAACGTCGCCCACTTCATGAGCGCAAAGGTCACAGGAAACTGTCGCACCATGTTAGGCGAGAACGCCAGCGAGGACCTCGCTGTGTCGTAATGAGCCACGATGACGATCTTCTTGAGTTTCTCGCCTCGGCGCGACTTGGGAATGTGACGTGCAATGACGTTCTGGCTCGGACCTTTGGGCATCAGCCGGGTCAGACCGATGGGTCGCGTATCCAAGTCCAGCCAG
>CAZIPT010000056.1:0-15607 GCA_964541375.1 uncultured Eubacteriales bacterium
GGGCGCAAAAGCCACGTCATGTTGCTCATCGCGATCGGCAACGCGAACACCATGGCCAGGGGCGTCCACCAGGCGATCTTGCGGGCAAGACTCATGTCGTCGCGAGCTACTGCCACCTGTTTCTTGGCGGCGGCCGAAACCTTGGAGCTCGGCTTGCGAGAGGATGTCTTGGATGCGGCTTTCGCCATTTTGGAGTGCTCCTTATCTTGCTCCGCGCCCGGTAAGCACCACGCGCAGAGTCTCGGCGACGATCTGGACGTCCATTGCGAGGTTCTGATGATACATGTAGATGAGGTCGTACTTTAACTTGCGCTCGGGCGTCGTCGCGTAGCCGCCGCTGACCTGAGCGAGACCTGTGACGCCCGGCTTGATGCTGAACCGCTCGCTGTAGCCGGGAATCTCGGCGACGAACTGCTCGACAAAGAACGGGCGCTCGGGCCGGGGACCGACGAAGCTCATGTCGCCTGCCAGGATGTTGAAGATCTGCGGGAGCTCATCGATACGCGACTTGCGCAAGAATCGTCCCACCTTGGTGATGCGCGGGTCATCCTCCTCGGCGAGCACCGGCCCGGTGAGCTTCTCGGCGTCCTTTACCATCGTGCGCAGCTTGTACACCGAGAAGGGCTTGCGATGCCGACCGCTCCGTTCCTGCGAAAACAGCAGCGGGAATCCGTCGGTCGCGACGATGGCGATGCACGCGATGATCAGGATAGGGCTCGTGAGGATGAGAAGGGCCAGCGCGCCGGCGATGTCGATAGTGCGTTTAGCTGCCGCGTAGTAGCGCGGCACGGTCGAGCGCGTTATCTCCATGAGCGGCACGTCGCCCACGACCGCGTCGACGGTGCCGATGAAGATCTCGTAGAGCTCGGGGACGACGTCAACGCGCACGGAGACTTCGTCGGCCAGAACCAGCGACTCCACGAGCTCGCGCAAGGCCACCGGGCTGACGACGATGACGCGATTGGCGTGGGTCCTGCTCGCAATGCTCGCGATGTCGCCAGCGCAACCGAGCATCGGGAAGCCGCCGATCTCTGCAGGAGTCGCCGAGCATACCTCGACGCTGGGGTCCACCAGACCGACGACGCGCCATCCCCACTTGCCCCTGAGTTCGACCTGCTGCGCCAGTTCCACAGAGCTCGCGTTGATGCCGACAATCAGCACCTTGTGCACCGGCCATTTGAGCCGACCAAACCGCAGGAACACCAACCGCCAGCCCATAAGGAGTACGAGGTCAAGAACCCAGGCGAGCAGGATGGTGGTACGCGCAAACGATGCGGTGCGCTCGCCGCCGAAGAACGCGATGGCCGTCGTCACGAGTGCGCCGAGCGTCACCGCAGCAAGAACGCCGCGCGCCACGAGCCAAGCCGTATCGGAGCGCTCAGGGTCGTAGAGTCCGTAGGTCCATGCGCCGCCCAGGTAGAGCACCGTGATGGCCGGAGCGAGGAAGAGGTAGGCGCCGAAGTTGAAGGCCGGGAGGTTCCCGCCAAAACGAACGAGGAACGCGAGCACGTAGCCCGCATTGACCAGAAGGGCGTCGAGGAAGACGGACAGCGCGATGAAGCGGTTACGCGACACTTACGCCCTCCCCCTCCTGGCTTCGTGGATCTCGGCAGCTTCACTGTAGACGGCGCGCATCGACTCGACCATCCGCGCGACCGTGAACTGCGACAGCGCGCGTTGGCGGGCCTGCGCTCCCAAGCGCTCGCGCAGCGCCTTGTCAGACAGCAGCCGGTCAAGTGCGGCAGCCAGTTCCGGCACGTCTCCCACCGAAACGGTCAGGCCGGTGACGCCGTCTAGGTTGGCGTACGGCACGCTCGTGGGCAGGTTGGTCGAGACAGCGGGCGTGCCCGCAGCGTGCGCTTCGATCTGCACGAGGCCGAACGCCTCGCTGCTGGCGACGCTCGGCAGGCAGAACACGTCGGCGGCGCGGTAGTACGCGGACAGCTCATCGTCATCCTGCGGCGGCAAGAAGCTGATGCGCGAGGCCACACCGTTGGCGACCGCAATCTCTCGCAGGTCGCCTTCAAGCGGGCCGGTGCCCAGGATGATCAGGTCGGCATCGACGTTGGCCATCGCGCGGACCAGCACGTCGGCACCCTTGTAGTAGACCAGCCGGCCTACGAAGAGCACGATCTTGCGCCCGTGGTGCTCGGCGCGTATCTGCTCGGCGCGTGCGATCACGGCGGCAGACGGATCCGCGATGTCCTCGACGTGCAGGCCGTAGTCGACGATGCGGACCTTCTCGGCGCGGTCGCGCAGGAACGGTGAGTTGTCTCGCAGGTTGGGACTCGAGGTGGTGATGAGGTCGACACGGTCAAGGACGCGGTCGAGGAAGGGCTTGTAGGCGGCGAGCATGCGCTTCTGTCGCACGATGTCGCTGTGGTAGCAGAGCACCGTGGTCACGTCGGGGTGAGCCTGAAGCCACGCGAGCTCACCCCACGGGTAGGGGTTGTGCAGGTTGATCACGTCGGGCGGCGTCTCGGAGCGCATCTGCATCGTGAGCTCGCCCGCCATTCCCAGAGCGATGGGCGCCGAGGAGAGCGCGAACTGCCGAGGCAACCTGACCACGTCAACCCCGGCGATGGTCTCCTCGGCACGGGAACGCGCCTCGTTGCTGACAACAGCGGTGACCTGAGCACCTGCGTGCTCGACGAGCCCCTCCGACAGGTAGCGGACGACCGTCTCCACGCCGCCCAGATGCGGCGGGTAGTAGTACTTGTTCACCATGGTCACGCGCAAAGGGCGATCCTTCGGCAAAGGCGTGATCGCTCTCCCCTAGCCTTCGACCAGCGCGCGGCCCGCGGCCAGCAGGTCATCGACGACGCCTGCCGAGGAGGCCTCGGCGTACACGCGCACGAGCGGCTCGGTACCCGACGGGCGCAGCAGCAGCCACGCGTCATCGGCCAGCAGGAACTTCACGCCGTCGGCACGCACGATGTCGAGCACGGCGATACCGGCGATGTCGCTGGGGGCGAGCCCCGGCGCGCGAGCCAAGAACGCGTCCTTGACCGCGGGCGCGAGCTTCATGTCGTAGCGGCTGTACTCCATCGGACCGGTGATCGCGAGCATGTCGTCGACCAGCTCGCCCAGGCCCTTGCCGCGTTGCGCCATCATCTCGGTGAGCATGAGCGACATCAGCAGGCCGTCGCGCTCGCGCACGTGGCTCGGGATACCGATGCCGCCACTCTCTTCCCCACCCAGGAGAACGTCGCCCTTGACCATCTCGTTGTAGATCCACTTGAAGCCGATGGGGGTGGTGGTGACTTCGAGCCCCAGCGTCGCGGCGTAGCGGTCCACGAGCACCGACGTCGAGAGCGTCTTGACCAGGCGGCCGGTCAGGCCTTTGTCCTGCACGAGGTGCGCTGCAACGAGCCCGATGATGCGGTGCGGGCTCACGAAGTTGCCGTTGCGGTCCACCGCGCCGATACGGTCGGCGTCGCCGTCGGTCACGAAAGCGGCGTCGCGGCCCTCGGCCTTGACGAGATCGGCGGTCGAGTCGATCCACGGCGGGATGGGCTCTGGGTGCAGTCCGCCGAAGCCCGGATTTCGCTCGCCATGCACCTCGAGAACGTCGACACCCAGGGAGCGGAGCGTGTTGGCGAGGTACGTCTGGCCGGCGCCGAACAGTGGATCGACGACCACGCGTAGGTTCGCCGAGCGGATCGCCTCAGCGTCGACCATGCCGAGCAGGTTCTCAAGATACGGGCCGACGAGGTCTACGGTCTCGAAAACGCCGGGCGTCATCGGCGCGTCGGGCAGCAGTTCGGCCTCGACGCGGTTGGTGAACTCGACCGGGGAAGCCCCGCCGTCGGCCATGCGCAGCTTGAAGCCCAGGTACTCGGCGGGGTTGTGGCTCGCGGTCAGCATGACCCCACCGACGGCGGCCTCGTCGCGCGCCACCGAGAAGCAGAGCGCGGGGGTGGGCAGGTAGCGGTCGGAGACCTTCACGGTCAGGCCGTGGCCTGCCATGACCTCGGCTGCAGCAGCGGCGAAACTGCCCGCCTCGAAGCGAGTGTCGTAGCCCACGAGGATCGTGCCGCCGGGATGCTCGGCGGCGAAGACACGGGCGGCGGCGTCGGCGACTCTGCGCAGCGAGTCGTAGGTGAAATCGGCGCCGATCACCGCGCGCCAGCCATCGGTGCCAAAGTGGATGTCAGTGGTCATGGGAGTGGTACGCCCTCCGTCGGGAAGCAGGACTGCTTCATCATGCCGAAAAAGGCCGACGGCGGCTACCGATACCGGCGTATTGCGGACCTCTCGGGAGCCACGCGTCAGCGCGCGATGCTAGCGCAGTACCGCCCGGTACGCCTCGACGGTCAGCTCAGCGGTGCGCGCCCAGGAGAACTCAGTGGTGCGCGTGCGTCCCGCAGCGACGAGCCGGTTGCGGAGGTCCGTGTCGTTCAGCAGCTGTTGCAACGCCGCGGCGAGCGCCGCGGCGTTCCCCGGCTCGAACAAGAGCGCCGCATCGCCTACGACCTCCGGCAGCGACGCCGCACGAGCGACCACCACCGGCGTCCCGAACGCCATCGCCTCGAGCGGCGGCAGTCCGAAACCCTCGTAGAGCGAAGGGAATGCGAAGGCGGCTGAGCCGGCGTAGAGAGCCCGCAGCTCTGCGTCGGTAACTCGGCCGGTGAATCGCACGCGCGAGCGGTGCGGGGAGTCCATGTGAGCGTTGACGTAGTCATCGTTCTCACCGCCCACAAGAAGCAGCTCGAGGCTGGGATCGCCGTCCGCAACAATCGCAAATGCCGACAGGAGCGTGGGAAGGTCCTTACTGGCCTTGGTGCAGCCCATGCTCAGGATGTAACGGCCACCCTCTGGGACCAGCCCCGTCGGAATCGCCCCAATCGCGGCCGACGAGAAATAGTCCACCGCCTCGGGGGTGATCCAGACTTTCCCACGCGCGATGGAATAGCGCGATGTCACATCGTCGGCTGTGCACTTCGAGGGCACGACGATGGCGTCGGCGATTCTCGCTGTTCGCGCATTGAGCGCGCTGTAGATCGCTCGCTTCGCCGCACTCGGCATCACGCCCGGGACGATGACAGGGGTGAAGTCGTGCAACGTAACGACCAGGGGGTGCACCGCAGGAAACGGCGTGGGGAAGTGCATGCAGTGAGTGAGTTCCGGCTTGATGCGACGTACTGCGGTCCCGAGACTCCATGCGCCCATCGGTGTGAATGGATTGCCCCTCGCGGCGTGACGCTCGAAACTCGACAACGACTGCGGGACCGGCTTGCCCTCGGCCACGACCAGCACCGGCTCGATGTCACCGCGCTCAGACAGAGCGCGCGTGAGCGCCGCGGTGTAGCGACCCACACCGGTCCAGTTGGCCATTCGGCAGTCCAGAGCAACCCGCAAGGAGACTCCTGTATCCATAGACCAGGGCGCCGAGAACAAGCGCGGTGTCGCCCTTGGCGCGATGAACAATCTGTGACGTCTAGATGGTCAGGATACGGTTGTTGCCGACCGATGGCGAGGTGAGGCCCGGTTTGCGGGCTGCGTGGACTCGAGAAGCTGTGAACTCAGAGGCAGCGTCACGGGAACCGTGCCGAACGTGCGCCACTCAGCGGCCCCGTGTCGCAGGCGCGACGTCTGCCCGTGCGACCGGCGTCTTGCGACCCCCGGACCGGAATTCCTCAGGGGTCGCAAAGCAAAAGCCCCTGGCCCTGAGTTCGCGGACGATATCTGGTAGGTCTTGAACCAGGTACCTGCCATTGTCGTTGCCGTCATGCATCAGAATCACGTCGCCCGGCTTCACGCGCGAAACAAGCGCGCTCACGCGATCCTCGTGGCTCATAACCGCTCTCCTGTGGCCCGCAGCCGTCGGCTCAGTCCTGATCAACTTGTCGTACGCGACGCTCCACAGCAGGTACTCACCCTGATTGTCAGCCCAGCTCACGGTCGAGGGCCAGGCCTGCCCCCGCGGGGCACGGTAGTAGCCTGCGCCGGTGTTGTAGTTGACCGGGAGCACCGCTTTGCCCCGTTCGAACTCCGCGACCTGCTGCTGGGGCGGCATCCGATTCATACGCCCGTGAGAGTACGTGTGGTATCCGACGAGGTGGCCCGAGTAGTCCATGCGCTCCCCATCCGCCTCGACCTTCGTGCCGATCAGGAAGAACGTGCCCGGCACGTCTTCCTCGGACAGAATTCGAAGGACTTCCGGAGTGTAGCGTGGGTCAGGGCCGTCATCGAACGTGAGAGCGACCACCCTCTCCTGCGTGGGGAGAGTCCGAATCGAGCGATCCGCCCCGCTGCCGTGGGCGAGCACCGCCATGGCGCACGAAACCAGTGCGATGGCGGACAGAACCATGCCGAACAAGGCGAAGCGCCTCACGCCTTCACACCTCCGCCGGATGCCAGCTCGTCCGCGCGGTAGCTCGAACGTACGAATGGTGCACTCGCCACAGCAGTGAACCCGAGCCGGTACGCCTCGCGCGCCAGCCGACCGAAGACCTGCGGCTCCACGAACTCGGTGACCGGCAGGTGCGCCGGGCTGGGTCGCAGGTACTGGCCGAGGGTGAGCATGCTGACCCCCTGGGCAAGCAGATCGGCCATGACTTCGACTACTTCAGCAGGGGTCTCGCCGAGTCCGAGCATCAGCCCCGATTTCGTCGGCACGCCGGGCCGCGTATCGTGCACGCGCGCCAGCACGCCCAGAGACCGGCCATAGTCGGCTCCCGGCCGAACCTCAGCGTACAGACGTGGAACGGTCTCGAGGTTGTGGTTGAACACGTCAGGCTCTGCCGCGGCGACGGTGTCAACGTCGACGAAACGCCCGGCAAAGTCGCTGGTCAGAACCTCGACCGCCGCGTCAGGAACGGCGGTGCGCACCGCTCGGATCACCTCGACGAAGTGCGCCGCACCCCCATCGGCGAGGTCGTCGCGCGTGACCGAGGTGATGACCACGTGGCGCAGCCCGAGCTTGGCGGCCGCCTCGCCCACTCTGCGGGGCTCGTCAGCGTCAAGCGGCGAAGGGGTTCGCGTTTCGACCGCGCAGAAGCGACACCCGCGTGTACAGGAGTCGCCCATGATCAGGAACGTCGCGGTCCCCGCCGAGAAGCACTCGCCCCGGTTGGGGCATTTCGCCGACTGGCACACTGTGTTCAGCGACAGCTCGTCGAGCATCTCGGCGACGGCGATCGCCTGACCGGGCTGCGCGATGGGCCTGCGCAGCCACGCAGGGAGTCGCCGGGTGCTCGTCTCAGCCGCCACTGGTGTGGGCCGCGATCGCCTCGATCTCGACCCGCGCATTCACGGGAAGACCGGCGACCGCGACGGTGGAACGCGCTGGGAACGGGGCCGAGAAGTGCTCGGCGTAGACCTCGTTCATCTTTGCGAAGTCGGCCATGTCAGTGAGAAAGACCGTGGTCTTGACCACGTCGCTCAGCGTCAGTCCGTCCGCCTCCAGCACGGCCGAGAGGTTCGCGAGCGCCTGGCGCGTCTGGCATCCGACGCAGCCTTCGACCAGCTCGCCCGTGGCCGGCACGATAGGCGTCTGACCCGAGCAGTAGGTGAAGTGGCCGACTTTTACCGCTGCCGAATAGGGGCCGAGCGCCTTGGGCGCCTTGTCGGCGACGATGGCTTGCTTATCGGGCATGGAGTTCTCCTTGAGTTGTGGCGGACTAGATCTTGCTCGCCGCGTCTGCGGCGGCAAAACGGATGACTTCCGAGACGGTCGGGTGCGCGTGGATCGTATGCGCGATCTGGCCGACGGTCAGGTCGCATGCCATCGCGAGCGCGACCTCGTGGATGATCTCTACGGCGTGCGGGCCGACGATCTGGCAGCCGATGATGCGCCCGGTGCCCTTCTCGGCGACAAGCTGCACGAACCCATCGCCCTCGCCCTCGCCGAGCGCCTTGCCGTTGGCGGCGAACTTGGAGACCGCCTGGACGGCGTCGATGCCGCGCTCCTTTGCCGAGTCACGCGAGGACCCGACGACCGCGACCTCGGGGAAGGTGTAGACGCACGCGGGGATGCAGTCGTAACGCATGGACGCGAGCGTCGGGGTCGAGCCGTCGGCTGCCGCGCGAAGCTCCGCGACGAGGTTGCGGGCTGCCAGCACGCCCTCCTCCTCGGCGACGTGGGCGAGCATCATCCCGCCGATGAGGTCGCCGATCGCGTAGATGCCCGGCACGCTGGTGCGGAAATGCTCGTCGACCTTGACCGCGCGGCGGTCGAACTGGATGCCGACCTCGGCAAAGCCCAGGTCCGCCGAGTTGGGCACACGGCCTACCGCGCTCATGACGATCTCGCTTTCGAGCACCGTGCCCGACTTCAGCGTCGACAGCATCCTGCCGTGCTCGGAGCGCGCGACCGATTCGACCGCGTCGCCGAGATGGAACTCGACGCCCATCTCCTCGAGCTTGGTCTGCGCGAGCTTGACGACGCGGCGATCGTTGCCGGGGAGCACCTGCTCCATCAGCTCGACGACGGTCACCTTGCTGCCGAAGGCCGCGTAGGCGCACGCGAACTCCAGACCGATCACCCCGCCGCCGATGATGACGATCTCGCGCGGGATCTCCTTGAGCGAAACGGCGTCGTCGCTGGTCCAGACGCCGGGCATGTCATGGTCGATATTGGGGAGCTTGAACACGATCGAACCGGTCGCGAGGATCACCGCGTCGCACTCGATGATTTGGGTGCCGCCTTCTTCGAGGTCGACGATGAGCTCGTCCGCGCCGACCAGTTTGCCCTCGCCGTAGACGACATCGACCTTAAGCCGCTTGGCGCTCGCCTCGATCTGGCCGACGAGTTCGTCGACCACGCCCTCCTTACGCGCACGGAGGGCGGCGATGTTCACAGTGGCTCGTGAGGCGTTGAGACCGAACTCAGCGGCCTCAGCCGTGTCCTTGACGATGTGGGCTGAGCGCAGAATGGTCTTTGTGGGGATGCAGCCCCAGTTCAGGCACGTCCCGCCGAGCCGCTCACGCTCAACGAGCGTGACATCGGCACCGAGCCGAGCCGCCTCGAATGCTGCG
Organism: uncultured Eubacteriales bacterium; assembly: GCA_964541375.1. Taxonomy (GTDB): domain Bacteria; phylum Actinomycetota; class Coriobacteriia; order Anaerosomatales; family JAAXUF01; genus JBAXEO01. Next base: position 8,983 of record CAZIPT010000056.1, read on the forward strand.
GCGTAGCCGCCCGGACCGCCGCCGAGCACTGCGATTCGCATGGATACGTCTCCCTCGGATTCGTTGGAGCCTACTGAAGTGTTCGAGGATTCTAGCACGCACCCGCCGCGCTCCGCAGGGTGGCAAGGGGCATCGAATGGGTACTCTCTCACGTGACAGCCATCCGACCTCCGGAGGTCCCCGGTGACCCGATTCCTGCCCAGTGCATCGCGTGTACTCCAGGCTCGAGAGGAGCTGTCATCCGGTCACTATGGTGACCTCGATCAGATGATGGGGACGGCAACCCTGCCGCGGCCGACATCGCGCGATCTGTGCGAGCTCATCCGGGAGTTCGATCAGTTGGTCGATGAACTCGATCTGCGCGACGACAAGTCGAGCGGCTTCGTGGTGTTGCTGCCCGTGACGGTTGGCGGCGTGAGCCTGACCACGCCGGTGCTCGTCGATGTGGAGCGCTGCGAACTGGCCTTCACGAGCCACCCGCAGCTCGGTGCCGCGAGCATCAGCGCGGACGTGCTCTCCGAGAACCCCAACATCGCGAGTTCGGTGCGCGAACAGCTTCTCGGCGTGCTCGCGACCTGGCACAACTACGGAGCCGCCGACGAGGTGTGACCCGCGATCCGGTGCCGCGCTACGCGATTCCGGCGTGCTCGAGAATCCGTGCGACAGCGCCGTCGGCCCCCAGCGGCATGATGTGGACGCCGTCGGCGATGTCCCTCAGTTCCCGAACCTGCTCGGCGGCGACGAGAATCGACTCCGCGAGCGGGTCGGCGGCCGCGCATATCCGGTCCGAGATAGACTCGGGCACCATCATCCCGGCGAGCCGCTCGTTGATGAACTTGATGACGCTCGGGCTCTTGAACAGCACGATCCCGGCGATGAGCTTGGCACCCGTCGGCCTGATCGCCTCGGCGGCGCGGGCGAACTTGTCCAGGTCCGTGATGCCCTGCGTCTGGAAGAACGTCGCCCCGGCTTCGACCTTTTGAAGCGCGCGCTCGAGCTGGATCTCCCACGGCTCCATCTCGGGGAACAGCGCTCCGCCGATCAGGAAGTCCGTTGCACCTTCGAGCGGGGCGCCGACCATGTCGACGCCTCTGTTGAGCCCGGCGACGACCTCCATCAACAGCGTCGAGTCCAGGTCGAAGACGCCCTTGGCCTTGGGATGGTCTCCTCCGCGCGGATCGTCTCCGGAGAGCAGAAGCACGTTCTCGAGGCCCAGTGCCCACGCGCCGAGAAGATCGCTCTGGAGCGCGAGCCGGTTTCGGTCGCGGCAGGTGAGCTGGAGGATCGGCTCGCACCCGCACTCAGCGTCCAGCAGTAGGCGTGAGGCCGCGAACGAGCTCATGTGGAGCGTCGCCGCCTGGTTGTCTGTGACGTTGAGCGCATGGCAGTAGGGAGCGAGGGTCTCGGTGCTCGCAAGCATTGCAGACGTGTCGGTCCCGTGCGGCGGCGCGACCTCGCCGGTAACGACGAACTCGCCGCGATCCAGTGCGTCTCGAAGCCGGCTCACTTGCGCCCGCGCATGTTGACCGAGCCGGGATTGCGCTTCGCCGAGTAGTCCTTGGCCGGGATGACGCTCCGGCGGGCACGGCCCTGCTCGGCGAGCCGCTTGCTGATCCTGACGTGCGTGCATTCGCGATCCGTGAGCACCTCGCACATACCGTCCCACATCCCGCCGCACGGGCCGTTCAGCAGGCCCTTGGGGCATGTGGTCACGGGGCAGATGGCGCCGGTCTTGTCGAGTACGCAGTCGCCGCACATCTGGCAGCGCTCCTCAAAAACGCCGTGCCGCTGCACATTGCCGAGAAAGGCGCTCTCGAGTCCGGGAAACACCGGCAGCTTGACGCCCTCGGCCACGGTCTGCACACCGGCGCCGCACGTCAGCACCAGCACGGCATCGGCCGCAGCGACCTCCTCGGCATGCTTGCGCATCTCAAGTCCGGTTCCGCCCAGGTGGCAGGTGACCGCCGAGACGGTCCACCCGCTCACTGAGTAGCCCTCGGCTTCGAGGGCGGCCTTGGCAGCGAGGACCTCTTTCTCGCCACCGGTATCGGCGACAGTCGCGCACTCGCCGCAGCCGACGATGAAGACCGACTTGGCGTCGATCTCAGAGAGATTCGCGAGTATTCGGCTCCATTCGCGCGGCTTCGTGATGATCATTTCGTGGCCGCCCGTCTCGTGGCGATGGCTTCCCTCACGGCGGCGACGCAGCCGGGAGCATCTTCAGAGTACTCCGCTCCGATCGACATCGCCCATTCGCGCGTCACAACGGCTCCGCCGACGAGTACCGGAAACCCGCTCACCTCGGCGCGGACCGCGTCCAACGTCGCTTCCATCGCCGGCAAGGTCGTTGTCATGAGCGCCGAGAGGCACACCGCGTCGGCACCAGCGGCAGCGGCCACGACCTTCTCGGCGGGGACGTCCACGCCCAGGTCCGTGACCTCGAAGCCTTGGCTCTCGAGCAACGAGACGCAGATGTCCTTGCCTATCGAGTGAACGTCGCCCTTGACCGTCGCGAAGACGACCCGACCCGCCGAGGAACCCTCGCCTTCAGGGGTGAGTTCCTTCACGCGCGCGACGGCGGCCTTCATCGCGCCCGCCGCGATCATCATCTGCGGGAGGAACACCTCGCCGCGTCCGTACGCGTCACCCAGGCGCTGGATAGCGGGCGTCAGCACGGCGCCGATCACGTCGCCGACCGGCATGCCATCGGCGACCACCGCATCGACGAGCGCGGCGGCGGACTCGGCGTCGCCTCGCAGAACGGCGGTCTCGAGTGCGGTGCGGGCGTCGGGAACCTCCGCGCCGGTGCCCGTATCTGAACCACCCGCGAGCGCGTCAGCACCGCTCGAAGCCGAGGCAAGCGCGCCTTCGTAGGCCGCGTCCCATGCGGCCCACGCTTCGTGGTGGGCGTCGGGGTCGGTGCCGGCGGCCCGAGCGCTGTTGGCGATGCGCACGGCCTCCATCACGACTGTGTCGTTGGGGTTGAGCAACGCGGAATCCAGCCCGGCAGCCACCGCAGCGTCGAAGAAGGCCGCGTTGAGGAGCGGTCTGCTCGGCAGGCCGTGGCTCACGTTGGAGACGCCGAGGATCGTGGCCAGCCCGGCGTCGTGTGCAGCGGCAACAGAGGAGGCCGTGACCCGAGGGGCGTCGGCATCAGTGGCAGCGGTCATGACCAGCGCGTCCACGACCAGGTCGGAGTCCGAGAGACCCGCCGCGTGCGCAGCCGCTCTCACGCGCTCGACCACCTCGGAGCGACCCGCCGAGTCCGCGGGGATTCCCGCGTCATCCAGCGCGAGGACCACGACAGCGGCACCGTAGCGCGCCGCGAGCGGCAGAACGGACGCCATGGACTCCGGGTCACCGTTGACGCTGTTGATGAGCGCGCGGCCCGGATAGATGCGGAGCGCCGCCTCGAGTGCGACGGGATCCGTGGTGTCGATCACGAGCGGAGCGTCAGCCGTTCCGACCAGCGCGAGCACGGCCGCCGGCAGTACCTCCACGGCATCCACGCCCGCCGCGCCGACGTTGACGTCGAGCAGGTCCGCACCCGCAGCCTCCTGCTCGGCAGCGAAAGAGCGGACGACGCTCATCGACCCAGCGAGCAGGGCCTCCTTCAGCGCCGGCTTCCCGGTGGGGTTGATGCGCTCGCCGACGACCCGAACGGGTGATGTGGCTCCCAGCGTCACGACCCTGCGGGGTCCTGCAAGCACGGTGTCCGTGAAGCCGCGATCGGCGATCTCCACGACGTCCTTGTCGGCGACTGCGTCCACGATGGCGCCCGTGAAAGCCGGCGTGGATCCGCAGCAGGATCCGACCCCGGCGACACCGGCATCGCGCGCCGAGGCGGCAAACGCACCCATCTCCTGCGGCGTTCCCGGGAAGACCGTGTGTCCTTCGGCATCGAGAAAGGGCAGGCCGGCGTTGGGCTGCACAAGAACCGGCAGCCGCGTCGCGGTAACCATCCGTCGTGCGAGGCCGAGCATCTGATCCGGTCCGAGACCGCAGTTCAGACCGACGGCATCCGCGCCGGCGGCCTCGAGGATCACCGCAGCGGTTTCAGGCTCGGTTCCCGAGAGGTCCATGCGCCCCGAGAGACCGAACGTGCAGCTTGCGAGTATCGGAAGATCGCATACCGACCGGGCCGCAAGTACTCCGCAGCGGAGTTCGGCGATATCGGTGAAGGTCTCGAAGAAGATCGCATCCGGGCCCTCCGCGGCCAACGCCGAGATCTGCTCGGCGAAGATGTCGAAGACCTCGGCGAACGTGACCTGGCCCATCGGCTCGAGAACCAGCCCCGTCGGGCCCACGTCGGCAAGAACGTGCGGCGCTCCGTCGGCCTTGCAGATGCGCACGGCTGCCCGGTTGAGCTCCTCGACACGGTCGCCGTAGCCGTACTCGGCCAGCTTGGGCCGCGATCCGCCGAACGTATTGGTCGTGCAGCAGTCTGCCCCCGCGAGTGAGTAGAGACGGTGGACGTCGGCGACGATCTCCGGCGCGGAGACGTTGAGCAGCTCGGGGCACTCACCGGCGGGCAGCCCGGCACGCTGGAGCATCGTCCCCATGGCGCCCTCGAGGACGAGTACGTCGCGACCCAGGCGCATCATGATATCCGGCATAGCTGAGGTCCTTTCGAGATACAGCGCTCGGTCCCACGCTGAGTACTTGAGTGAGCTACTTCTTCAGGCTCTGCGTGTAGCGCAGCGCCATGAACCACATCGAACCGACGAACAACAGCCCGAGTATGCCCATTTCGAGCAACACCCCGAACCCGTAGGCCATCAAGAACGCCTCCCACTGCCGAGACACCACGGCGAACACGATGTCGGCAGCGATTCCGATCACCAGCAGGGCGACGCAGGCGTTGACCCAGAGCTCAGCGGCGCGCTTGCCACGGTAGGTCCCCACGGCGTAGACCATGATCAGGCCCACTCCGGCGGTCATCACCACGACGAAACCGGCCGCAAGGAAGGTGAACGATTGCAGCGAGAGGTATCCGAAGTACACTCCCGCCTCCTACAAGCAGCCGAGACGCCATAGCGCGGCGGCGATGATCTCGGCATGGTCGAAGGCGAGCTCGGCGGGAAGCTCGTCGGCGAAGAACCAGGCGGCGTCGGCAGCGTCGTCGCCGCCGACAACCGTTGGGGTCTCGAGCCCGATGTCGGCAAGATACGCAGCGCTGACGTTCCAGCCTCGAGGATCTCGTCCTGGATCACCGAAAGCCCCGACTGGTACCAGCGGTCCCTCCCAGATCAGCCCGGTCTCCTCGGCAAGTTCGCGGCGCGCCGCCTCGACGGGACGCTCCCCCTCGTCGACAAAGCCGCCGGGCAGCGCCCAGAGGTCGGCGAACGGATCCGCGGCGCGGAGCACGAGCAGGACCTTGCGCAGGTTCTGGGGCCCCGCAAACACGACTGTGTCGCAGGTGAGCGCGGGGCGCGGATACTCATAGCAGTAGTTGGTCATGCATCCAGTGTAACCGACAGTGGAGAGCCTGGAGTCCCATCTGCCCGCTCCGAAACCGCTGAGGCGATCGCCTGCCGCGCGACAGGACGACAGCTGGCGCTACACTGGTCCGACTCGCGCACCGCACCCTCCGGAGGTCTTCGTGGTCGACTCGTCCCGCCGCTTCAAGGTCGTCCTTGCGATGGCCATCATGTACGTGGTGTGGGGGACGACGTACCTCGCGATCAAGGTCGGACTCGACGCGGGTCTGCCGCCCACACTCTTCGCAGGCGTGCGGCAGATCCCGGCCGCCGCCCTGCTCTTCGGGATAGCCGCCTGGCGCGGCGCTCGCCTGCGCATCTCGCCAAGAGATCTGAGGATCTCGGCCGTGGTCGGCATCCTGCTGATCGTGGGTGGTCAGTACTTCACGTTCCTCGCCGAGCAGAGCGTGCCGTCCGGTATCTCGGCACTCGTCGTCGCCCTGCTGCCGCTGTGGATCGCGCTCGCCGAGTCGGCCTTCCCCGACATGCAGCGGCCGGGCCGCTTGGGTTGGCTGGGACTCGCGATCGGCTTTTCCGGACTCGGCATCCTTCTGGCGCCGCGATTGGTGGGGGTCTCGGCGGGCTCGGGGGAGCTTGCCGGAATCGGACTCCAGATCGTCGGAACGTGGCTCTGGGCGAGCGGCTCGATCTACAGCAAGCGCCATCCGGTCGAAGCCGACAACATGGTGATGACCGCATACGAGATGCTGGCAGCAGGCGCCGTGCTTCTCTGCCTGGGGACGTTCCTGGGTGAGTGGCCGAGATTCGTGCTCACCCCGAAATCGCTCGCCGCGCTCACCTACCTGGCGGTCGTTGGCAGCGCCATCGCGTTCACCGCGTTCACCTACGCGCTCCAGAATCTGCCCGCGAGCAAGGTGATGACCTACGCCTACGTCAACCCGGTGATAGCGGTCTTCGCGGGCGCGCTCGCGGGTCGGATCGGTCTCGTGCCACCCGAACCCATCACCGCCACGACGCTCGCCGGCATGATCGTGATCGTCGGAGGTGTGGCGCTCGCGGTCAGCGCACCCCCCCCGCCCCCCCCAAAACCCCTCGGGGCCGGCCCGGGCCTCCGCGGGCGCGACGGGGGCAGCCCCCGGCGGGGCTTGAGCGGCGCCCCGACCGGGGCTTGTCCGCTTCCTGAC
>CAZIPT010000057.1:0-3621 GCA_964541375.1 uncultured Eubacteriales bacterium
GTCGACTTGGGCCGCGAGCGCATCTCACTCGGCCTGAAGCAGACCCAGGAAGATCCGTGGAAGCAGCTCGTCCAGAACTTCCCGGTCAGCGCGATCATCGAAGGCAAGGTCACGAAGCTCGTTCCGTTCGGCGTCTTCGTCGAGCTGGGCGACGGCATCGAGGGGCTGGTTCACATCTCCGAGATGGCCAAGGGCCACGTCGAGACTCCCGACCAGGTCACCCAGGTCGGCCAGGTCGTCCACGTCAAGGTCATGGATGTCGACCTTGAGCGCCGCCGCATCTCGCTTTCGATGCGCGCCGCCGCTGAGACACTCGGCATCGAGATCGAGATCATCGGCGCTGAGCTCCTTGAGGAAGATGCCGAGGAGGCCGAGGAGTTCGCCGAGGTCATCGACGCCATCGCCGATGAAGCCGACATCGAGGCCCTCGAGGCTGACGAGCTGGCTGACGAGGCCGAGATCGTTGCCGAGGTAGCGGTCGAGATCGCTGTCGAGGCGGAGATCGCCGCCGAGGTTGCCGAGGCCATCGCCGAGGAGGCCATCGAGGCCGCCGAAGCCGGAGAGATCACCGAGGACGAGGCCGCTGAGGCTGTCGCCGAGGCCATCGAGGCCGAGATCGTCGCCGAAGAAGCCGCCGAGGTCGCCGTGGAGGCCGTCGTGATCGCCGCGATCGCCGAGGAAGAGGCCGAGGAAGCCGACGAGGTCGCAGACATCGCCGACGCGCTTGCCGATGAGGCCGACCTCGAGGCCGTCGAGGCTGAGATCGTCGCCGAGGAGGCAGAGATCGAGGTCATCGAGGATATCGCCGAGGAACTCGATGCCGAGGCTGAATCCAAGGTGAAGGCCAAGGCTGCCAAGAAGGCCAAGGAGTAAGTAGCCGCAAGTAGTTGGCACACGGAGCCGAGGGCGCGCATCACGCCCTCGGCTCCGTTCTTTTTGTGCGGAGAGCCCGTTGGGGGTGTGTTTTGGCCATGAGCTGTGGTACCCAGTAGACATGGTAGTCATCGTGCTGACAGGCGGTATCGGCTCGGGAAAGACCTTCGCCTCTGAGTACTTTGCGAGGCGGGGGGCGCTTGTCATCGACCTCGACCAGGTTGCGGCGCGTGCGATGGCGCCAGGAACGCCGGTCCTTGCGGCCGTCGTCGATACTTTCGGCGCGGGGGTTCTCAAGCCCGACGGATCGCTCGACCGCGAAGCGCTTGCGATGGCGAGTTTCGGCGAGAAGGCGAATGCCAGGCGCCTCGACGACATCGTGCATCCGGCCGTCGCCGAGGTGACGATGCGTGAGCTATCGGAGCTGGCGCTTCGCCCAGAGCCTCCTGAAGTGGTGATAGTCGAAGTGCCGCTACTCGCCGAGGCGCCCGACTTCGCGCGCTTTGCCGACGTAGTCTGCGCGATCACCGGCAGCGAAGCGGCGCGCGTGGATCGAGCTGTCGGGCGGGGCATGGACCGCGCCGACGTCCTGCGTCGAGTGAGCGTGCAGGCGCCCGATTCCGAGCGTGTCGCGCTGGCGGACGTCGTGATCGACAACGACGGCACCATCGATGAGTTCATTGGCGAGCTGGATCGCTTCTGGGAAGGGCGATTCGGCTACGGCGGCGCGCATGACTAGGGGTACCATCCGCTGGCTTCTTCTCGGCGTTGTCGTGGTCCTCGGCGGGGTCACTCTACTCTTCTTGCGGGGACCCTCGTTCTGGCAGCGACAGTACTACCCGCTGAGCTACGAGAAGCAGATTGCCGATTCGGCCGCGCGGCACCGCGTCAACCCGTATCTTGTCGCCGCGGTGATAAACGCTGAGTCCGGATGGGGCTCTGACCAGGTCTCGGGCGCTGGGGCGATCGGGTTGATGCAGGTCATGCCGGAGACCGCCCACGATCTGGCCGCGGCCAAACGCGTTGACCGGAAGCGGTTTTCGCCGGACAAGCTGCAGGACCCGGCCACGAACATCGAGTATGGCACCGCGTACATCCGTTACCTCGTGGACCGGTACCACGAGATCGAGATGGCGCTGGCAGCATACAATGCGGGTTTGACCCGGGTGGACGCATGGGCGAAGAAGGGCGGCAACATCAGAGCCGCCATCGAGTTTCCGGAAACAAAGCAGTACGTGCTCAAGGTGATCCGCGGGAAAGAACGATACGAGGCGCTCCATCCGGACGCGTTCGTCAAGTAGAGAGCTGACACCACCTTGAATCAGAACCGCTTCCGCGTCGTGTCCCCGTTCGAGCCGGCGGGTGATCAGCCCGTGGCAATCGAAGAGCTCGTCAAGGGTCTCGACGACGGGCTTCGGTATCAAACGCTTCTCGGCGTGACCGGGTCCGGGAAGACCTTCACCATGGCGAAGGTCATCGAGCGAGTGCAGAAGCCCACCCTGGTCATGGCTCCCAACAAGACGCTCGCGGCTCAGCTGGCCTCGGAGATCAAGGACTTCCTGCCCGACAACGCTGTTGTGTACTTCGTGAGCTACTACGACTACTACCAGCCGGAAGCATATGTCCCGTCGACCGACACCTTCATCGAGAAGGATGCATCGATCAATGCTGAGGTGGAAAAGCTTCGTCACGCCGCGACGGCGGCGTTACTGTCGCGCAAGGACGTGGTGGTCGTTGCGAGCGTCAGCTGCATCTACGGCATCGGCTCGCCCGAGGACTACGCGGGGATGGCGGTGTTTCTCGGCAAGGGCAAAGCCTACGACCGGGACCAGCTGATTCGGGATCTGATCGAGATCCAGTACGACCGCAACGACTACGAGCTGCAGCGAGGGAACTTCCGTGTGAGAGGTGACGTCCTTGATGTGTTCCCGCCGTACGCGGACCACCCTGTACGCGTCGAGTTCTTCGGGGACGAGATCGATGCGGTGGCCGAGGTCGACCAGCTGACGGGCGAGGTGCTCACGACCTTCGAGGACCTTCCGGTCTGGCCGGCCACGCACTACGTCACCGAGAGGAGCAAGCTCGCTGCCGCAATCGGCACCATCCAAGAGGAACTACGTACCCGTCTCGTGGAGTTGCGTTCGGACGGGAAGTTGCTCGAGGCGCAGCGGCTCGAGATGCGCGTGAACTACGACCTCGAGATGCTGGCGACGATGGGCTTCACCAGCGGCATCGAGAACTACTCGCGTCACCTTGACGGCAGGGCTCCGGGCGAGCCGGCTAACACGCTGATCGACTACTTTGGCGATGACTTCCTGACCATCATCGACGAGAGCCACGTCACCGTTCCTCAGATCAGGGGAATGCACGAAGGCGACCGAAGCCGGAAGATCACACTCGTCGAGCACGGGTTTCGGCTACCCAGCGCGCTCGACAACCGGCCGCTGCGCTTCGATGAGTTCGAGGCGCGGGTGCCGCAGTTCGTGTACGTGTCCGCGACGCCGGGCGACTACGAGATCCGCGTCAGCGAGCAGGTCGTCGAGCAGATCATCCGTCCTACCGGGCTCGTGGATCCCAAGATCGTGGTCAGGCCCGTGAAGGGTCAGGTCGACGATCTCATCCACGAGATCAAGGGCCGCACCGCGTCAGATGAACGCCCGCTGGTCACGACACGGACCAAGACGATGGCAAAGGACCGCACCGACTACCCCTTCGAGCCGGGCATACGCGACCGCCAACTTCCCGCCG
>CAZIPT010000057.1:3631-15139 GCA_964541375.1 uncultured Eubacteriales bacterium
ATCGAGATCCTGCGCGACCTGCGCGCCGGCGAGTTCGACGTGCTCGTCGGCATCAACCTGCGCCGAGAGGGACTCGACCTGCCGGAGGTGTCGCTGGTCGCAATCCTCGATGCCGACAAGGAAGGGTTCCTTCGCAACGGGCGCTCTCTCATCCAGACCATCGGTCGCGCTGCGCGCAATGTGTCCGGCGAGGTCATCATGTACGCCGACAAGGTCACCGACTCGATGCGATTCGCCATCGACGAGACCGACCGTCGCCGAGAGAAGCAGATCGCGTACAACGTGGAGCACGGCATCGAGCCGCAGACGATTCGCAAGGCCATCGCAGACATAGTGCAGTACATGCATGCAGGCGAGACGCAATCAACCACGGCCGTCGAGGCGGCGCGCGAGCTCGCAAAGCTCCCGCTCGCCGAGGTGATGCGACTCATTTCCACACTCGAGGAAGACATGGCCGAGGCGTCCGCTTCTCTCGACTTCGAGTCGGCTGCCCGGTTGCGGGACCAGGCGGTGAAGCTGCGCGCGGAAGTCGAATCAAGCAGCACCGACGAGGCGCTCGACCGCCTGAAGAAGGGCGCCCGCAAGGGGAGCGAGTACGGCAGGCGTAAGCGGCGATAGTAGTCTTAACCGGCCACCGGGCTGGATCAGGCAGCGGTTGCACGCTCCATTTGCTGGGCGTATCCTCGGTATATGAGCGCTCACTCATATAGAGTTTTCACTGGCTCCGCGGTTGCGGGCGGGTCTCCCACTGATGGCGAGTGTTCCGCCGTCGAGGTCGACCGCGGCGCCCTGGACCGCGTTCGCGGGGGGCTCTCTTCCAACCTCCGCCTCCAGAGAACCGTAGCGATCTTCTCGGCATTGGCCGATCCGACGCGGCTTCGCATCGTCGACGCGCTGGGCATCGAGGAGCTTTGCGTCTGCGATCTGGCCGAGATCTGCGGGGTCAGCCAGTCGGGCGTGAGCCATCAGCTGCGTATGTTGAGGGACCTGGGCCTGGTCGCTTATCGCCGAGAGGGGAATCGCGCGGTCTACCGCTTGGCCGATGACCACGTGCTGACGTTGCTGGGTCAAGGCCTGGAGCACGCCGATGAGGGCGGGTGCAGTTCGTGAGCGGCCACGCGGGAGCCCTTAGGCACGCGACGTGGCGAGTGACCGGACTGGACTGTCCTGACTGCGCCCAGACGCTCAGTAAGGCGGTCGCGCTCGTGTCCGGCGTTACCTGCGCGGACCTCAACTATGCGAGCGGGCTCCTGCTTGTCGACTACGCCCCTGATACGGATCCTCGAGCTGCCGTAGTGGCCACCGTACTCGGCGGGGGATATGGGGTCGTGGCCGGAGATGGCGCGGGAACGGCGGGCGACGAACCACAGAACGCGTGGAGCCGCCATCGGACAACCATCGCTATGGCGGGATCCGGAACCGCCGGGGCACTGGGTTGGGCGCTCGCCGCGCTGACCAGCGCGGGCACACTGGATCCGCGCATCGGCAACGCGTTGTCGGTCGCGGCCTATCTGCTGGCGGTCGCCCTCGGGCTGACGCTTCTGCTGCCGAGGGCGCTGACCTCGTTGCGTGCGCGAAGCGTCGACATGAACGCGCTCATGATCATCGCGGTGGCCGGCGCGGTCGGGTTGGGGGAGTACTCCGAGGCGGCCGCGGTCGTGTTTCTCTTCGCCGCCGGCGGCTGGCTTGAATCTCGCGCCGTCGCCCGAACCCGGGGGTCCATTCGCGACCTGATGGAGCTCGCACCGCAGTTCGCCAGGGTTCGGCGCGACGGAATGATCGTCGAGGTACTTCCGGGCGACGTGGTGCTTGGTGACACGGTTATCGTACGCCCTGGTGAGCGCTTCCCTCTGGACGGTGTCGTCTCCAGTGGAGACTCAGCCGCCGATGAGGCCGCGATAACCGGTGAGTCGGTGCCGGTCGACAAGGGCGCCGGTGACCTGGTGTTCGCGGGTTCGCTCAATACCATCGGCCTTCTTGAGGTCACGGTCACCGCCCCCGCCAGCGATTCGACGCTTGCGCGAATCGTCTACCTGGTCGAAGAGGCCGCTGCAGCAAAGGCCCCGATCCAGTCCCTGGTCGACCGCTTCAGCCGCTACTACACGCCCGCGGTTGTCGGTCTGGCAGTGGCCGTGTGCGTCGTACCCGTGGTCGCCACCGGAGCGGTAGGGAGTGCGGCGGCCTGGAGCCTGTGGCTGTCACGCGCCCTGGTCGTGCTCGTGACAGCGTGCCCGTGCGCGCTCGTGATCTCGACGCCGGTCGCCCTGGTCAGTGCCATCAGTCGTGCCGCGCGCGCCGGGGTGTTGGTCAAAGGCGGAGCCTTCCTCGAGCTGGCAGCGAAGACGCGTGCAGTCGCCTTCGACAAGACGGGCACCTTGACGACCGGCCGACTCACGGTGGTCCGGGCTCATGCGATCCGCGGAAGAGATCCGATCGAGATCGTGCGCCTCGCCGCTTCGCTGGAAGTGCACTCCGCGCACCCCCTCGCGCGGGCGGTGGTGCATGACGCGCTCGCCCGAGGTCTGACCCCACAGGGCGTTGACGACATGAGCGAGCTGCCCGGACGCGGTGTGAGTGGGCTGGTCGCCGGGTCGCGTCTTTCGCTGGTCAGCCCCGCGTTTGCGCACGAGCTGTCCAGCATCGATGGGGAGTTCTCCGAACACATCGAGTCCGCGGAGTCCGACGGTCTGACCGTTCTGGTTCTGGTGGAAGGTGGAGTCGCAGTCGGGTTTCTCGGCGTCGCGGACGAGGGTCGGTCGGACGCGCGCCAGGTGGTAGGTCAATTGGGCGCGGCGGGTATCGAACACACCGCGCTCCTTACCGGTGACAACGAGCGCACCGCTGCGGCCATCTCGCAACGGGCCGGGGTCTCGGCCTACCACGCGCGACTGCTGCCACAAGACAAAGCCGACGTGATCGAACGGTTGAAGTCGCGATACGGCATCGTCGCGATGGTGGGCGACGGTGTGAATGACGCGCCCGCGCTGGCGGTGGCAGATCTAGGTATTGCGATGGGTGTCGCGGGAAGCGACACCGCGCTGGAGGCAGCGGATGTCGCGCTGATGACGAATGACCTCTCGGCACTGCCCGGGTTCTTCGCACTTGGCAGGGCCACGGTGGGGATCATCAAGCAAAACGTCGGCTTCGCCATCCTGGTGAAGGTAGTCGTGCTTGCGGCAGCCGTCGCCGGGCTCGCCAACATGTGGCTCGCGGTCTTCGCCGACACCGGGGTTGCGCTGCTGGTCATACTGAACTCGATGAGACTCCTAGCGGGCACCTGGGCAGGAACGACAGGGGTGCCGGTGAAATCCGAGTAAGACTGAGAGGGGATGGCCGTGGCGGACAACGAGGACTTCATGCGTTTTCTGGCGAGCTGGGCGCTCGTGCACGAGACAGCCGACGAGGGCTGGAAGTCGGCGGTCGCGCGCGGCAACGCCCAGGAACCGGGGGATATGGATTCCGGTTCTGAGGCATTCGTGGACGGCCTGTCTGCGATCATCGCCGAGCGCAAGGAGGCGCTCAAGTCCGAGCTTGCAGCTGGTGCCGATGGCGCCGGGGTCAGTCGCGCCGGGGTCAGCGAGCACCTGGACGAACTGCGCTTCGAGGTCGCGGAGCTTCGCGGTCGTTTCGAGTCCATGCAGGCGAGCCTCGACGCGATCCTGGAACGAACCAAGGCCGTAGCGGACGACGGAACTGCCGGCAAGGCCTGACGGCGTGGCGTCTCGAGGGCTCAAGATCGTCGGCGTTGGAGCTCGACGCGGCTTCGCCGCGCTCCTCGGCGCGTACTTTGGGTTTGCACCTGCTCACGTCAGGCGCTCGGCGTCGGCACGACAGATTCGTGCCGGGTTCGAGGAGCTCGGCCCTGCCTGGATCAAACTGGGCCAGATGATCTCGGTTCGTCCGGACATCTTCCCTTCCGAGTGGATTTTCGAGTTGGGGGCCCTGCAGGACAGCGTCGCACCGCTGCCGGCGGCCGACATTCGGCGCATCATCGCAAGCGAATTCGGTCGCTCCCCTGAGGAGCTGTTCGCGTCGTTCGACGATGAACCGGTCGCCTCGGCGTCCATCGCGCAGGTACACCGAGCGGTGCTTGCGACTGAGTACCGGCCGATCGTGGGAGACGTACTTGCCGCAGGTACCGTGCTCGCCATCAAGGTGGTTCGACCCGGGGTCGAGGAGTCCATTCTGGGCGACGTGCAGGCGGCCAGGCCCGTCATCGAGGCTGTCGCGAAGTTGGGTGCGGTACAGCGGTTCAACCTCCCGGCGCTGTTGGAGGAGTTCTCGGCATCGCTGGCGAGCGAGTGCGACCTGCGAAACGAAGCGCGTATGGCCGACCGGTTCGCCTTCGACTTCCGAGATGACGACCTGGTGATGGTGCCGCGCGTCGTGTGGCCGCTCACCTCGAGACGGGTCATGGCGATGGAGTTCGTCGAGGGGTGGCGGCTCTCCGACATCGACGATGCGGCGCGCAGGGGCATCGATGGTCGTGCGCTTGCCGTGCACGGCGCGAACGTGTTCATGCGAGGGGTGATGGTATTGGGTCGCTACCACGCCGACCTGCATCCCGCCAACGTGTTCGTGACTCCAGATGGTCGGATCTGCTACCTGGACTTCGGGATCGTCGGCCGGACCGCACCGTCGCAGCGCGAAGCGATCGCGCAGGTGCTGGCGGCGACGGTGTACGGCGACGCCGAGCGCGCGTTGAGGTACTCGGCAGACCTCGGCCTGTGCGTACCGCCCGACAAGGCCGAAGAGGTTCGAGGGCGCGTCGCGAAGCTCATGCTCAAGACACTGGGAGCCGCGCCGCGCGACGTGAAGGGCTTCGCGACGGGGTTTCTCGGCATCATGAACGACGTCCGGGTGGCGATCCCCGTGGGATACGGCCTACTGATCAAGGCGCTGGTGACCGTCGAGGGCGTCGCGCGAGCAATCTACCCCGACATCGACATCACCGAGGCCGCCCGACCGTTTGCGACGGGGCTGATCGCGCAGCAGATGATGCGACCCGAACGGCTCGCCGAGAAGATGCCGGCCGCGCTAAGGGCCGCACTGAGGGAACTGTCGTCCTAGTGACCCGCTCGGATGCGACGCAGGGTGGTGCCGACTAGACCGGATCGGCTTCCACGAGCTTCGCCGTCAGAACCTCGTTCATCGAGCCGGTTCGGTATCCGTCGAGGTCCATCGCAGCGTATGCAAACCCTGCCTCGCGAACCGCCGAGGCGATCTGCCCCCTGACGATCCACGCCGCGTCGAGCTCCTGAGGCGCGATCTCTATTCGCGCCACCGGCCCGTGTGCGCGAACTCGAAACTGGGCGATACCCAATGCGCGGATCGACTGCTCGGCGGCCGAGACGCGCGCCAGACCGTCGTCGGTGATGCGCTCACCGTAGGGGAACCGCGAGGCGAAGCATGCCATGGAGGGCTTGTCCCAGTTGGGGAGTCCCAGTTCGCGTGCGAGCTCGCGGATCTCGGGCTTGGTCAGTCCGACGTCGGCAAGGGGGCTGACCACTGCGAGTTCGGATGCCGCCTTCCGGCCGGGACGGTGGTCGGAAAGGTCGTCGACGTTGCTTCCGTCGGCGACGTGGCCGAGTCCCTGAGCCTCAGCGACCTGGAGAAGCAGGCCGAACAGTTCGCTCTTGCAGTGGTAGCAGCGATCCGAGGTGTTGGCGGTGAACTTGGGATCGGCCAGCTCGCACGTCTCCACCTCGATAAGACGGAAGCCCAGCGTCGCAGCGAGCTCGCGTGCACATGCCGCCTCGTGTTCCGGGTAGGTGTCGGAGGTGGCCAACACCGCACAGCATCTCTCGCCGAGAACGGCGTGGGCAGCGAACGCGAGCAGCGTCGAATCGACGCCGCCCGAATAGGCGACCAGCACGCTCTCGAGTCCGGCAAGGTTCTCAAGCAGTGCTTCGTACTTCTCGGCGGATGGCAACGCGGCGAACCCCCTCACGACGAGCATCGAGTATAGCGCGTGTACCGGGCCCAAAACCGACGACTTGCAGGGTCTTTCGACGTGTAGCGGCCGCGAAGCGGCGTCGACTAGATGCCGGGAGCCGCGGTGGGATCCCACGGCTCTTCCTGATGACCGGCAAAGCGGTTCTCGGCGCGCGCCGCAGCGTACAGCGCGTCGGAGGCGCGGTTCACGAAAGCCATCACGGCCGGGTCGACAGGTTCTTGCGCGGCAAGTGCCACGAGGCGGCGTTCCGCTCGGCGGACTATCGACCGAGCGAGCTGGATGCGTGCGGCGGCGTCACAGCCGCCTTCGAGGACGAACCCGGTCCATGGTGCGCTTCCGTCGAACATGAGGTCGATTGCTCGCTCCAGAGCGGCGATGTCGGTGTCGCTCACCGAGACTGCGTCTGACCGGCCGTCACTCATGGGGCGGGCGGTAAGCGCGGCACAGTTCATCAGGCGCTGCTGGATGAACCGAAGCAGCACGACCACGTTCGGATCGCCGGCTACCGAACGTGCGAGACCCACCGCGCAGCCGGCTTCATCCATCATGCCGTACGCCTCGACGCGCTCGGCGTCTTTGCGAACGCGGGAGCCGTTTGCCAGGGAGGTGTCGCCTGAGTCGCCTCGGCGGGTGTAGATGCTCATGGTGGTCTCCTCGGGGCGGTGTCAAGCGGGGCTGAGAGGATGGTACCCGCATCAACGCACTTCGCGCAGGTGCATGGCCAGGTGACCGAGCGTTCCGGGGTCGTCGACCGGTCCTCCGTCCGGCCCAACCACGTGGAATGTGTCGCGCGCCACGCCGTCGACGGTCACGACCTTCGCCCACCGGATGTCGAGCCCTGCCGAGGAGACCGCGCGGGCGAGGTCGTGCAGGAGCCCTGGCCGATCGGGCGCCGAGACGCGGACGGCCGTGTCCCAGCCCGAGGACAGGATCTCGGCAGCCACCGGGGTCTGCTGGCTGGCGGGATAGTGCCGACGGCGCTCAGCGAGGCGCGTCTGCAATTCGAGACGGTCCTTCAGGGCCGCCCGCAGGAGCCTCTCGAACGCCACGAAGGTCTCGGTAGTGACGGCTCGGCGGGTGGCGGAGGTGACGACGAATGTGTCCAGAGCCACCCGCCCTGAAGAGCCGTAGGCATCGAGCGCCAGAATATCGAGCCCGGAGAGCGCCATCGCGCCGGCAATCCGCGCCAGGAGCTCCGGCCGATCGACCGCCGCCACCGTGACCGACCATGTCTCTTCGGCCTCCCCGGGGCTCACCGCCACGTGGGCATCTTCGGAGGATGCGTGCGCGAGTTCGAATACCAGGCGTGCGTGCCGGGCGATCAGGTCGGGCTCCCGGCTCGCCAGATACCGAAGCGGAGCGTGCGCCACGAAGGATTGCTCGGCCCGTGAGGCTCCCGCGGCGGTCATGCGCGCGAGCGTCTGGGAACGCACCGCGGCGCCACGTGTGGCGATTCCGGCACCGTCGACCTCGTCAGAGAGCGCCGCGTCCAGACGTGAGACCAGCGCGCCGACGAGGGCCGCGCTCCACGAGTTCCACGTTGATGGTCCGGTTGCACGCGAGTCCGCCGCGGTCAGGAGGTGTAGCGGGCCGAGCAGCTCGCGGTCGCCGATGCGCGCGGCAGCAGCGAGGACAGCATCCTCGTCGTCGGCATCGATACGGGTCGCGGTCTCCACGAGCTCGAGGTGGAGCCGGACCAGCTCGCCTGCCCGGGCAGCAGCCGGTTCACCCAGGCCGAGCCGGCGTGCCAGCGTTCGCGCAGGCTCGACGCCGCGCTCGGCGTGTCCCGGGCCCGGCTCGCGCTTGCCCGTGTCGTGAGCCAGGGCCGCCGCCTGTACGAGATGCAGGTCGCCGGCGGACTCAAACGAGCGGGCTAGCGCGGCCTCCTCGGGCCGAGCAACGATCGAAGCGGCCGCAACGAGAGAATGCGCGCCAACGGTCAGACGGTGGCCGAGGCCGGGTCGCCTCAGCGTCATCAGGTCGCGAAAGCCGGGGATCAGGTCGTCCAGCCGTCCGGACTGCGCCGCACTTTCAAGCGCACCGAGCGACGTCTCGCCCTTGTCCAGCAGCTCAAGCAGCTCCGCCGCCGCAAGCTCCCGGTCGCCCGCGAAGGGTAGGCCCGAAACGCGACTCCGGACGCGCGAAAGCACCAGCGCCGTCTCGGCGAGCGCAAGCTGCACATGGTCGGGACTGACCGATGAGAGCGAGTCGGCGGCGTCCAGGGTCATGCGCGACCCCAGACCGGCCCGACCCAGCTCCCATCGAGCAGCAGCGACGACGTCAGCCGAGCGCAGTGCGGTGTCGATCTCGGCCTGTGTCGCGAGCCCTGCGGGCAGGAGAGCCTGCGGAGAACAGCCGATGGCCCCGGAAGTGATGGCTGCGATCCAGACGAGCTCATCGAAGTCCCGGCGTCCGCCAGCGTCTTCCTTCAGGTCGGGCTCGAGCGCGTACGGGCTGCCCGGCCGGGGACGCTTCG
Source organism: uncultured Eubacteriales bacterium (assembly GCA_964541375.1). GTDB lineage: Bacteria > Actinomycetota > Coriobacteriia > Anaerosomatales > JAAXUF01 > JBAXEO01. The sequence continues at coordinate 12,064 of CAZIPT010000057.1, forward strand.
CGAGGTCGGCGAGTAGCCGGCGCGAACGCTTGTGGGCAGCGGACGCGCATTCGCCGAGCGTCCGATTCACCCATTCCAGGTCGCCGGCAAGCGGGCGCGCCGTGAGTGTCGCGGTGCAGGCGACCAGGTCGTCGCGCGTCGCAGCGATCTGTTCCCGCCGAGAACGCACCTGGTGCCCGACGGTGAGGCCCGCATCCCAGAGAGGGTAGAGCACGGCTTCCACGAACGGCTTCAGAACGTGGGAGGGCTCATCGGAGAGCACCAGGATGTCGATGTCGCTCGCAGGCGAAAGAGCTCCCGCCCCCCACCCGCCGAGCGCCGCGAGCCCCCAGCGGCCGCGAAGGCGCGATGAGGCCGTCTCGGCGAGACTCCGGACAGCCTCATCGGTCAGCTCGCACAGGCGGCGTGCAGAGGCGGTGCCCGGCTCTGCAGAGTTCAGGAGCTGCTCTCGCGCCGCTCTGTAGGATTCCATGCGCCTAGAGCGCGTCCGGACCCCGCTCGCCGGTGCGGATGCGCACCGCTGAGGCGACGTCGATGGTGAAGACCTTGCCGTCGCCGATCTTCTCGGTGCGAGCTGCGTCGACGATGGCGGTCTCGACAGCCTCGGCGATCGAATCGTCGACGACCACCTCGATCTTGACCTTGGGGACGAACTCCACCGTGTATTCCGCGCCGCGGTATATCTCGGTGTGGCCCTTCTGGCGTCCGTACCCGCGCACGTCGGTCACGGTCATGCCGGAGACGCCGAGAGCGTTGAGCGCTTCCTTCACGTCGTCGAGCTTGTGGGGCTTGATGATCGCTTCGATCTTCTTCATGGCGAATCTCCCGAGTCTATGGTGTTCTCACAAGTCCTGTGTTCCCGCCGAGCAGGCAGTCAGCTCCGCTGCCGGACCGCTAGTCGAGAATGTAGCCCTCTTCGGAGTGCTCTGCGATGTCGAGTCCACGCGACTCGGTCTCGGCGTCGACCCGTAGCCCCACGACGGCGTCGGTAAGCTTCAGGATCACGATGCTCAGGGCGAACGAGAAGGCCCACGCCGCGACAACTCCGGCGAGTTGGATGAGCACCTGTTGCGGCGCGCCATACAGAAGGCCGTTGCGACCGGCGGAGTTGATGGCGACGGTCGCAAAGACACCGGTGAGAATCGCGCCGGTGGTGCCGCCGACTCCATGGATGCCCACAACATCCAGCGCATCGTCGAAGCCGAACCTGGTCTTCAGACCCAAGGCGAAGTAGCAGAGCACGCCCGCGATCGCACCGATGACGACGGCAGCCCATGGCTCGACGAAGCCCGCAGCAGGCGTGACCGCAACGAGACCAGCGACCGCGCCCGAGGCTGCACCCAGTACCGTGGGCTTGCCGGCGTGGAACGTCTCGGCGACGACCCAGAGGATGAGCCCTGCCGCGGCCGCGACATGGGTGTTGAGGAAGGCCGAACCCGCGAGACCATTGGCGGCAAGAGCCGACCCGGCGTTGAATCCGAACCAGCCGAACCACAGAATCCCGGCGCCGAGGACCGTCATCGGCAGGTTGTGGGGATGTATGGCGTCAGTGCCCAGCCCCTTGCGCTTGCCGAGAAGCATCGCGGCCGCCAGCGCCGCTGCTGCGGATGATATGTGTACGACCGTCCCGCCGGCGAAGTCCAGGGCGCCGAGCTTGAACAGCCAGCCGTTTGGCTGCCACACCCAGTGGGCGAGGGGGCTGTAGACGAAGATCGCCCACATCACGGTGAACATCACGTACGCCTTGAACTTCATGCGCTCGGCGACGGCGCCGGTGATGAGTCCGACCGTGATGATCGCGAACATCCCCTGGTACATCGCGTAGACGGTGTGAGGAATCGTCGGGGCGAGCGGCGCCAGCTGATTCGAGATTCCGTTCAGCCCCAGGTAGTTCAGCCCGCCGATGAACGGCGCGAGAATCCCGCTGCCATCGCTGAAGGCGAGAGAGTAGCCGAACAGCATCCAGATGATCGTGACCGAGCCCATCGCGAAGAAGCTCTGCATGGTGGTGGAGAGCACGTTCTTCCTTCGCACCATGCCGCTGTAGAACGCTGCCAGGCCCGGCGTCATGAACAAGACCATCGCCGCCGAGGCGAGTAGCCACGCAGTATCGCCGCTGTTCAAACCCTGCATCGTCATGCTCCTCGTCGTGTCGTGGCCGGTACGCGACGAGCGCGACCCTCTCCGGTCGGTCGCACCCTTGGGTACGCACGCTACGGTTTGCGTGTTTCTTGCGTGTTTCGGGGATGGGTCGGAGGCGTGAAACTTGGTCATCTCGGCGAAACAGGGCGGCAAACAGCGGAGAGGCGCTTGCCCGCGGGCGTACAATGGAGTTTCGACCGAAACGTAACCTCGGAGAGGATCCGATTTGTCTCTCGACTGCATACAGATCCGCGGTGCCCGCGAGCACAACCTCAAGGGCTTCGACCTTGAGATCCCGCGGGACAAACTCGTTGTCATCACGGGGCTGTCGGGCTCGGGCAAGAGTTCGCTTGCATTCGACACCATCTACGCAGAGGGCCAGCGCCGCTACGTCGAGTCGCTCTCGGCGTATGCCCGTCAGTTCCTCGGCCAGATGGACAAGCCGGACGTCGACCACATCGAGGGGCTTTCGCCTGCGGTCTCTATCGATCAGAAGACCACGTCGAAGAACCCGCGCTCGACCGTCGGCACCGTCACCGAGATATATGACTACCTTCGACTTCTCTACGCGCGAGTCGGCATCCCGCACTGTCCGATCTGTGGCCGGGAGATCAAGCGCCAGACCCCGGACCAGATCGTCGACAGGATTCTCGAGCTGCCAAGCGGTACCAAGTTCAGCGTGCTGGCGCCCGTGGTCAAGGGGCGAAAGGGCGAGTACGGAAAGCTCTTTGAGGACCTCAAGCGAGAAGGCTTCTTGCGGGTGCGGGTGGATCGCGAGATGCGCACGCTCGGCGAAGAGATCGTGCTCGACAAGAAATACAAGCGCGACATCGACGTTGTCGTTGACCGTCTCGGCATGAAGCACTGTATCCGCACGCGGCTTGCCGACAGCGCCGAGTCAGCGTTTCGACCAGCCCGGGGGATCGTACGGGTC
>CAZIPT010000058.1:0-15103 GCA_964541375.1 uncultured Eubacteriales bacterium
AGCATGCTGAACACCATGAACAGAGAGCCCGCGGCGCCGCCCCCAACACACAGCCACGCAAGGACGTTGTACCTGGCGGAGTTCACGGCATTGCCGATCAATCCGCGGTCGTTGACCAGTCGAAGGGCGAAGAACGCAGTAATCGGCATCAGAACGCCGTTCATGACCTGCGAAACGAAGATGACGGGAATCAACGGGATGTTCGGGATGAGGATGATTCCGGCGCCCATGATGATCATGCCGGTGTAGATGGCGTGGAACTGAGGGGCCTCTTTGGTGCTCCGCGAAACGCCGCTCTCCCAGCCCATCCCTTCCGAGATGGTGTATGCAGTCGACAGCGGGAGAATCGAGGCGGCGAACAGCGACGCGTTGGCCAAGCCGATGGCGAACAAGAGACCGGCGTACTTGCCTGCGAACGGGATGAGCGCCTTGGCGGCCTCGGCCGCGCTCGTTACCTGGATCCCCTGCTGGTGCAAGGTGGCGGCGCAGGCGAAAGTGATGAAGGCCGCAACGGTCACGGCCATGATACAGCCGACGATCGTGTCTAGCGTCGCCAGCTTGATGTCCTTGGGCTTGATGCCCTTCTCGACGACAGAAGACTGCTGATAGAACTGCATCCACGGCGCGATGGTGGTGCCGATGATTCCGACGAGCGTGATCCAGTAGGCGGTCGGCTGACCCTTCAGCGGCGGTGCGAGAGTGTCCTTGAGCGCCAGCGCCCAGTCGGGCTTCGCGGCGAATCCCGAGAAGATGTAGCTGATGTAGACGACGGTCGCGAGGAGGAAGACCTTCTCGACCGTCTTGTAGTTTGCGCGGGCGACCAGAATCCACACTACGAATGCGGCTATAGGCACAGAGACGTACTTGCTGATGCCGAATATCTGGAGTGCCTCCGCCCAGCCGGCGAACTCGGCGAGCGTGTTTGCGAAGTTCACGATAAGGAGCGCGATCATCAGGTAGAACGTCACGCGGATTCCCCAGCGCTCGCGGATCAGGTCGGCGAATCCTTTGCCCGTGTAGACCCCGAGCCGAGAGGCCATCTCCTGCACCACACAGAGCGCAATGGTTATGGGGACGAGTGACCACAAGAGCGTGTAGCCGAAGCTCGCGCCTGAGATCGAGTACGTGGTTATGCCGCCAGCGTCGTTATCGACGTTGGCCGTGATGATGCCCGGGCCTATCACGGCCAGCAGCATCATGAGCCGAGCCCAGGTCATCCTGCCGCCGGGGGCCAGCACCACGCTGTCCGTCGGCTTGTGGTTCTTGTCGGGCATCGCCGGCCTACTTCCCAAGAGCAGCGGGCAGGGCCACCGCGAGTGTCATGTACAGTCCCACGCCGAATGTCTTCATCACGGCATCGGCCAGGCTCGCCGAGGCGCGCCAGCCGCCGTCCTTACGACGAAGTAGTGGAAGCAGCAGTGCCCCGACGACGGTGAGGCAGAGCACGCTCAGCGCGATGGCGGCACCAGTCGCAAGGGAGACGACGACGTCCTCCTTCAGCACCTGGAGAAGCGCGATCGCCACGAGGCCGCTGATGATGCCGAGAGCCGCCCCAACTCCGAGGTCGATGGCGACTCGGCGCCAGAGCGGCGGACGCTCGTCGTCCGGCCCGCTCTCGATGAGCGCGGCAAGGGAGTGCGCGGTCACCTCGTCGGCAAGCTGCAGCACGAGCGGGACGAACAGGGCCGCGACGACAAACGTCGAGGGGAAGCGCCAGAACTCGTGGAGAATCGCCCCGGCGGCGATGCCCAGAACGATCCATGCCGAGAGCCAGCTCATCGAACTGCCCAGCCAGCCGCGCACGGCCGCGAAGTCGGTTGGCGATTGTCCGGTAGCCAACGCCAGGTCCTCGTCGGCCTCCTCCTCGAGAACGTCGAGCGCGTCGTCGACGGTGACCATGCCCAGCAGGCAGCCGTGCTCGTCGACGACGGGCACGGCGAGGAGGTCGTACTTGCTCATCTGCTCGGCGACGTCTTCCTGGTCGTCGTCCACGTGGGCGACGAAGAGATCCTGCGTCGCGATCTCGCTGACCAGAGTGTCGGGGGACGCGACGAGCAGATCGCGGAGAGAGACTACTCCGGACAGCAGGCAGCCTTCTGCAACGACGTATACGTAGTAGATGCTCTCGTGTTCCGAGGCCTCGGAACGAAGGTATTCGATGACTTGCTGGACCGTCATGTCCTCAGTGACCGTCGTGATCTCAGGCGTCATGATGCCGCCGGCGGTCTTCTCCTTGTAGCCGAGAAGTGACCGAATCGCTCCTGACTCCTTGACTCCCATGAGGCGAAGCAGCGTCTCGGCCTTGTCATAAGGCAAGTCGGCAATGACGTCGGCGGCATCGTCCGGATCCATCTGTGCCAGCACGTCGGACGCCTGGCGCTCCGACAGGTCGTCGATGACGTCGGCCTGCAGGTCGTCCTCAAGTTCAGAGATGGTGTCGGCGGCGTTGACCGGATCCAGGTGTTCGAACACCTTTGCCCGCTGGTTTGGAGAAAGCTGCTCGAGGATGTCTGCGACGTCCGCCGGATGGAGCTCGTCGAGCCGCTTATGGGTGACCGACAGTTGCACGCGCGACAGGTTGCGGTCGAGGAGGTCCATGTAGTTCCACGCGATTATGTTCTCGGGCATAGTCTGTCCGAACACGCCGAGGACGCTGGTCACAGCACGCTCGAGTCCTGGCGAGATTCCGCGAACCAGACCGCGAATGCCCACCTCGGCACCGAGAAGTCGCAGCTGGTGACGCGACTCCGACAACTTGAGGTCGTTGACGCGGACTACCTTCATGCCCTGGGTGTCGACTATCTGCTTGTTGAGCAGGTCTCGGTGGAGCAGGACCTCATCGGGCTGGAGGTAGCTGAACCGAAGGTCGGGACGCGCCGCATTCAGCGTGACCTGTTCGAGATCGAGTGAGCTGACGTACTTGCGCCAGGACAGCATGAACGGCGTCTTGTCGGGCCCTCTGAACGCCAATGAGGTGACTCGTGGGAAGACCTCGCCGGTTGCGATGGCCACGTCGCTGATGGTGCCGATCTCCGTGCCCGTAGCGTCCACCACGGGCTTCCCAAGCATCTTCGACAGGTAGATCATGTCGCGCTCCCTCCTCGACGAATTCAGCCGCAGCGCGTAGCGGACGGAATCCACATGGATCGTTTCTGGCGTGAGTCCCCCCCCGGACCCGCCGACGATTCGTCGAGGTGCGAGGAGGGCTACGGACTGTGAGGTTTCACAAAGGGCCTTGTCTTCCGGCTTCAGGACGGACGGCACAAGAAGGCCCCTGCGTCCGAGAGGACCAGGGGCAGCGGTCGCGCGCGTGAGCACGCTCGCCGAGACGCACTCGTGGCGCGCGCCGGCAGTGTTCGCTGCTCTCATCCCTGGTCGTGGATTTGGCACTGTCCGACGTAGGGCGCGCGGCGCGTGGTGTCGCCGACGCAGCGGGAGTACCCGCCTCTATCATCCCAGCCACCTTAGCCTTCGCCTTAAGCCGGCGAGGGCTGTTCTACCCATTGGCGTCTCTCGACATTTCCGGGCAGTGGCCTGTGTTCGAACAGGAGCCGCACCGTAACGGACGGAGCGTACTTCCTCGAGCTGTCAATGCCAGGGCGGCGGACCGCCCGAGCTTTGACATTGTATTCCTGCGGGTAGGTTGAGGCAAACGGAGCGTAGACTCCGAGCCGGGAGGTGGCCGATCTGCTGGCGCGCCAACACCGGGATATGCAGGAAACGCGTGGTATTCGGGGAAAATACCATCCACTACTGCGCAGAGTCACCGTTTCGAAGCGGAGGTTGATCGATCATGGGTGAGGCTCACAGCATCGAGATCGGCTTCGACAACGCCGGATGGGCCGCCGTCGAGAGCGAAGCAACGCGGCTGGGCATCGAACCTGCGCAGCTCATCAGCCGTGCGACCCACGCATGGCTTTCCGAGACCACTGAGACTCCAGCGCTGGTCGGCCGGCGGCACCCTGGTTCTGTCCAGTAACCGACCGCCAGCGGCCCGACGCGGGCCGTGAACGCGGGGCCTTCAGCCCCGGGCCGTGAGCCAGGCGCGCGCGAACTCCGCCCACCCGTTGCCGCGCTGCCCCGCGAGTCGCACCACGCGGTCGTCGGGCTTCTCGGCGAGCGCTTGCACGACGCTTGCGCTCTCGAAAGCGTTGTCGACCAGCGCCATGATCGCGACGCCGTCGGCCATCGCCAGGTCGGTCACTGAGTCGCCGATCGCCGCGGCCTGACTTGCCGAGAGACCCCGCGAGGCGAGGTCGAGCGCGATCGCCTGCGTCTTGCTGACGCCTCGCGGCACGAGGTGATAGGCGTGTACGAGCTCGAGGCACGCCAGACCGTGCGTCGGCGGATGCACGCGGCCGTTGTCGAGCAGCGACACCGGCAGTTCGAGCGCGTCGAGGACGTCCTGCGCCTCGCCGGCATCGAGACAGCCGCGCAGCAGGTGCGAGGCTTCCCGGTCGCGGTGCCACGGCGTGTGGTACTCGACCCTCCCCGGGAATGCGGACCGCAGCGCCTCTAGCGCGCCCGAGTCGCGAATGCGCTCGTAGGGGGTAGCATCGTCGCCGAGAAGGTGCGCCGGCCACTCCCCGGTGTTGTAGATCACACGCCGGCCCGGGCCGGCGCCACGTACGAGCACCGACCCCACCTCGCCGATGAAGTCGGTCCAGCCCAGGAGTCGGACGACCTCGGTGAGTTGCAGTCGGGTCCGTCCGGAGACCGGCACCACGGAGAGCCCCGCGCGGTTGAGCGCGACGATCGACTCGATCGTGGTCGTGGAGGGGGCGCCGCGGGAGTCGGCGACCACCGAGCCGCCGCGGGCGAGAAGCGTGCCGTCGAGGTCGGTGTAGAGCACTTCGACGCGAGAAAGTGCGTCAAGCGCTGCGGGATTCTCGGCGAGGAGCTGCGGTCTGTCCATGAGGCGATGATACCGCTGATGAGGGCAGGTGGGGCCGTGGCGCAATCGTGCCACCGACGGGGCGCCTTCTCGCGCACTCGGTCGCGTCGCGGTATAAAGAGTGTGGTTCGAAACCGAACCCCCACCGACGAGGAGCCTTCAAGAGCATGAACGACGCCTTTGAGTTGCCATTTCCGCAGTACCGCTGCCCAACGTGCGGCAAGGACCTGCCGCTCGGTGAAGCGCGCATGACCGTCACTTGTGCTGCGCACACGCAGGCCGAGGCGGTCGAGTTCGAGGTGCGCAAGGCCACCGACGCGGACCGCGCTGAGATCGAGCTGCTCTGCGAGCGCGCGTTGGGCGAGACCGACGTCGACGTCTTCGGCCGCACCTTCGACGTGCTCTCGGGCCTCAATCTCGTGGCTGTCGCCGACGGCGCGGTGGCGGGGCTGCTCTCTCTGGCGATCGTCAGCGGCGAAGCAAGCGTTGTGCTCCTCAGCGTCTACCCGGACTTCCAGGGCAAGGGCGTCGGCGGTGCGTTGCTCGTCGCCGCGGACGCGCTTGCCGCCAAGCGCGGGCTGAGCTTCCTTCGAGCGGCTGTCACAAACGACGACGTTCCGCAGATCTACTTCTACCAGCGCCACGGCTTCGCGATCTACGACGTGGCGGTGGGCGAAGTCGCCGACCGCTTCGGCAGCGCGACGCCGGGCTTCTCGGGAATCCCCGTCCGCGATGAGATCCGCCTCAGGCGGGCCATCTGCGGCCAGTAGCCTCCATCCACGAAAGGATTGGCACCATGACCCGCTTGACCCGCGTCATCGCACTCGCCCTCGCGGTCGCCCTCGCGGCGGTCGCTCTGTCAGCCGCGGGGTGCGCATCTGCCAGCAAGCCAGCAGCGCCCACCGAGAAGCCCGCAGCCCTGCGGATCGGCACGCTTCCCACCGAGGATTCGCTGCCACTGTGGGTCGCCGAGCAGCGCGGATACTTCGCGACGCAGGGTCTCGCCGACGTGCAGATCGTCTCCTTCCAGTCCGCGCAGGAGAGAGACGCAGCGTTTGCGTCGGGCGCCATCGATGCGTTCATGGGCGACATCATCGCGGCGGCCAACCTGCAGGCCGGTGGCAAGCCGACCAGTATCGCAACGATCATGCTCGGCGCCGATCAGAGCCAGGGCCGCTTCGGGGTCGCCGCCGCGCCGAAGTCGGGCGTGAAGTCGCTCACCGAGTTGGCCAACGTGCCGGTCGGTACTTCGTCGGCGACGATCCAGGAGTACGTGCTCGACGGCTTGATGTCCGAGGCCGGCGTTGCCACCTCGAGCGTGAAGGTCGAAGAGGTCAAGAAGGTGCCCGTGCGTTTCGAACTGCTGATGGCCGGCAAGCTCAAGGCCGCCGCGCTTCCTGAGCCGTTCCTCTCGCTGGCCGAGCAGGGCGGCGCGCCGCTGGTCGCGTCGGACACATCGGCGACAGCGAACCTCTCGCAGACCGTGCTGGTCTTCTCGGACAAGTACCTGGAGAAGCCCGGCGGGGCTGCGGCAGCCAAGGCCGCGCTTGGCGCCTGGGACCTCGCGGTCAACGACATCAACAAGGATCCGCAATCGGTGCTGCCGCTGCTTGTGGAGAAGGCCAAGCTGCCCGAATCACTGAAGACGACCTACAAGGTCAACACGTACCCGACCGCCCAGCTGCCCACCAAGCCGCAGGTCGAGGCGGTCCTGACATGGATGCGAGACAAGGGCTACCTCAAGGGCGACGTCACGTATGCAGATCTCGTCTCCGACAAGATCTCGCAGTAGCCGACGCGTCTCATGGCGGCACTGGAGTTCGACAACACGTCGATGACCTACGAGGGCTCGGACCGTTCGGTCCGGGCCCTCGAAGCACTTGCGCTCTCTATTGCAGGCGGTGAGCCGGTCGCGGTCATCGGGCCGAGCGGGTGCGGCAAGTCCACTCTCTTGCTGCTGGCCGCGGGGCTGCTCTCCCCGACGTCGGGGGCTGTGAGAGTTGGTGGGGCGGCGGTCGACGGACCCCGGCGGGGAACCGCGCTGATCCTGCAAGACTTCGGCCTGCTGCCGTGGAAGACCGTCGAGGCGAACGCCGCCCTGGGCCTCAAGATCCGCGGCGTCGGAGCTGCCGAGCTGCGCGAGCGCGCGACGTCGGCCCTCGAAGGGGTCGGACTCGCCGAGTTCGCGCGCGCCTACCCGGCTGAGCTCTCCGGGGGCATGCGTCAGCGGCTCGCGCTCGCACGCGCGGTCGCCCTCGACGCCGACCTGGTGCTGATGGACGAGCCCCTCTCGGCGCTCGACGCCCTCAAGCGCGAGGAGCTGCAGGACGTGCTGCTGGGGCTGTGGAAACGCCGGGGTCATACCCAGGTGCTGGTGACGCACTCTATCGAGGAGGCCGTGTTCCTGGGCCGCCGCGTCGTAGTGATGACGAGTCGACCAGGGAAGGTCTCGGCGATCGTCGACAATCCGGGCATGGGCTCGGAGGGCTATCGCGTCACCGAGGAGTACTTCGAGACCGTGAAGCACCTGCGGCGTGTCCTCGCCGAGGAAGGCGTCGTGGCAGCTGCCGATGTGGTGTCCTCATGAGGGGCTGGGGTCGCAAGCTGCTCGGGTACGTGGGCGCGCTGGCGGTGCTGCTACTGGCGTGGGCAGCGTTGTCAGCGGCGATTGGGTCCCCGGCGCTCCCGGGGCCGGTCATCGCGATCCAGACGTTCTTCGCGCAGTGGGCCGAGATCTGGCCGCAGATCCTGCTCAGCGGGGCGCGTGTGATTGCGGCGATGGTGATCGGGACTGCGCTCGCAGTGCCGCTGGGGCTTTGGCTGGGGCGTTCACCGCGGGCCGACTCGATGGCCGCGCCGATGATCTTTCTGCTGTATCCGATTCCCAAGGTCGTGTTCTTGCCCGTTCTCTTGGTTCTACTGGGGCTTGGGAACACACCCAAGATCGCCCTGATAGCCCTGATCGTGTTTTTCCAGATACTCGTCACCGCGCGCGATGCTGCCAAGGCGGTTCCCGAGGGCAGCATCGTGTCGGTGCGTTCACTGGGCGCGTCGCGCATCGACGTGTATCGGCACGTCGTCGTTCCGGCATCGATGCCCGATATCTTCACCGCGCTCCGCATCGGAACGGGCACCGCTATCGCCGTGTTGTTCCTAGCCGAGTCGATTGCGGGAACCAATGGCCTGGGCTACTACATCGTCGACGCTTGGGGACAGATCGACTACCCGGCGATGTTCGCCGGCATTATCGCGATGGCCCTTCTCGGCGTGGTGCTCTACGAGGCGCTCGACGCGATCGAGACGTGGGCGACAAGGTGGCGCGCGGCGGGTCGGTGATGGTGGGCCGGTGATGGCGGAGTGCGCGCTCACGTCTCCAGGGCGAGGTGCCCCCGGTCCTTTGTCTCGCCTGAGGCACCGCGCTATTCGTCCTGAGCGCCCTGCTCGATCTCGAGTCGTGCGGTGTCATCGTCTTCGACTTCCTCCAGGGTCAGCGCGGCAAGCTCGAGTACCCGAGAGGCCTCGTCTTCGGGCAGACTTTCGACGCCGCGGAGCTTGCGCTCCATCGCGCGACTGCGTCGCTCGGTCTCGCCGATGGTGTTTGCTGCAGTGTTCAGCTGCCTCTTCACCTTCACGAGGACGTCTCCGAACTTCCCGAACTCTGTCTTCACGGCCGCGAGGATTCTCCATACCTCGGCGGACTGCTGCTCGATCGCGAGCGTCTGGAAGCCCATACGCAGGCTGCTCAGCAGCGCGGCGAGGGTGGTCGGACCGGCGACCATGACGTGGTTCTTGTGCTGCAGATCGTCGAGCAGCGTCGGGTGGCGCAACACCTCGGCGTACAAACCCTCGGTCGGCAGGAACATGATGGCGAAGTCCGTTGTGCACGGCGGGCACAGGTACTTCGAGCTGATCAACTCTGCCTGGACTTTGATGGAGCGTGCCAGAGCATCGGAAGCCTTCTGAACTGCGTCAACGTCTCCGCGCTCCGCTGCATCCTGGAGCCTTATGTAGTCCTCCTGCGGGAACTTCGAGTCGATGGGTAGCCAGACGCAGGTGTTGGGATCGTCCTTGGGACCAGGCAGACGAATCGCGTACTCGACCAGATCGCGTGAGTCTTCCTTTGTTTGGACGTTGCGACCGAACTGGCTGGGCGTGAGAATCTGCTCGAGCAGTGCCCCGAGCTGTACCTCGGCCCACGTCCCGCGGGCCTTCACGTTGGTGAGCACGCGCTTGAGATCCCCGACGCCCGTGGCCAGGCTCTGCATCTCACCGAGTCCGCGCTGCACCGCCTCCAAGCGCTCACTCACGAGCTTGAACGACTCCCCGAGACGCTTCTCGAGCGTGTCGTGCAGCTTCTCGTCGACGGTCTTGCGCATCTCCTCGAGCTTCTTCTCGTTCCCGTCCTGCAGCTCCTTGACCCGGGCGTCTACCGTCGTGCGAATGATCTCGAGCGATCGCGCGTTCGATTCGCCGAGCTCCTTGAGCTGCTTGTTCACTCCGTCCAGCTGTGAGCGCTGCATCTCGCTCAACGCGTTCAGGTTGGTCGAGATCGTGGCGTTCGCCGAGTTGAGCGCAGCAGTGAGTTCCTCGCGCGATTCACGTGCGGCTCGTGAGGACTCCTCTCGGCTTGCCCTCAGTTCGTCCCTCACCACGTCGGCGTCGTGCGATCCGCGTGAGGAGCGCACGAACAGCACGACGAGAAGTGCGATGTTGACTGCTCCGAGCGCGAGTAGTGTCAATTGCAGAGCGGTGTTCATATCTTCGCCTTACAGGAGTGTCGGACTATGGCGGTGTGACCCTTGGCTGACCGTCGGCCAGTTCGAGTGTACGGCAAGTGACGCGAGCTGGAACAAGCGTACCCGAGTGCTCTGACACGGCTCGGAATCAGCGGCGCGCTGCTCCGCCTGCGAACTGCAGCCGCCATGAATTCGCGACGACGGCCAGCGACGAGCCTGCCATCGCCGCCGCGGCAACGACCGGGGAGAGGTGACCGGTAGCCGCCATCGGAATCGCCACGATGTTGTAGGTGAACGCCCACCAGAGGTTCTCGGCGATGACGCGCCGGGTTGCTCGGGAGATATCGAGCAGTGCGGGTAGCGCCGAGAGCGGCGATTCGGGTTCGCTGTCCGCCGTATGCTCCCCGGAGAGCTGCGCCGTGCCCGTGAGCACGACGTCCGCCGACAAGACCGCGATGTCGGAGCCGCCTCCCACGGCGACGGCCAGGTCGGCCGCACCGAGCGCAGCCGCGTCGTTTACTCCGTCGCCGACGAAGGCGAGTGGTCCCTTCTCGGCGAGTGTGCGCACCACCGTCTCCTTCTCGTGCGGCAACACGTCGCCCCAGGCCTCGCCGATGCCCAGCTCGCGTGCGATCGACTCACAGGTCGCTGATGCGTCGCCGCTGACGATCGCTGTCTGTACTCCTCGCGCCCACATCGCTGACAGCGCTGCCGCCGCCTCAGTCCGGACGGCGTCCGCGAGCCGGATCCCGCCGAGAAGTGCGCCATCGACCGCCACCCACACGACGAGCGCACCCGAGTCGCGCGCCGATCGCGCGTCTTCGGCGAGCGCCGCCGGCACGACGATGGACTCTGCGCTCAGCAGTCGCTCGTTGCCCACGGCCACGCGAGCGTCTCCGACCATGCCGAGCAACCCCGTGCCCGGCTGGCGCTCGATATCGTTCGCCACCAGTCGCGCCGCGGTGTTGCCGCTTGAGCCGGCTGCGGCGGCCGCGCGCTCGATCGCCGCGGCGACGGGGTGAGGATCGCCAGCCTCGACCGATGCCGCCAACTCGAGCAGCCGGCGGGAAACCGCGGCATCAAGGTCGGCCGGGACGAACCCCACCACATCAGGTGACCCTGCGGTGAGCGTCCCCGTCTTGTCGAATGCGACCGTGGTCAGCGCGCCCGCGCGCTCAAGCGCGGGACCACCGCGCACGAGAAGGCCGTGTCGTGCACCAGCGCTGACTGCATTCGCGACCGCCAGCGGTGTCGCCAACCCGAGCGCGCACGGGCACGACACCACGAGCACCGCCACCGCGCGCTCGACCGCCCCCGCGATGCCGACACCGGTTGCGAGCGAGATCAGCAGCGTCGCTCCTGCAATCGCGATGACCACCGGCACGAACACGCCGGCCACCGCGTCGGCGACCCTCTGAGCGTGCGACTTGGCGAACGCGGCATCCTCGGCGAGCGTCGCCAAGCGTCCCGCGAGGGTCTCGGCGCCAACCCGAGCGACCCGCACCGCCACGACGCCCGTGAGGTTGACCGTCCCGGCCCAGACCTCGTCGCCTTGGCCGACGCGCACGGGAAGCGGCTCACCGGTGAGCCGCGAGCGGTCGACCTCGCTCGCGCCGCCGAGTACCGTGCCGTCCACCGGCACTCGCTCGCCCGGTCGCACGGCGACGACGTCGCCGACGCTCACTGCCGACAGCGCGACCCGCTCTGCGCCCGACACGTCCCCGAGACCGCCACCCGCTTGGGCGTCGGCGCTTCCGCGCACCAGCCACGCCTTCTCGGCCGCACCCTCGGCGAGCGCCGCCAGCGACGCGCTGGCGTCCCGGGTGCCGAGGGCTTCCAGCCACCGCCCCAGCAGCACAATGGTCGTGATCATGGCGGCCGACTCGAAGTACGTCGGCCCGCTTGAAGTTGCCGTCGCCCAAGCACTGTAGAACCACGCGGTCCACGTTCCCAGGACCACAAGCGTGTCCATCGTTGCCCGCCGCACGAGTGCCGCTCTCCACGCGCCGATCAGGAACGGCCAGCCGCCGTAGAGCAGCACCACGGCCGACAGTGCTCCGACGAACAGCTCGTACGCGAACACGCTCGCGTAGGAGCCCGCTGCGAACGCCGGCCACAGCACAAAGAACGTCGGCCACATGACCCACATGCCGATGACCGCCGAGACGAACAGCCGCAGGAACAGCTCATCGGTGTCCGCCCGAGCACGGGCGGCCTCACGCGCAGGAACCGCCGTATAGCCCAGCAGCGAGATACGCTCGTTGATCGCGGCGAGCTCGGTCGCCCCCGGATCCCAGGTCACGCGCGCAAGAGATGCAGCGTAGCTCGCCTCGGCATCCAGCACCCCGGGCATCGCCATCAGAGCGTCCTCGAGCACGAGCCCGCACGACGCACACCACATGCCCTCGACGCGCAGGGTCTCTCGGCGTGCGCCGGCTGCTGCAGCCGCAGCGGCCTTGCGCTGAGATGCGCCCGAGCCTCGCGCACGTCGTGCCTCGGGTCCGGCCAGCAAGTCCGAGATCCCGGCGTCCTCGGCGGTCACGTAGACGCGACGGCAGCCCTCGCAGCAGAAGTCACGTTCCCGGTCGCGAATCGGCCTCCCGAGAACCGGCAGTCCGCATAGGTCGCACGCGCTGGACTCGGAGGCCATCGGCGCGCTACAGCGCTCCAGCCGAGGCCAGACCCTGCGCGACCGTCACGGCGCCGAGCAGTATCACGATCGTGGCAGCCGCCGGAGCGAACCATCCGCGCGCTCGACTCCCGAGCAACCCGCTAGCCGCGCCGAAACCGGCCAGAGCCGGCACGGTGCCGATGCCGAAGGCGAGCATGATGATCGCTCCATACAGCGGCTCGGCGGTCGCCAGGGCGGCGAGCTCCACAGGCAGCAGCGGGGCGCATGGCAGCAGGCCCATCAGCGCGCCCAGCGGAAAGCCCCACCAGCCACCGGACTTCGCCAACCGAGCGACCGTCCGACCGAACCACGGCAACGACGCAATCGCGGCCGTCGGCTCGGGAAGTCGTGCCTTGCGCCCGCGCAGCCAAGAGACCAGCAGCAGCACGCCCATCGCCAGCAGCGTCACCCCCGCGGTGAGCTTCAGGAAGCGGCTGACTGCGACGGGGGAGAACGGTCCCGAGAGTGTCGCGAGTACCCCCGCCTCGCCGAGAAGCCCCAGCAGCGCACCCAGCAGCGCGTACATGCTCAGTCGCCCTAGGTGGTAGGCGACCTGGAAGACCCCCGCGCCGCGTACGGCCGAACGCGTGCCCGCCCCCGCGCCGCAGGCGGCACCGTCGGTCAGACTAGCTGCAGCCACCAGAGGCCCGCACATCACCAGGCAGTGCCCGAATCCGCCGGTGAGCCCCAGCAGGAACGCTCCCCATAGGGTGAGCGCTCCGAGGTTCGCCGACACCTGGTGTCCCATGTTCAAAGGGCGGCCTTTCGCAGGCTAGGCAAAGGTGAAGCCGCGCGTCACGAACACCACCACGTAGCCCACGGCCCAGATCACAAAGGTCACGATGATCACTTTGACGATGAGCGGCACGGGACCGTGTCCCTCCGATATTCCCTCGGGATAGTCGTGCACCGGCTCTATGGCCTCAGGCACGGCGTTCTCGCCCTCGGCACTCAACACCGCCCCGGTTCGCCGAGACCATCCACCCACGATCACGGCCCATATGGCGATGATGATCGCAGCGCCGACGCCCAACCCCCACCAAACCGCTTCTATCTGCTCGGCCCAAGGCATCAGCAAACCTCCATCTCGGCGGTGGGCATCGGGTCATCGTCGTCAAGCACGACGAGCGCGGCCCGGTCCAGGTGCTGCCACTGTCCGTCGGCGATCGAATACCACAGCGCGAAGACCGCGCCGACGGCGAAGGTCACGATCGTCGCTGTCACGAGATACACGGAGAGATCCATCACTGATCACCTGCCGGTCCGCCCTTGGCACCTGCGAGTTTGCGGGCGTAGAAGGTGACCGCCCACTTCTCCTGTACGTTCAGGATGTTGACCCAGGCGGGCATCGCCGTGGGATGCGCCACCGGCTCGCCCTTCGGCTGTCCGGCGACGACCGGCGCAGGGTCGGTTCCTACCACGCCCTGGTCGATCCGCCAGTACCAGAAGTCAATGCCCGCCGAGACGGCCGGGTCTTCGGTGAGATTCGCCGGAGTGGGGACGAGGGGTGCTCCGTACTTGCCGTTGCCGAGAGCCTTGGGCCCATGGCAGCCGGTGCACAGCCGCGTGTAGATCTCCTTGCCCCGTTCGAGCGTCTCGGGCGTTGGTGCGTTGGGAGCCGGGTCAAGCGCGGTGTATGCCGGCGGAACCTCGTCGCTGACATCGGCGGGCTCGCTCGGGTTCACGAACGTACCCTTGATGTACTTGATCGCGGCCCACCGGTCCTCATCGGAGAGCAGCAGGTGCCACTGCGGCATGGCTGCGTTGCCGATGCCGTAGCTGACCTTCCAGTACCACTCGGAGTCCGGGAACTTCTTGGGGTCGGGTTCGGTGAAGTTCGCGGGCACTGGTGCGAGGTGCTGACCGGCTGGGCCTTCACCTTGGCCGGCATCGCCGTGGCACATCCAGCAGCGCTGCAGGTAGACTTGCCGGCCTCGCATGATGCTCGTGTCAGGCGGCATCATGAGCGACTCGGCCTGCTTCGGGATCTCAGGATCCTTGGGCTCGTTGGCGGGGTCGGGGAAGACCAGCATGTTCTTGACGTAGCCTGCGACCAAGCGAATCTGTTCGGGCGTGAACCAGGTGTGCCATTGCGGCATTGCGCGCATCGGCAGGGAGTCGCTGATGCGCCAGATGTAGTCGCCCGGCACCCAGTTCACGTAGGTCGACGTCTCGATGAAGCTTGGCGGCGCCGGGAGCAGGCCCGGGGCATCGGGCCCGTCACCGCCGCCGGAGTAACCGTGGCAGAAGGCGCAATTGGCGACGAAGATGGCCTTACCTGCGTTGATGTTATCCACTGTCGGCTCGGCGAGCGTCTCCTTCGTGTACTTCGCAGGCAGGTCTCCCTCGTCGTTGTAGTCGGGGACCATGTTGATGAACGCCTTCTCCTCGAAGAGCATGACGAGCCATCTCTCGTCCTCGCTCATCGACTGCTTCCACATGGGCATGACCGTACCGGGCACGCCCTCCGAGATCCGCCAGAAGAAGAAGTTCACCGGCTGGTTCTTGTACTCAACGTCCCGCAGGTTGGCGGGCCGCGCGTTGTTGAGCATGGCGTAGGGTCCGTCACCAGATCCCGAGCAACCGTGGCAGGTGAGGCAGCGCTTTGCGTAGATCTCACGGCCCTTGTTGAAGTTGTCGATCGTGAGCGGGAACTTGTTCTTCTGGAATCCGGGGCCGAGGTAGCGCAGCGGCACCATGCGGTCGGTGGACGCCGTTTGCTTGTTGCCGAGGGTGTTCAGATACGCAACGATGGCCCGTGCTTGCGCCTCGGATAGGTAGCTGAAGTTCGGCATGATCGAG
>CAZIPT010000059.1:0-15016 GCA_964541375.1 uncultured Eubacteriales bacterium
GGTCACCGAACCCAGATGCCCGGTCACCTTGAGTCCGCGGGCCTTGAGAAGCCTGCCGAGCGAAGCCGCGGTGATTCCCTTGCCGAGCGAGGATACGACGCCCCCGGTCACGAAGATGTGCTTTGTCGCCATGAGTCTGGTCCCAACTCCCTGATCTGTGCCGACAGTGTCTTTGGTGCGGCCGCCTACGATTCTAGCGGTCGCACGATTCAGATGGGGTGCGAGTTTTCCTTCTTCCGGCCCAAACCGTCGAGCCAGCGCAGAAACGGTGTCTTATCGATCACCGTGGAGAACGAGATCCTCTCGGACAGAAGGTTCAAAACGAGCGCGAAGACCACGTAGCCCGCGAGCGCCCACCACCACGCCACGAGCGCGTTCGCCAGTACCCATCCCACGAACACGCCGGCGGCGTTGGCACCCGCATCCCCGAGCATGCCCCGCTCGCCGACGTCGAAGCCCCAGACAGCCACCACGGGGCCGAACGTGGCGAGCGCGAGTAGCGGCACGATGCTCCAGCCGGACGACAGTCCGATCAGAACGCAACCCACAGCGCCAAGCAGCGAGTAGACCTTCAGCGCCCGGCCCGGCCTGAGGTCCGTGAGGTTGATCAGGTTCGCGGTGAGCGCGATAGCCAGCACCTGCAGCGCCCACTCCCCCACTACGATCCAGATCGGCGTATCGACCGAACCGAAGTCGGGGGCGAGCGAAAGCGCAGCGAGCAAGCCGATGCCTATGAGCTTGAGAGCCCCCGTGGTCAGGCGGCCGTGGAACAGCGCCGAGAGGTGCCCTCGATAGCCCTTCTCGGCGGCGGATCCGAAGGTGTCGTCGGCCATTCCCAGCACAAGCGCGCCGATCACCAGCAAGAACGGCAGTCCGTCGATCGCGAACTCGGCGAAGATGGGGACACCCTCCGCCGACCAGAGCGCGGCGTAGATGGAGTCGATGAAGCTGACCGCCATGAGGGAGAGCGCCCAGACGATCCACACCAGGCCGAGACCGACCACGACCGGGTGGCCGCGGTAGTTCTCGGCGAGGCCCCGCCCGGACGCCTGGAGTGCAGGTACGAGCGCCCGCATCGCGAGCCACGGTATGGCGACGGCGCCTACCACGAGCAGCGCGATGGAAGCGGCATAGGCGATGGACTCGGTCACATCTTCTCCTCGGCGTTCGAGTGGCCGAGTCGCGCGAGCATGAGCCACGCGAGCCCGAGTCCGGTGTACAGCATGATCAGTGACGGTATGACGATTCCCGAATCCTCCGTCAGAAGCGCGATGCCGCCGGCGACCAGAGTCGCGATGATCGCAGCCGCGAAACCCGGGTTCTCGGCGGAGATCTGCGGAAATCCACTCGCCGACCGGAAACGCGCGAAGCCGAGGAAGGCCAGCACGGCGACGAGGATCCAGGACCAGTCCGTTGATGTCAGCACTCGGAGATTCGTCGCGGCCTTGCGCGCCACGATCGACCAGATCTGTGTAAGGCCGCCCTGCTCGGCGCTGGAGATGGCACGACCGAGGTGTGTTTGCTGCCCGCCCCCGAACAGGTCTATCGCCGAGAACGCGCCGATCACCAGGATCACGAGTGCGAGCACGACCAGGGCACTCCGTGCGCCGAACTTCTGACCGTTCATCAGCATCCAGGCGCAGGCGAACCCCGCGAGCGCCCACACGGCGGTGCCGACGTTGGCGCCCAAGAACGGCGCAGCGGCAACCCCTACGACGACGAATCCCAGTATCGGGATGCCCCACCGCCGCCCGAGCGAACTGAAACGGGCATCTGGCCACTGATCGAGCAGCATGGCGGCCCCCACGACTGACGCGCCGAAGAGCAGCGCCGCCGCCTCATTACCGATGCCGTAGAAGCGGGCGGCCAGGAGCGGCGAGTAGCTGAAGAACCCGACCGCCGAGAAGGGCGCCCCGACAGACTGGTCGAGCAGCAGAACGCCGGTGAGCCCGAGACAGAGCCCGGCCACGGGCACGCGAAGCGGGAAGTAGCGCCACACGAGGAGCGACGCGGCCCAAAGCACCACTGCCGTCCCGAGGAGAGAAGCGACGGCGACTTGGGGGCTGCTCGGCAGTGGCGTCGGGAGGAACATCAGCCACCCGGCGAGCGGGAAGCAAAGCGCCAGCAGCAGGAGCGCCTGAAGGAACCGCGCGGCGCGATGCACGGTCGCAACGGACCAGGATGCGACCTGGCTGATCACCAAAGCAGCGCCGCCAAGCAACAACACGACGAATCCGATGTAGGCGTCGAGCACGCCCGACTTCGGTGCGTCGATGGCGACCGCGGCTGTGCTCAGCCGAGCGAGGTGCGTGCGCTTCTCGGCGAGCGCGTTAGGCGCCGCGACGGGCACCATCGGATCGCCGAGCACGGCGACCGGACGAGGGATTCCCATCGCCTCGATGGCCGTCGCTGTGACGTCCGCATTGGTCACCACGCCGACACGGTGAGTGGACGCCGACGTGAGATACCCGCCCCAGCCCTGCCCCGACACGATCACCGGACCCAGCCCAGCGGGTATTCCCTCGGCCGTGGAGTACAACGATTGTGAGACGACGATCAGCACGCCGTCGGGACCCGAGCGCTTCTCAGCCATTCCGACGACGCGGTCAAGCGTGCGCAGAGCCGCGGACCACTGCGCGTCGCGGACCTCGGGCGTCACCATCCCGGCGAATCGCCGCGCGCGCACAGGGTCACCGGCGTCGAGCACCACGAGCGAAGGCCCCTTGTGGCCCTTGGCGTAGTTGTCGGCGCGCCGGTAGACATCTTCGAACCGCTCGAGGTCGGTCGCGACCCCGTTTGGGGCGGAAGGCGAACTCCTGAGGAGGTCGGTCGACACATCTCCGTAGCGGACAAGGCCGCGGATGTCGGCTGCGGCAACCGCCGCCGGTCGTGCCGGCTTCGCCTGACCCGCGCCGGTCCACGAGTCCGAGTTGCCCACCGCCGCGGTCAGTCCGTTGGCGTCGCGAACCGCCTGACCGAGCGAGCCCACCACGATGTCGGCTCCCTTCGCGTCATTGACCTGTTGCGTCGCGGGCAGGCCAAGGTACGCAATCTGCGCACCGTTCATGCCGTCGCCGAAGACCGTGCGGTAGATGTCCTCGGCGGTCTGATTGCCAGCCACCGTCTCGGTCGCGTTGTACGCCGCGGCTGCCGAGAACTCAGGCTGTGCCCACGCACCCGCCGAGAGCCCGAGCGCGCTCTCTACGGGCGACGCCGGCTGGCCCGGCTCGCGCATTCGGCTTCGGGCGTTCACGGAGCCGACGGCGCCCTTCTCGGCGAGGCGCCAGAGGTTTGGGGTCGAGGTCGCGGTGACGTCGGCCCACGTGAGGTAGGGAGCGAGCACGATGGTGACGTGCTGCGCCGAGGGAGTCGAAGTTGACGCGACGGCGCGAGGAGCGTCGACCAGACCTGCCACGGCCAACGTGGCGATCAGCGCGACTATCGGCCAGGCTCGCGTCATGCACCGCTCCAAGTCGGCGCGCGTGGCACGGCTGCGCCCACGCCCGTCGCTTCGGTTCGTCAGGGGATTGTGCGAACGGAGTGCGCGGAACCGCGCATCCCGGGCGTCAGCGCCCGTGCAGAGTATACCGAAAACGGGGCCCGCCATCGCTGAGAAAGCGATGCGCTTGCGGCCGCCCGCCCGGTGTTGACCTTCTGGCACCGTCCTGAAGCTCCGTTTCGGTACACTTGTGACATCACCTCAAGGTCCGCACCGCGTCACGACTTTGCGCGCCAGCCGTCACGAGAGAAGGACTCCGCCATCAGCAAACCCTCCATCGCCCGATCGGCTGCGATGATGTCCACCGCCACGACGCTCTCGCGCGTGAGCGGCTTCTTGCGGATGTGGGCGACGGCATACGCGCTGGGTGCCACCGGCCTGATGTCGGCGTACAGCGTAGCCAACAACATCCCCAACATGATCTTCGAACTGGCTGCGGGCGGAATCATCTCGTCCCTGTTCATCCCCACGTTCATGGAGCTCCGCGAGACCAAGGACGAGGAGACCGCTTGGCGGTTCACGAGCCACGTCTTCAACCTCACGGTGTTGGTGCTCGGGCTCGTGGGCGTGATCGGAACACTGTTCCCGGCGCCCTTCGTCTGGACCCAGACATTCCGGATGCCCGCGAACCAGTCCGTTGCCGTCGTCACCGCAGCAACCTTCTTCTTCAGGTTCTTCGCGATCCAGGTGGTGTTGTACGGGGCGGGGTCGGTCATCTCGGCGGTTCTGAACTCGCAGCGGAAGTACTTCTGGCCGGCGGTCGGCCCGATCTTCAACAACGTCGTGGCTATCGCGACGATGATCGCGTTCGTGGCACTCAGAGGGAACTTCGGCGTGGCCATGGTGGTTCTGGCGGCAGGGACCACACTTGCGGTGTTCGTGATGTTCGCTGTACAGGTGCCCGCGCTGCTCAAGAGCGGCTGGCGTCACAGTTGGGGACTGGGCCTCCATGATCCCGCGCTTCGCCGCATGCTATGGCTCGCGGTACCAACCGTCATCTACGTCGTGACCAACCTGGTAGCGGTCTCATTCAGGAATGCCTCGGCATTTGCGGTACCGGGCCTCAACGGCAGCGGTCCTTCGATCCTCACCTACGCCTGGATCTTCTACCAGCTTCCCTACGGAATCCTCGCGGTCGCGCTCGCCACTGCCGTCTTCACGGAACTGGCCGATGCGGCGGGTCGCCAGGACAACGATGAGTTCAAGTCCACGTTCTTGCGAGGACTGCGCACGACCGGAGTCCTGATGCTGCCCACGTCGGCGCTGCTCATCGCCCTGGCGACCCCACTGGTATCGCTCTATCGGGTCGGCGCCTTCGCCGAGTCGGACGTGCCGTTGGTGGTCGGCGCGCTGCGCTGGTGGGCATCCGGGCTCATCTTCTACGCCAGTACGATGTTTCTGCTGCGCACCTTCTACTCGCTCAAGGACACCCGCACCCCGATGAGCGTCAACCTTGGGCTCACGGTGGTCCAGGTCGGTCTGTACGTGGTCCTGTCCACCGGCATCGGCGCATGGCCGGGTCTGGGCATCAACGGCCTTCCCATCGCCGATGTGGTGTTCTTCGCGTTGAGCTCGATCACGCTCTCGATCCTGCTCCGCCGACGGATTGGGGGCTACGACCTCCGGGGTGTCGGTTCCGTGTTCGCACGGATGGTCGTCGCATCAGTAGTGGCCGCCGCGGCCGCGTGGGCTGTGACGCTGCTGCTCGCTCCCCTTGTCGGCGGCATCATCGGTTCCCTGGTGCAGGTGGCGGCGGGTGGTGTCGTGGGGCTCGCGATAGCCGTTTCCCTCGGCAGGCTTCTGGGCGTACAGGAAGTCGCGACCGCGATGGCCGCCGTCGGACGGCTCGCGAGTCGATCTCGCGGCCGGGGCGGCGAGTAGGCGTGCAGATCACGGTCCTCATCCCCGCGCGCGACGAGGCGGCATCGATTGCGGCGACCGTGGGTGCCGCGCTGACCATCCCGGGCGTGACGCGAGTCATCGTCATCGACGACGGGTCGCTCGACGACACCGACCAGATCGCCGAGAAGGCCGGTGCCAAGGTGGTACGCCTTCACGGCTCGCACGGCAAGGGCGCCGCTCTTGAGGTCGGCGCAAAGCGCTGCGAGGACGCCGATGTGATTGTGCTGCTCGACGGGGATCTCGGCGCCACCGCATCTCAGGGGGCGCTCCTAGCGGCGCCGCTCCTCGCAGGTACTGCCGACATGGCGATCGCCACCTTCCCGCGCCCCGCCTCCAAAGCGGGATTCGGCCTCGTGAAGAGCCTCGCCCGCTTCGGGATCCGCCGGCTCGGCGGCGACTTTGCCGCCACCGCACCCCTCTCGGGACAGCGGGCCCTGACCAGAGAGTGCCTTGCGACGGTCCGGCCCTTCTCGGCGGGCTACGGTGTCGAGGTGGGGCTGACCGTCCGGGCCCTGCGGGCCGGGTTCAGGCTCGTCGAGATCGAGACGACGATGTCGCACGCGGCCACGGGGCGCAACCTGAGCGGATTCGTCCACCGTGGCCGCCAGTTCGTGCACGTGTCGCTCGCGCTCCTTCAGCTCTGGCGCGAGAAGCCGCTGATCCGCCGAGAGAGCTCGTAGGACCTCAGGGCACCGGTACCGGAGGGAACTGGGCGGTCGCGTTGGAGTCGATGCTGTAGAACCCCTGCTCTCCACCGGTGAGCAAGGCCACCAGCGTGAAGCGTCCGGCGTTGGTACCCAGCGTGTCGAAGGCCGAGAGCTTGCGTGCGGCGGCCGCGACAGCCACACCGGTATCCGGGGTCGGAGTCTGAGCGCCGAGCGCATAGTGGCCGGCAGCCGCATACGCCTGAGCGATGTCCAAAGCGAGGAGATCGGGCTTGCCATCGAACGCCGCGACGTCTATCACCTGCGTCGCAGAGGTGCTCGAAGACAACCCGGTGACTGCGATGGCGCCGGCCTTCTGCAGCGCCTCGGTGAGCGGACGTGCCACGTCACGCTGGCTCCACTCTGAAGCCAGGGTGCTGGCCACACCGGTCTTGAGGTCGGTCGTGCTGCCGAGAACCGATCTCGCCGCATCTGCAACCTTGCTGTTGGAGATGCCGAACTGGGGCTTGAGCATGGTGACGACCGCCGGGCTGCCTCCGGCGTCCTTGACCGCGGCTACCGCCGAGTCGCCTGCGGAGCCCTTTGCGGAGCTCTTGATGACCAGAACCGTGCGGCCGGTGAGCCTTCCAGCGATCCAGGAGTCGGTCATCTGCTTCGAGTAGCCCTTCTCGAACGCCAAGTCCCCCTTGAGCGCGTTGTTCTGCTTCTTGATGGAGTTGAAGTCCTTCTGGAGACCGGACACGATCGCGCTCTGCTGCTTGTCGAAACCCCCCTGGCGTACGACCAGCCCCCCCAGAACCAGACCCAGGGCCAGCGCCAGAAACACAGCCACAAGCGACGCGATGTGGTACCTGATGTTGTACACGAAGCTTCTCCTTGCAGGTGGGTCAGGTGCTGAACGAGGCGCGAATCCGCAGCACGATGAGTTCTATGAAAGAGCGAGCAACCGGTGAGATCAGCACGACCGCCGAAACCACGATCAACGCCGCCACGACGATCAGTATGAGGTAACCCGGCCCGACCGAAGCACGATAGAGCTTGTTGACACCCTTCGCGTCCACCAGCTTGGGCCCGACCTTGAGCCTGACCAGGAAGGAGCTTGCCATCCCTTTCCGGCCCTTGTCGAGGTACTCCACCAGGTTGGCGTGGGTCCCCACCGCGACGATCAGATCCGCCCCCGACTCCCACGCGAGCAGCAATGCGAGATCCTCGCTCGTGGCCGCAAGGGGCCAGGTCGTACCTTCGAGCCCGAGTGCCAGCAGACGCTCCATTCCCGGCGCCCGCCCGTCCGCATAGGCGTGCACGATCAGCTCGGCACCGCTCTTCAGAGCCCTGTCGGTAACCGAGTCCATGTCTCCAACGATGATGTCCGGGGAGAATCCGGCCTCGAGAATCGCGTCGGCCCCGCCGTCCACGCCGATCAGTACGGGGCGCATCTCACTCACGTAGGGCTTGAGCGCATCGAGATCCTGCTTGAAGTCGTAGCCCCTGACCACCACCAGTACCTGACGCCCGTAGATCTCGACCCTGGTCTCAGGCACCCAGGTCTCGTCGGTAAGAATCGACTGCTCCTTGTCGAGGTACTCGATGGTATTGCGAGCGAACCGGTCCAGCTGCTCGCCGAGACCCGCCTTGGCCGCCTCCATCTTGTCCTCTATCGCCGAGACGCTGAGTCGTACGCCCCGCGCGAGCACGACTCCGTCGCGCAAGACCTCATCGCCGACGACCTCTATCTGGTCGCCTTCATCGATGCTGTCAAAGATGTCTCGGCCGACATCATCGATCAGCGTCACGCCGCCGCGTGCAAGCAGAAGCGGCCCGACGTTGGGATAGGTGCCCGAGATCGACGGTGCAGCGTTGATCACCACTTCGACTCCGCTGCCCACGAGTGACTCGGCGCTGACACGGTCCATGTCCACGTGATCGATGATGGCGATGTCGTCTGGACCAAGCCTCTTCACGAGGTCCTTGGTTCGCTTGTCGAGCTTTGCTATGCCCTGCTTGCGCATTCGTCTCCAGATTGGCCGGGTCGTCTGACCGCGCGACAGACTCTAGCTCGTTGAGGCGGCCTCAGCGAGCAGTTCGCGAGCGTGCTCCAGCCCTGCAGAAGTATCTTTGCCTGACAGCATCCGCGCGATCTCACCTTCGCGATCGGGCCCCTCGACTGCGCGAACAGTGGTGCTCGCCGAGTCCTCTGAGAGGTTCTTCTCGACTACGAGTTGGCGATCAGCGTATGCGGCCACCTGCGCGAGATGCGTGACCACGATCACCTGATGCGTGCGCGAGAGAGCATGGAGCCGCCTGCCGATCGTGTGTGCGGTCGCACCTCCGATACCCGCGTCAACCTCGTCGAACACAAGCGTCCTCACAGTGTCCGCCTCACCCAAGACACCCTTCAGCGCGAGCATCACGCGCGACAGCTCTCCACCGGACGCGATACGTGCCAGCGAACGCGGCGGCTGCCCGGGGGCGGGAGCGTACAGGAACTCGATCCGCTCCGACCCATCAGAGGTCCATGACTCGAACGGCAGCTCCGCAAAGGCCACCTCAAACCGAGCGCCCGGCATCGCGAGATCAGAAACAGCCGACGCCAGTGCCTCGACGAACTCGGGGGCTGCTCGGCGACGAGCCTCGTCAAGGCGGGCTGCGGCATCCCTCAGTCTGGCAGACGCGGTGTCGACCGCCTCGCGCGCCGTCTGAGTCCCCTCGGCGCCCTCCTCGCGAACCGACAACGCGCTCGCCGCCTCGGCGCGGGCAGCAAGCACGGAGTCCAGATCTGGGCCGTACTTCCGCATCAGTCCTGTCAACGCGCCGAGCCGCTCCAGGACCTGATCGAGCGCGACCGGGTCGTGTTCGATCCGGTCGCGATACGAGCGCAGCTCGGCGCTCGCGTCATCGACCATCGCCGACGCCTCCAGGAGTCGCGCGGCGAGTGCGTCCAGAGCCGGGTCGATGCCCTGGGCTCGGGCGAGCGACGCGGCGGCCGTTGCGACCGCATCAAGCGCTCCCCCGTCGCCGCGCAGCGCCTCGACGGCCCCGTCCGCTGCCACAGATAGCTGTTCGCCGTGCTGCAACGCCGGTAACCGGGCCTCAAGTGCCAGGTCCTCGCCCGACATCGGGTCGACCAGATCGATCTCTTCGGCGACGAAGCGGTAGTAGTCGGCGTTCTGAGCGACTCGAGCCAGTCGTTCCTCGAGCTCAGCGAGCGTCCTGAGAGCGGTCGAATGCTCCGAACGCGCGCCCCGGTAGTCCGCCAGCGCATTCGTTACGCCGTCACCAGCCCACCGATCGAGGTACGCCACGTGTGTTGATGGCGACAGCAGCGCCTGATGCTCATGCTGGCCGTGCAGGTCCACCAGCGGACCGAGACGCTCGGCGAGAGCGCCCACCGTCGCCATCTCACCGTCAAGGGTGCACCGGCTGCGCCCGTCGGAACTGACTCGCCGCCTGGCAACGGTTTCCTCCCCGCTGAACTCGACGAAACGGCCCTCGACCACAGCCTCCGGCTGCCCTGCCCGTACCGCTCCCGCATCGGCACGCTCGCCGAGAAGCAGCTTCAGCGCGCCGACGAGCGCCGTCTTTCCGGCGCCGGTCTCCCCGCTCATGACGGTCATGCCGGCCGAGAACTCGAGCCACACGTCCTCGATCAGCGCGAGGTCCCTGACGTGGAGCTCCTCGATCACCGCGCGCTCCCGAAGAACTCCTGGGCCACCGTCTGGTAGAAGTCGCGACCGTCGAGCTTGACCAGGAGCACGTCGTGATCGCCGCGCGTGACGGTCACGCGCTCGAGCGACCTCCGGCACGGCGTGGCCGCACCGTCTACGACCACACAAGCCTCGGATCGCGTCGAATCGGGAAGCGTGATCTCAATCGTGTCCGCTCGACCGGTCACCAGCGACCGCGACTGCAGCGTATGCGCGGCCACCGGCACGACGACCATGCCGCCAAAGTCCGGTGCAACGACAGGCCCGCCCGCCGAGAGCGCGTACGCGGTGGATCCGGTGGCGGTGGCGACGATCACTCCGTCTGCACGGTTCGCAAACACCTTGTGACCGTCGACGGCGACTTCCAGAGCGACGACACGAGCCGATGCTCCGCGCGCCACCACCACCTCGTTGAGAGCTCGATACCGGCCGACACTCCGTCCGTCCATGACTACCTCGGCAGCGAGCGTGGCTCTGCGTTCGAGCCGCCCTTCCCCTGCCAGCGCCGTCTCCACAGCCTGGCGCATGGATCCCGGCTCCGCGCCCGACAGGAATCCAAGACGTCCGAACTTCACCCCGAGTACCGGCACCTCGACCTCGCCGAGAAGATGCACGGCTTTCAGAATCGTGCCGTCACCGCCCAGCGCGACCACGAGCACCGGCTCCCCGATCTCAGAGGGCGCGACCGCTAGGTCGGCGAGGCCACACGCCGCGGCATCGTCTGAAGCGAGTGCGGGACTGAGCCCGCGACCGGTCAGCCACGTGGCGAGATCCACAGCAGCTTCGACCGCTGCGGGATTCGCGGTGTTTGGCACCAGCAAGACGCGCATCGACTAGCCTCCCAGTTTCGCGTGAGCCGACTCGACGATCGACCGTGCACTTTCCTCGGCCGACGCTCCCTGCCGAGCGGCCCACATCCAGAACTCGATGTTACCCTCAGGGCCCTTGATGGGCGAGAAGGTCAGACCGCGCACGACCAGGCCCGCCTCGATACAAGCTTCCACCGACGACTCCAAAACCTCCACGTGCAGGCGCTGGTCTCGGACGACACCCCGTTTTCCCACTCGGCCCTTACCCACTTCGAACTGCGGCTTTACCAGCGCCACCAGCTGCCCGCGCCCGGCGTCGATCAGCGCCAGCAGGTTAGGCAGCACCTTGCGCAGCGAAATGAACGATACGTCGATCACGGCCACGTCGAAGGGGGCGCCTAGTTCGACGGGGTCGGCACTCCGGATGTTCGTTCGCTCGAACACGGTCACGCGAGGGTCCGTGCGCAGCGACCATGCGAGCTGGCCGTACCCGACGTCCACCGCGCTCACCGAGGCCGCACCGCGCTGAAGCACGCAGTCGGTAAAGCCGCCGGTGGATGCGCCAACGTCGACCACTCTCAGCCCGGTCAGGTCGAGGCCGAACGCGTCGAGCGCTCCGGCGAGCTTGTCGCCACCACGCGAGACGAAACGCTGCCGCTGGGCAACGACGATCGTGGCGCCTTCATCGACCAGTTGACCGGCCTTCGTCACCACCTGGTCGGAGACACGTACCTCGCCGGCAAGCAGCGCCGCTCTGGCCTGTTCCCGCGAGGTGAAGAGCTGCCTCTCAACGAGGATGACGTCGATACGGCTCCGCGTCACGGGCCTTCGCCTCCGCCACGACACTCTCGTCGGTCCCCGCCCCGGCCGCTGCTGGGATGTCGTCGAGCCGTCCGGAAACGGCGGCAGCGATGCTCTCGGCGGTCAATCCGACGTCGGAGAGCAGTTTGGCCATCGCTCCGTGGGTCACAAAACAGTCGGGAATCGCCATGCGCAGCACCGGAGTGGGCAGGCCCAGATCGGCAAGCGCCTCACACACGGCGCCACCGAAGCCGCCCATCGAGGTGTTCTCCTCGACGGTAACCACCAGCCGATGCTCCGACGCCGCCCACGAGACCATCTCGAAGTCGAGCGGCTTGACCCACCGTGCGTTGACGACGCTCGCCGAGACGCCCTGCTTCGCCAGGATCGTGGCCGCTTCGTCGCACATCGCGACCGTCCTCCCGACGCCCAGAAGAGCGACGTCGCTTCCGCGCGAGCGAATCTGCGCGCGAGCCGCCTCCCACGCCTTAGGCTCGACCGGCATCTCGACGCCGACTCCGGTGCCGCGTGGGTAGCGGATCGCGACAGGCCCCTCGGCCGCCAGTGCTGTGCGAAGCGCCTCGGCCAGCTCGGCCTCGTCGGCCGGTGCCAGCACCATCATGTTTGGGATGGTGCGAAGGTAGCTCAGGTCGAATACGCCGTGGTGAGTCGGTCCGTCTTCGCCGACAAGCCCGGCGCGGTCAAGACAGAAGACCACGTGCAGGTTCTGAAGGGCGACATCCATGATCATCTGGTCGTAGGCGCGCTGCACGAAGGTCGAGTACACCGCGATGACGGGAACCAGACCGCCGACGGCCAGGCCGGCGGCCATCCCTACCGCGTGCTCCTCGGCGATTCCCACGTCGTAGAATCGGTCGGGGTACTTCTCGGCGAAGCGGTCGAGGCCGGTTCCCGATGGCATCGCGGCGGTGATGGCGACGATACGATCGTCGTGGGCCGCCTCGGCAACGAGAGCGCGCGAGAAGGCCTCGGTGAAGCTGATGGGCCCACCGGAGCCGTTTGCCTTTCCGGTCGCGATCGTGAAGGGCCCTATACCGTGGAACGCGTCGGGCTGCTCCTCTGCGTGAGGGTAGCCTTGGCCCTTTCGGGTGACGGCATGGATGATGACCGGGCCGTCGTTGGCTTTGGCTCGCTCGACCGCCGCCTGGACCTGGCCTATGTCGTGACCGTCGATCGGACCGACGTACTTCAGGCCAAGCTCCTCGAAGAGCATCCCGGGCACGAGCAACTGTTTGAACGAACCCTTGACCGCCTCGCCCGCGTCGACGAACATCCGGCCGATGTTCGTCCGCGCCAGCTTGGACTCGACTCCGTCGCGAAGCTTGGTATAGCGCGGATCGAGCCGCACCCGCGCGAGGTAGCTTGCGAGCGCGCCGACATTCTGGGAGATCGACATCTCGTTGTCATTGAGGACGATCACCATGCGCGTTCCGAGATGACCGATGTGATTGAGCGCCTCGAACGCCATTCCGCCGGTCAACGAGCCGTCGCCAATGACCACGAGAACCGTCTCGTCCCCGCCGCGGGCATCCCGGGCCAGTGCGATTCCCAGTGCCACGGAGAGCGAATCGGAGGCGTGCCCGGTGTCAAAAGCATCGTACGGGGACTCTGCCCGCTTTGGGAAGCCGCATACGCCCCCGTACTGCCTCAAGGTTGAGAATCGCTCGCGTCGACCGGTGATGAGCTTGTGAACGTAGGACTGGTGCCCCACGTCGAAGATGATGCGGTCTGCCGGACAGTCCAGAGCGCGGTGGATTCCGAGGGTGAGCTCGACAACGCCGAGGTTCGGGGCGAGATGACCGCCGGTCTGAGAGACGGTTGAGACCAGTTCGCCGCGAATCTCGTCGGCAAGCTGAGCCAGCTCGGCGCCGTCAAGCGTCTTGACGTCACAGGGCGCCTCTATGGAATCGAGAATGCGATCGGGCACCTCGTCAATCATCTCCATTGCTTCGCATCAGGGTGCAACAACCGCGCACCGCCGTCCCTCGAGGATAGTACCCGCAGCTCGCAAGACCAACGCGAGGCCGCGCACCGTAGCCGCGGCGTTACCGCTCGGCGGCCGACGGATCGTCGTCCGCCCCGAGGTCGTCGTCCGCCTCGAGGTCGTCGGCGGGAACCTCGTCGGCCCACGCCTCGTCCGCAGGGTCAGCGGATTCGATCTCGATACCGTCTCGCGCTGCCTCCTCTTCGGCGTGTGCATCACCGGTATCGAACGCGACCGATTCCTCGGCCGCCTCACCGACCGCACTTGGATCAGCGTCCTCGGGTGCCGATTCCTCGGTCGTGGTGCCGTCGGCGACGGCGGCTCCCTCTGCTGCCACCCAATCGGCGTGATCGATCAGCTCGGTGCAGGCGTTGGCGAGCCGGACGCCCTCTTCGAGCAGGTCCAGACTCTGCTCAAGCGACGTGTCCTTCTTGCGAACCTGCGTGACAATCGCTTCGAGCCGCGTGCGAGCGGTCGAGAAGCTGTACGACTCATCAGCCATGTTGCGGCTCCTGCTCGGTCAGTCCTGCGTGTCTGCTTGCTATCTTGCCGAGAACCCCATTCACGAACTTGGAGGAGTCCTCACCGCCATACGTCTTTGCGAGTTCGACCGCCTCGTTGATCGACACGCTGGCCGGCACGTCGCCACCATAGAAGATCTCGTAGGTGGAGAGCCGCAGAATGTTCCGGTCGACGAAAGGCATCCTCGTCACGACCCAGTTCTCTGATACCTCTCCCAGGATGCCATCGATCTCTCCGAGGTGTGCGGAAACACCACTGACCAGCTCACGACAGAACTCGTCGGGCTCTCCGTCCTCGACTGAATACGACTCAGAATCCAGAATCGTCGAAATGTCTTCGCCGGTGATGTCGCTTTGGTAGAGAATCTGGAGCGCCTGTCGGCGCGCCCGGCTGCGCTCGTGCATCCGTCCTACTCCGCGAACACGATGCCGTCGACGTACACGTCGACCGCAGCGATGTCGACGCCTACCTGACTGGTGACCGCATCGGCGACAACCGCCTGGATGGCGGATGCAACATCCTTGATCCGATGCCCGTAGAGCACCTGCACGTGCACGGTCACGCTGATCGCGCCTTCGTCGGACATGCACACATCCACCGCACGCGAGGATCCCTTGCGCGAACCCTTCTGCACGAGCCCGGCCAGACCTGCGGCTCCAACAGCGGCGACACCTTCGACGCCTTCAACGGCGACCGTGACGATCGTGTCCAAGACGCCCGGAGCGATGCCCAGACCCTCGAGCTTGATTTCGTCCGACATTGCGCAGCACTCCTTTGAGGGCTAGTCGCCCATCTCTGTCTCGATGAAGTCAGTATAGACTTCGCCTCGCTGAAACGCGGGGGTCTCGACGACAGCCTGATGAAACGGGATCGTTGTGGGGATGCCGACGACGATGAACTCGTCGAGTGCTCGCCGGGCTCGGGACACAGCCTCGTCGCGCGTCTCACCCCACACGACAAGCTTGCCGAGAAGTGAGTCGTACATCGAAGGCACCCGGTAGCCCGAGTAGACATGGCTATCATTGCGAACACCGAAGCCACCCGGCGGGTTGAACACGCTGACCACGCCAGGATGCGGACGGAAGTTGTGCGCCGGGTCCTCGGCATTG
>CAZIPT010000060.1:0-14917 GCA_964541375.1 uncultured Eubacteriales bacterium
TCGGCGCCGAGGCGACCGTCCACAACAAGAAGGACATGTGGCACCTGCGCTCGCTGATGTACACCGAGCCGGTCGACCTGCTGATGGGCCCGTCCAACGCCAAGTTCCTGTGGAAGGACACCGGCACGACGTTCTTCAGGGTTGGTTTCCCGCTCTTCGACCGCCACCACCTGCACAAGCGCACGATCCTGGGCTACGAGGGCACCACGAACCTGCTCACCGACATCGTGAACCTGGTGCTCGACGAGATGGACCGGCACGCGATCAACTCCGACTCCCCGTCCTTCGACCTGGTTCGCTAGAGCCGAGAAGACCATGGCCCTCTCACTCGACAAACTACTCGCAGACGGCTGTAGCGCCGACACCAAGCACAAGCTGTGCAGGTCGCGCGGCGGAGAGAGTTGCGCCTTCGACGGGGCAGCGATCGTGCTGATGCCCATCGCCGACGCCGCTCACGTCGTCCACGGCCCCATCAACTGCGCTGGTAACGCGTGGGAGGGCCGCGGCGTGCACTCCACCGCAGGAGACTTCCACCGTCGAGGCTTCACCACCGACATGACCGAGCTCGACATCGTCTACGGAGGCGAGAAGCGACTCGAAGCGACGGTGCGCGAAGTCGTGGCTGCCGAGAACCCCGCCGCGGTCTTTGTGTACGCCACCTGCGTCACCGGGCTTATCGGCGAGGACATCGAGGCTACCTGCAAGAAGCTCTCTGCCGAGCTGTGGGTGCCGGTGATCCCGGTCAACGCGCCTGGCTTCGTCGGCCCCAAGAACCTGGGCAACCGCATCGCGGGCGAGGTGCTGCTTGAGCACGTTATCGGCACCGCCGAGCCTGTCTGCACCACCCCGACCGACATCGTGCTCATCGGCGAGTACAACGTCGCCGGCGACATGGAGCTGGTCGAACCGCTGCTCAAGGAGTGCGGCATCCGCGTGCTCTCCCACATCACCGGCAACGCGCACTTCGAGGAGATCCGCTTTGCGCACCGAGCAAAGGCGGCCGCGATCGTCTGCAGCCGGGCGCTCATCAACGTCGCGTCCTCGCTGTCGCGCCGCTACAACGTGCCGACCGTCGAGGTCTCTTTCTTCGGCGCTACCGAAACCGCTCGCTCGCTTCGCACCATCGCTGAACTCCTCGAAGCCGTCTCGCCGGAGGCGGCCGGAGTCGTCGCCCGCGTCGAATCAGTCATCGCCCGCCGAGAGGCCGAGCTCACCACGGCACTCCTGCCGTACGGAGCACTTCGCGGCAAGAAGGCCGTGTTGTACTCAGGCGGTGTGAAGAGCTGGTCGATGGCGAGTGCGCTGCTCGACCTCGGGATCGAGATCTTGGCGGTCGGCACCAAGAAATCCTCCCACGAGGACGAGGAGAAGGTCCGCACCATCCTGGGCCCCGACGTCCGTCTGATCGAGGACATCTCACCACCGGTCATCCGCCGCCTCTTCGCCGAGGAGGGCGCAGACCTGCTGGTCGCAGGTGGACGCAACCGCTACCTGGCCGCGAAGGAGGGCTGGCCCTTCATCGACGTGAACCAGGAGCGCGAGCACGCCTACGCCGGCTACGAGGGTCTCGTGCAGGTCGCCCGTGACCTGCACGAATCGGTCCGCTTCTACGAGGCACAAGGTGCAGCCACGGTTGACTGTCCTACCGCTGTGACGCCCACTCCGGTTCGCAAGGAGGACCGCTCGGCGGTCATCGACCCGCTCAAGAACGCTCCCACTGTCGGAGCCATCCTCGCGCTGCAGGGCATCGACGCCACGCTGCCGGTGCTTCACGCCGCGCAGGGCTGCAGCTTCCTGGGCAAGGTGCTCATGATCCGCCACTTCAACGAGCCGATCGCCCTGGCCACCACTAAGCTCTTCACCGAGGAGATCGTGCTCGGAAGCGACGACGCCGCCGAGAAGGTCGTCCGCTCCTTCGCCGAGAAGCCTGCGGCCCAGCGCCCCGAACTTGTCGCGCTGGTCTCGGGTGCGCTTGCGGAGGTCAAGGGCGACGACGTCGACGCGCTCGCTCACCGGCTCGACTCGAACTACGACCCGAAGGTCGTCGCGATTCATGCCGCGGACTATGACGGTGGCCTGGAAGAGGGCTATGCCGCTGCGGTCCACACGCTCGCCGGACTTGCACGCGACGTCAACGCGAGCACGGCGCTCGATCCCGACCGAGTCACGGTCCTGGCTGGCACGCACCTCACCCCCGGGGACGCTGTTTGGCTCCGAGAGCTGATGGAAGAGTTTGGGCTCCAGCCGGTCTTCCTGCCGGATCTGGGCGCGCTCGATGGGAGCCATCTCGGGCTCTCGGCGCTGGCTTCCGACGGCACGTCACTCGACGAGATCCACGGGATCGGCTCCAGCTCCCACACGCTCGTGCTCGGGGCCTCGCTCGAGGCGACCGCGCGCACGCTCCGCGAGCGGTTCGGCACACCGTACTCGGTGCTCGAAACCGCCCACGGCCTCGCTGCCACCGACCTGCTGCTCGCAACACTCTCGCTGCTCTCCGGTTCCCCGGTTCCGCTGCGCTACGAGCGTCAGCGCCAGGTTCTGGTCGACGCCATGCGCGACGCGCAGCTCGAACTCGCTGGTGCCAACGTCACGCTCGCGCTCGAACCCGACCATGCGCTGTCAATCTCGGTGCTCTTCGCCGAGGTCGCCGCCGAGACGGTCGCGATCGTGCCGACCGCTCCCCCGCACGCCGCCCGCATCCGGGCGACCGAGGTGGTCGTCGGCGACTTCGCGAGCGTGCCCGCCGCCACCGAGTTGCTGGTCGCCGGTTCCCACGGCGAGCGCACGGCCGGCGTTGTCGGGGCCGCGCACGTCGAGACCGGCTTCCCGGTCTTTTCCACCTACGGCGCTTCTCGCGTCGTCACGCTCGGCTATTCGGGCGCCACGTCGCTCATCGACGCCTCCGCCAACGCGCTTGCTGCGCGCGAACGGTCGCACCATCCCACCGCCTCACACCTGTCCCCGACCAAAGAAGGAGGCTCGCGATGAAGGTCGCGTTCGCCACCATCACCGGCAACCAGATCGACGAGCATTTCGGTCGCGCCGGCCAGTTCGCCGTCTACGACATCACTCCGGACGGCGCTGAGCTGCTCGAACTGCGTAGGGTCGCCGACGGTGATCTCGATACCGAGGTTGTAATCACCCGCGGCATGGGCGCCGCCCACGAGGACGCCTTGGTGGGCAAGATCGACAAGCTCGCCGACGCCAAGATCGTCTACTTCACTGAGATCGGCGGCCCCTCGGCAGCCAAGCTCGTCCGCCGGGGAATCATGCCGCTCAAGGCCGAGCCCGGTACCGCCATCACCGCAGAGGCTGAACGGCTCGTCGCCACAATGCGTGACAATCCGGCGCCCTGGATGCGCCGCGCGCTGGCCGAGGAGAAGTGCGACGGTCCTGCCGATGCCGCCAACCCCCACGGTGCCTGCTCCTGTGAGTCCTCAGGCAAGGGCTGTTGCTGCTAGAAGAACCACCGGATTCTCGGCGGGTATGCCGAGCCATCCGCAGACCATTCGCAAAGCACATGACCGAAAGAGAGGACGAGACAATGAAGATGGTTCGCGCATTCATCAGGCCCGAGAAGGAGCAGGAGGTCGTCCAGGCGCTCGAAGGCGCCGGGTTCGGCTCGCTCACCAAGATGCCGGTGTTTGGCCGAGGCAAGCAGAAGGGTCTGCAGGTCGGCCCGATCTACTACGACGAGCTCCCCAAGACGCTGCTCATGACCGTCGTCGAGGACGACAGCGTCGACCGCGTCATCGAAGTCATCGAGGACAAGGCGCGCACCGGGTTCATCGGCGACGGGAAGATCTTCGTCTCGCCGGTCGAGACCGCCTACACCATCCGTACCGGCGAAGCCGTTCTCTAGGAGGCGTGAGATGAGGGAAATCTGCGCGATCATCCGCCGAGACAAACTCGCCGAGACCAAAACCGCGATCGCCGAGATCGGCTTCCCGTCGCTCACGATCCAGTCGGTCGACGGCCGCGGCAAGCAGAAGGGCGACGTCGCCTGCACGCTGGCCGACATGGATCAGGACGGCACCTCCTGCAACTCGACGCACATCAAGCTCAAGTCCACGCCGTCGGTCTACGCGCTGGAGCACCAGCTCCCCAAGACCGCGCTGTTCGTGCCCAAGCGCATGATCACTATGATCGTGCCTGCCGAGGCGGTCGACGCGGTCGTGGCTGCGATCCTGTCGGTCAACACGACAGGGCAGTACGGTGACGGCAAGATCTTCGTCTGCCCTGTCGAGGTGTCGTACACGATTCGCACCGGCGAGCATGACGTCGTGGCGGTGGCGTAAGCGATGCCGGCCACACTCCCGACCCGAGACGGCCGTGAATGGGCACCCGCGTACCTTGAGAGCATCAGCTACGAGGCGTGTATCGGCTGCGGCCGCTGCTACAAGGTCTGCGGTCAGTCGGTCATGGCACCCATCGAGCGGCCCGTCGATGATGACTTTGATGAGGACGACGAGGACGAGTGTCTCGGCGGCACGGTCATGAGCGTCTCGGATGCGGGCAACTGCATCGGATGCGAGGCGTGCTCCAAGGTGTGCGCGAAGAAGGCACACACGCACATCGCTGCTGCCTAGCGCAGGAACGCGACATTATTGTCACAACGGCTACGACATCGTCGTGGCCGTTGTTGCATTTTACAGCAAAACCGCAGCTCAGAAAGGGTGTGGGAATGGCACGCGTGTTGCGCTTCTCTCGGACACCCGATTGGGTGATCGCGACCAGAAGGAGCGACGCGATGCACAGCGCAAAGAGCAACGAGCGCCACGTGATGAACAACCACCCGTGCTTCTCGGAAGCGGCGCACAAGGTCGGCGGCCGCATCCACCTGCCGGTCGCTCCGGACTGCAACGTCCAGTGCGGCTACTGCGTTCGCAAGTTCGACTGCGTCAACGAGAGTCGTCCAGGCGTGGCAAGCGTCATCCTCAGCCCACACGAGGCAATCGAACGCGTAGAGGCGGTCATCGAGCGAACCGGCGACATCGCCGCGATCGGCATCGCAGGCCCCGGCGACCCGCTGGCGAACGAGGCGACCTTCGAGACGCTCGGCCTGATTCGGCGCTACTACCCCGGCAAGATCGGCTGCGTCTCCACCAACGGGCTCGCACTGCTCGACCGGGTCGCCGACCTTGTCTCGGCAGGCGTCCGCTCCATCACCGTCACCATCAACGCCGTCATGCCCGAGACCGCCGCCGAGATCTACCTCTGGATCACCGGCCCGAACGGCGAGAAGTTGCGTGGCATTGAAGCCGGGCGCTACCTGCTCGATCGACAGTGGGACGGACTGCGCATGGCGGTCGACGCCGGATTGGTGGTCAAGGTCAACACCGTGCTCATCCCGGGGGTCAACGACCTCGAGATCCCGATGATCGCCCATCTCGCCGCCGAGTACGGCGCGCACAAGCACAACATCTTGCCGCTCATCCCGCAGAACAAGTTCCGCTACGCCACGCCTCCCACCCCGACGCAGATTCACGAGGCACGGGCCGCGGCCGGCGAGTACCTCTCGCAGATGACGCACTGCAAGCAATGCCGCGCCGATGCGTGCGGGATCATCGGCCAGGACCGCGACATGGAGACCGAGACACTCATGGCGCGTCTCGGCGACGTGTACGAAGACTCGATCTTCTAGACGCCCACACGTCGAGGACCCTCAGGAGAAACCATGGACCGCTACCAGCAGAAGACAGGGCGTCGCACCGTTCGCGCTCTCGGTGCCGCGCTCGCTGCCGCAACGCTCGTCACGGCCGCGCTGCTAACGGGCTGCGCATCGCAAAAGGCTGCGCCGGTTGCCGCCGAGGCCCAGCCGGTCGAGCTGAGCGTGAGCGCCGCCACGACACTCAAGTCCGCGTTCACCGAGCTGGCGCCGGAGTTTGAGAAGGCCAACAACGCCAAGCTCGTGGTCAACTACGGTGCGTCCGGAGTTCTCCAGAAGCAGATTGAAGGCGGCGCACCCTGCGACGTGTTCGCCTCGGCAAGTGCCGTCCAGGTTGATGCGCTGATCGCACAGGGGCTCATCTCGGCGGACTCGACAGAGACGTTCGCGAGCAACGACCTGGTCATCATCGTGCCGGCCAGCAACCCCGCCGGTGTCACGACGCCGGCAGAACTCGCGAAAGCGACCAAGCTCGTCACCGGCAATCCCGAGACGGCCGCGCACGGCACCAAGGCTAAGGAGTTCCTGACCGGGCTCGGCGCCTGGGACGCGCTGCAGCCCAAGTTCGTTTTCGCCGAGAACGCCGCACAGACCGTGGACTACGTCGCACGCGGCGAGGTCGACGCCGGCCTGGTCTTCGCCAGTGAGGTGACCGGCAACGACGCCGTGAAGGTCGTCTACACGGTGCCCAAGGGCGCGATCAAGCCGGTTCGCTACGTGGCCGCTCCCATCAAGGCGACCACCCAGTCCGCACTCGCCGAGAAGTTCGTCGCCTTCCTGCTGACCCCTAAGGCGCAGAAGGCCCTGCTCGTCAACGGATTCAAGCCAGCCCCTGCGAAGTAGCCATCCCCCAGCTGCCGAGAGGTCACGATGTCCGCACTTGCCGAAATCGCGTTTCCACTTCGCCTGTCGCTCCAGGTGGCGTTGCTGGCGACCGTTGCAGTAGCGGCTGTGGGCCTGCCGCTCGCGTACCTGTTGGCGACGCGCGAATTCCGTGGCAAAGCCGTGCTCGACGTGGCCGTGACCCTTCCACTCGTGTTGCCGCCCATCGTCACCGGCTACTACTTGCTGCTGATCATCGGCAAGAATGGAATCCTCGGCACTGCACTCGCCGCGGCCGGGCTACCCGCGCCACAGCTGACCTTCACCTGGCAGGCTGCGGTGCTCGCGTCATTCGTGGTCGCACTGCCCTTCACGGTCAAGACGGCGCGTGCAGCGTTCGAGGCGGTCGATCCCGCACTGGTAGCGACGTCATACACCCTCGGGCGCTCCGAGCTCGCGACCGCGGGGCTCGTGATGGCGCCGCTCGCGCTTCGCGGCATCCTCGCAGGGCTCGTGCTCTCCTTCGCCCGCGCGCTGGGCGAGTTCGGCGCCACCATCATGGTGGCCGGCAACATACCCGGACGCACCAACACCATGCCGCTCGAAATCTACAACGCCGTGGTCTACGGCGACTGGGGCTCGGCGACGCTCCTTGTCGTGCTGTTCACGGTTGTCTCGGCCGGGTTCCTCTTCGGAGCTAACCGGCTGGCGAAGGCGGTGTCGTGGTGAACGGATTCGCGCTGAAGGTCCACAAGCGGCTGCCCGGATTCGATCTGGACACCGGCTGGCGCAGCGACAGCGGATTCAC
Source organism: uncultured Eubacteriales bacterium (assembly GCA_964541375.1). GTDB lineage: Bacteria > Actinomycetota > Coriobacteriia > Anaerosomatales > JAAXUF01 > JBAXEO01. Next base: position 7,299 of record CAZIPT010000060.1, read on the forward strand.
GGTGCTGTTCGGCTACTCGGGAGCCGGAAAGTCGCTCACGCTCTCGATGCTGACCGGCACCATGCGCCCAGACTCGGGTCGCGTCACCTTTGGTGACGAGGTGCTCGTGGACACCGAGCGCGGCATCTTCGTTCCCCCGCAGGCGCGCGGCTTCGGCTACGTCTCGCAGTCCGCCGAGCTCTTTCCGCACCTCACCGTCGTGCGAAACGTCGCCTTTGGCCTGCATCGTCTCCCCCGCGCGCAACGCGCGGAACGCATTGCCGAGATGCTCGATGCCTTCGGCCTGACCGGCCTCGCCGGCAAACTCCCGCGCGAACTCTCCGGCGGTCAGAAGCAGCGCGCCGCTCTCGCTCGGGCGCTGGCCCCCCACCCGCGAGCGCTGCTGCTCGACGAACCGCTCTCGGCGCTCGACCTCCCGGTGCGCGTCGAGATGCGTGCGCTACTGCGCGAGGTACAGATCACCGAGAACATTCCCGTGGTCATGGTCACTCACGACCTCTACGAAGCCGCGACACTGGCCGATTCGCTCGTCGTCTACGGCGGTGGCGGCGTCGTGCAGACCGGCACCGCCACCGAGCTCATCGGCGATCCGGGCACTCCTGAGATCCGGCGCCTCTTGCACGCCATAGTACTGCCGCCTGGGGTACTGACGCCGCGTGCGCTGACCGATGCGGCATAGCGAGTCGCGGCCCATGCCGCCGCCTCCGCCGCCCGACAGAAGGGATCCACCATGCAGCTCTCAGCCAGAAACCAGCTCACCGGCACCATCGTCTCGATTGTTCGAGGCCCGGTCACCGCGCTCGTGAAGCTCGACGTCGCCGGACAGCACGTCAGCGCGACGCTGACGTCCGAGGCCGCCGACGACCTCGGCCTCGTCGAGGGCAAGGAAGTCGTCGCGATCTTCAAGGCGAGCGCCGTCATTCTCGGCGTCGAGTAGCGTGAGCCAACAACTCGAACCCATCGGCACCATCCGCACCCCATTCGGCGACAAGGACGACACGCCGATTCAGGGCGCGTTTCGGCCCGAAGCTGAAGGCGTCGTCGAGGTCCTCGCCGAATACTCCGACGGCCTTGCCGACATCGACGGATTCACCCACCTCATCCTGCTCTACGAGTTCGACCGCGCAGCGCCGGTCGAACTCGTGAGGCAGACGTTTCTCGGCGACGTGCCGCATGGCCTGTTCGCAACTCGTCACCCCGCGCGGCCCAACGGTATCGGACTCACGATCGTTCGGCTGCTGTCCCGCGAGGGCTGCGCCCTGAAGGTCGGCGGGATCGATGTGCTCGACGAGACGCCGCTTCTCGACATCAAGCCCTACATCCCGCGTTTCGACAGCTTTGCGGATGCGTCCGAAGGCTGGCTCGCAGGTCTGCCCGAGCGCCCAAAGCCGGCGGGCCGAGAATAGCCTGAACACGAGGACGACGGCTCTCGGCGTGTGCAGCCGCGCGCGTCGCCTCGTCTACTCCTCGATATCGTACTTGCGCATCTTGTATCCGAGCTGACGCGCGGTGATGCCCAGCGACCGGGCCGCCTTCGCCTGGACGTTCGCGTTGGTGCGCAGGGCTGCGATGATTCGCCGACGCTCCATCGCTTCAACCTCTTCGTCGAGTGTGAGGCCGCCAGCGGCCGTCTCGTCGGGAGCATCGTGCATGAGCAGGTGCATCGGCAGGTCGCGCGCACCGATCTCATCGTCGTCGGCCAGCACCACGAGGCGCTGCATGGTGTTCTCGAGCTCGCGGATGTTGCCGGGCCAGGGGTAGCCCATGAGGCGGCGCATCGCCTCGGCTGAAAGCGAGACCTCGGACCCGGCGGCCCGCGAGAACCGATCGAGGAAGAACTCGATAAGCACCGGCAGGTCTTCTCGGCGATCGCGCAGCGGGGGCAGGAAGATCGGCACCACGTTGAGGCGCCAGTACAGGTCCTCGCGGAACTCGCCCGCCTTCGACATCGCTTCGAGGTCGCGGTTGGTCGCGGAGACGATCCTCGCGTCGGTGGCTAGCGTCTTGGTGCCGCCGAGACGCTCGAAGGTGCGCTCCTGCAACACGCGCAGCAGCTTGGCCTGGAGAGCCGGCGGGACGTCACCCACCTCGTCAAGGAAGATCGTGCCTCCGCGCGCCAGCTCGAACCGGCCCGGCTTGCTTGCGACGGCGCCGGTGAACGCGCCTTTGTCGTAGCCGAACAGTTCGGCCTCGAGCAGGTTCTCCGGCAGCGCCGCGCAGTTGATCGCGACGAACGGCCCTTTTGGCTTGAGCCCCTGGTAGTGAAGGGCATGCGCGATGAGCTCCTTGCCGGTGCCGGACTCTCCGCGAAGCAGGATTGTGGCCTGCGAGCTTGCCACCTTGCCGACGATTCGGAAGACCTCCTGCATCGAGTCAGACTCGCCAATGATGTTGGGCATCGCATAGCGCCGACGGAGCTCGCCGCGCATCCGGTCACCCTCGGCAACCTCGTGGCGGTACGTCCAGTACAGGCGTACGGCGTGGGCGATGATCGACGCGATGATCTCTAGCACGCGGACGTCCTCGTCGAGCGAGACGCTCTCATCGAAGACGCGGTCCGCCGACAACGAGCCGAGAATCTCGCCGCGGAGCTTGATCGGCACACTGACGAACGAGATGTCGGCCTTGTCCGGACGCGAGGCCGTACGGTTCAGGAACATCGGCTCCTCGCTGATGCGGGCGACCACCATCGTCTGTCCGCTGGCGACAACGCGGCCGACGACGCCCTCACCAGGCCGGTAGATGCCGCGCGCGAGCTGCTGGCGAGTAAGCCCGTAGGCGGCCGCGATGCGAATCTCTCGCGTCTCCGGATCGACCAGCGCAACCGTCCCTCGGCTGAGGCCCAGCTGCTCATGCAGGATTCGCATCGCGCGCCGCAGGTTGCGGTCGACGTCGAAGCTGGACACGAGCGTCTGAGCGACCTGGAGAAGTGCTTCCAGTTCGACTGCGGCGTCGCGGGTTGCTGTCGTTGTAGTGGATTCCATGAGCCCAAGTGAAACACGGCGCTGTTTCGGCGCGGTTTCGGTGCGGATTCGGTTCGCGCACGCGTCAATCTTGCATCGGAACGCCGCTACCGCCGCGACGCCCAGTACGCGTCGGCCTCGGCCTCCATGGCGTCGAGCCGCGAGTAGTAGTCCGGGAACTCCTTGAGGTGCGCCCACGCGATCTTGCTGGTGAGCGTCAAGTCGTCGTTGGTCACGTTGGTCTCCGGGTCGCGTGCTCCATGTTCGAGCTCGACCTCAAGGCCCCTGCGGAACTGCTCGGCATCGAACTCGGTCCAGTCAATCCCAACCGCGGTGCCGAGCGCTCGTGCTTCTTCCAGGTCGAACCGCCGCTTGCCTGTCACGGTGTACCTGCCTCTCGTCCAATCCCTGTTGGTGTCTCGATTCTACCCACTCGTCGCTCAGCCGCCGTAACCGTCGAATCTTGACAGCGGTAAGTTGACGGTGTAAAGATAGCCGTATCGCGGGGGCGGTCCCTCGCCGGAGAAGGGAGCGCGCAATGTCTGACAACCTCCATGTGGTCTTTGGCACCGGTCCCGTCGGAAGCTGGATCGCCACTGTTCTCACCGAGCGTGGTGAGCGGGTTCGCGCGATCAACCGTTCCGGCAAGACCAACGACCTCATGCCTGCCGGCGTCGAGATCGTCTCGGCGGATGCAAGCAATACCGCGCAAGCGATTCAGGCTGCCGACGGCGCCACGGTCGTCTACCAGGCGCTCAATCCCCCTTACCACCAGTGGGGCGAACTCTTCCCCGGTCTGCAGGCGGGTGCTCTCGCCGCGGCTAAGGCGGCAGGCGCGCGCTACGTCTCGGTCGACAACCTCTACATGTACGGCCTAGTGAATGGCTCCATCACCGAGGACTCTCCCATCGCGCCCGATAGCCGCAAGGGCGAGCTGCGCGCCCGCATGGCAGCCGACGTTCTCGCGGCCCACAAAGCCGGCGAGGTGCAAGCCGCGATCTTGCGATCGAGCGACTACTACGGGCCCGGCGTCACCTTGTCGGCGTTCGGCGCTCGAACGTTCGAGCCGCTGCTGGCGGGCAAGGGCGGCGAGGCGACCGGCAACGCCGACCTGCCGCACTCGTTCGCATACATCGAGGATGTCGGCCGCGCGGCCGTGGCGCTCGCGGCCAACGAGGACTTGCTCGGCGGGATATGGTTCACGCCACACGCCGCTGCACAGACGCAGCGCGCGATGATCGAAGAGGCCTCGAGCCAGCTCGGCGTAAAGCCGCGCGTCAGCACCGTGAGCCCGCTGATGATGCGCATGGCGGGGCTCTTCTCACCTCCCGTGCGCGAGATGGGCGAGATGATGTACGAGTTCACGAACCCGTTCATCGTCGATTCGAGCAAGAGCGATCGAGCGCTCGGGCTCTCGGCGACACCGATCACCGAAGGCTTGGCCCGCACCCTGGACTGGTACCGAAACCGGGCGCGCTAGATGAGCGCCAAGGACGCCTATCACCACGGCAACCTACGCCGGGCACTGCTCGATGAGGCGCTCGCGCTCATCGCCGAGAAGGGCGTCGAGGGCCTGTCTCTGCGCGAGGTCGCCGCACGGGTCGGCGTGAGCCATGCCGCGCCCTACCATCACTTCGCCGACAAGACGGCGCTTGTTCACGCGCTCGCACACGAAGGCATGTCGCTTATGGACGACCAAATGGCGGCGGCCGAGGAGGCCTCGGGCAGCGACCCCAAGGAGCGACTCCTCGGCATCGGCATGGCCTACGTCATCTTCGCTGTCGAGCGCCCCGACTACTACGCCGCCATGAACGCGCCCGAGATCAACAATCCGGACGCACAGGTGGATGCGCTGCAGCCGCCTGAGGCCCAGGGCAACACGTGGCAGCGGCTCTTGAACGCGATCGTGGCCTGCCAGGAGACCGGCGAAATGCCGCAGGGTGATCCCGTCATTCTCGGCGTGTACCTGTGGTCGCTTGTGCATGGACTCGCGGAGTTGTGGCGCAACGGACCGCTTTCGCTGATGCCCCAGGCCGCCGACGGACTGGAGCCGCTGGCTCGCAGCGTACTGATGGCCGCACTCGGCTCGATGGAAGCGGCCGCCGAGAAGAACGACGGCGCCGCGTGGCGCCCGTGTGCAACGGAGGAATCACAATGAAGGCCTTGATCCTGGACGCTGCGCGCGCGGACGATGCCACCACGACCGCGGCTGCGGATGCGCTCGAAACTCGTATGACTGTGATCGGCTATGACCTCGAGCGGGTTCTCATACGCGATTTGGATGTACGCGCCTGCACCGGCTGCTTTGACTGCTGGACCCGCACCCCGGGCGAGTGCGTGATCGACGACGACGCGCGTCGCGTCAGTCGAAGCATCGCGACCGCCGACGTATGCGCAGTCGTGACCCCGGTGAGCTACGGGTGCTATGGCTCGCTGGCGAAGAGCGTTCTCGATCGGCAGATCTGCCTGGTGCTGCCACACTTCACGATGGTCGACGGCGAGGTTCATCATGTGCCGCGTTACGACCGCTACCCGGTGTGGCTCGCCCTTGGAACGCTCCCCATAGCCGACGCCGAGCAGACCGCGCTCTTCTCGCGTCTCGTCGAGCGCAACTCCGTCAACATGCACAACCCTACCCACGGCTCACAGGTCGTCGTCGGCAACGAGTCGCCCATGGCTGCCGTCGAGTCGTTGCTTGCACAAGCCCAACTCGGGACGGAGGTGCCCGCATGAGCCGAGCGATCCTGCTGGTGGGAAGCCCCAAACCAGGAAAGAGCGCATCGCGCACGTTCGCCGAGGCGGTCGGCACGAGGCTGGAAGCCCACGGGCTCAACACCCGAATCGAACGCATCACTCCGAGCTTCCGCAACGAGGCTCGTCTCGGCGAGCTGCTCGGCGGTATCGCTGAGTCCGACCTGGTCGTGCTGTCGTTCCCCGTGTACTGGGACGCGGTTCCCGCCCCGGTACTGCGACTCCTCGAGGCATGGGCCGCGGCCGCTGCCGACGGCTCGATGCCGGCAGCCCGGAGGCGCCTCGCAGTCCTCACCCAGTGCGGTTTCCCGGAAGCATCGCACTGCCAGGTCGCCATCGACGTCTGTCGCCTCTTCGCCCGGAAGACCGGAGTCACTTGGTCGGGTGCGCTGGCGTTTGGGATGGGCGGCGCGATTGAAGGCGGCTCTGTCGAGCAGTCGCCATTGCGCCCGCGCCTGACCGATTTGGACGCAGCAGTGGACGCTCTGGCGTCGAGCGAGGCCATCCCCGCGGCCTCGCTCGAATCCTTCGCCCGCCCACTCGTCCCGGCGTGGGGGTACCCGCTTCTAGGCGGCTATCTCTGGTCTCGGCAGGCAAAGAGGAAGGGCTGCAGCGAGCCTCTCACACTGAAGCGATACTCCGCGTGAGCGGCCGATCTCAGACGAGGATTCGCTTCACCTTCTCGGTAGGCAGGTAGGACGCGGAGGGTCTACTCGCACTCCTCCGTCATCTCGACCCCGATGGCCGCCTTCACGCCCTCAGCGTAGGCCTCTGCGACCTTCAGACAGTTGCAGATATGCCGCTGCTTGACCGCTTTCGGCGCGTCGCCGAGCGCGCGGGCGGTGTTGTCGAACAGCACTTGCTTCTGCTCGGCGCTCATCAGGTTGAAGAGCAGACGCGGCTGAGTGAAGTAATCGTCGTCATCTGCGCGGAAGTCCCAGTGGTCGGCAGCGCCCTCGATCGGGAGCGGGGGGTCGGCGAACTCCGGCTGCTGCTCCCACTCGCCGTAGTGGTTAGGTTCGTAGCCAGGCGTGCTGCCGTAGTTGCCGTCAACTCGCATCGCGCCATCACGGTGATAGCTGTGGAACGGGCACTTGGCCGCGTTGACCGGAATCAGGTGGTGGTTCACGCCGAGACGGTAGCGCTGTGCGTCGCCGTACGAGAACAGCCTCCCTTGAAGCATCTTGTCGGGAGAGAAGCCGATACCGGGAACCACGTTCGCGGGATTGAAAGCTGCCTGCTCCACGTCTGCGAAGTAGTTGTCGGGATTGCGGTCGAGCACCATCTCCCCCACCTCGATTAGCGGGTAGTCGGAGTGGAGCCACACCTTGGTCAGGTCGAACGGATGGAATCCGTACGTCGCGGCGTCCGCCTCAGGCATCACCTGGACGCACAGCCGCCAGCGCGGGTAGTCCCCGTTCTCGATGGCCTGGTAGAGATCGCGCTGATGGCTTTCCCGGTCCTTGCCGATGAGTTCTGCCGCCTCGGCGTCGGTCAGGTTCTTGATTCCCTGCTCGCACACCCAGTGGAACTTGACCCAACGCCGCTCGCCAGCGGCGTTGATGAAGGCGAACGTGTGGCTGCCGAATCCGTGCATATGGCGGTAGCTCGCTGGGATACCGCGCTCGCTCATCAGAATCGTGATCTGGTGGATAGCCTCGGGAAGCGAGGTCCAGAAGTCCCAGTTGTTCACGGCGCTTCGCATGTTCGTGCGCGGATCGCGCTTCACGGCATGGTTGAGGTCCGGAAACTTCAGCGGGTCGCGCATGAAGAACACCGGCGTGTTGTTGCCGACCAGATCCCAGTTGCCTTCCTTGGTGTAGAACTTGATCGCGAAGCCGCGCACGTCGCGCTCGGCGTCGGCGGCACCGAGCTCGCCCGCGACCGTCGAGAAGCGCAGGATCA
>CAZIPT010000061.1:0-14914 GCA_964541375.1 uncultured Eubacteriales bacterium
GGGGGGCTGGTCGGCGGGGGCCTCGGGGCACGTCCAGTCGAACGTCAGGTTGGTGAACGGCGTCTGGGTGCCCCAGCGAGACGGGACATTCAGGTTGTAGACGAGCTCCTGGATCGACTGACGGACCTGGTCGTAGGACAGGTCGTCGAGTCGGATGAACGGCGCCATGTACGTGTCGAAGCTGGAGAACGCCTGCGCACCCGCCCATTCGTTCTGCAGCGTGCCGAGGAAGTTCACGATCTGTCCGACCGCGCTCGACAGGTGCTTGGGCGGTGCAGACTCGACCTTGCCGGGCACGCCGTTGAGGCCCTCGGTGATGAGCGTGCGGAGCGACCAGCCGGCACAGTAGCCGGCAAGCATGTCGAGGTCGTGGATGTGGACGTCGCCCTCGCGGTGGGCGGCGCCGACCTCGGCAGGGTAGACGTGCGACAGCCAGTAGTTGGCGACGACCTTGCCGGAAACGTTCAGAATCAGTCCGCCCAGCGAGTAGCCCTGATTGGCGTTGGCGTTGACGCGCCAGTCGGCCTGCTCAAGGTACTCGTTCATCGAGGTTTCGACCTCGACAACGGTCTTCTTGTCCGAGCGCAGTCGCGCGCGCTGCTCGCGGTAGACGATGTAGGCGCGCGCCGTGGCGAAGTGGTTGGCGCTGATGAGCACCTGCTCGACCACGTCCTGGATCTGCTCGATGTCCGGGTTGGTCTCGGCGAAACGATGACCGAGCACCTTCACTGCTTGGGAAGTGAGAAGCCCGGCCTCGTCGGGGCCGAACTCGCCGGTTGCGGCACCCGCGCGCTCGATCGCCGAGCGGATCTTCTCGGCGTCGAAGGGCGCGGCATCGCCGTCGCGGCGGATGACAGCGGCGGGCAGTCCCACAGCTCGGACCGGCGCTGACGGTGTTTCGGCGATAGCGGTTTCGCTCTCTGGCGCTGACATCGGTCTTCCCTTTCATGGCCGAGAAGGATGCCACCGCGACCGCTGCGGCAAGCGCTTGCACGCTGTGCGCCGAGACGGTCCGCCGGACACCCCGCCCGAGGACGTATTCATGACTTCAGCAGAATTGCCGGCCCGTGGTTCACGCGGCAGACTGGCCAAATCCCAGCTTCGCACACGCCAGTGACACGAATTGACAACCCGTCCAGCTCACCTCAATAAGGGAAAGCGTCCGTGTTGTCGCGCGAAGCGGCTCAGCGGTCCCCGTCCCCCAAGCCCTAGATATTGTGCTCTAAGGCAACCGCAACACTAGATACGGTATGTGAGTACGGTAGGCGAGGTGGTCGCCAGCGTCAAGACCGGATTTCGCACTAGAGGTGGTCGTGGAAGCCGCACTCGAGGTGCGAACCGTCGCAGAACGGCTTGTTGTTCGACTGCCCGCATCGGCATAGGGTGACTCGGTTTCGAACCTCGTACTCTCGCCCGTCGGCCGATTCGACCACGATCCCGCCTCGTGCCCAGATCGGGCCACTCACGTTCTCATGCGGGTCCTGGACGAACGCGATCGACGGCGCCATCACGGGTTCGATCGGCTCGCCAGTCGCCTTGTCGAGCGCGGTATAGCGACCCGAGGGGCAGAGCTGGCAACCCGAGAGGACCGTCTCGGCGGCCTCGGCCGAGTCCTCACCGACCCGGTGCCAGACGGCTCCGTTGCTGTGGCAGAAGCGGGCCTCGGCACAGAGCTCCTTCAGGTCAGCGACGTCTACACGCGGACCGAGAAGAACCTCTGCACGCGGCAGGTGCGGCTCGGTGCTGGCTGTTTCGGTTCCGTCGAACCCCACGTCCAGGTGTGAACCGTCGCAGAGCGGTTTGCTGCCCGACTTGCCGCAGCGGCACAGGCCACATCGATCCCGATCCGCCAGCCTCGACTCGACCTTCCAGGACTGCGATTCACCTTCGTCGTCAACGGCGATCGATTCGACCGACAGTGGAACGCGGCCGCTCACGATATACGGCCCGTCCTTGGTGACTTTGATCCGCATGCCCTGGGCAGGTTCCATGGTGGCGCGCTCCACCTCTCGGCGACGGTTCCGACCGGGTGCCACGCGAGTGGAAGGTGAGCGCGGCTGTTGGGGATTCTACCCCCACCCGCCACGCTCCCCACACACGCGGCGAGTCTGGCTACAATGGGTCACGGATATCACCTGACACCAGAGGGAGCGGCGACGTGGCAAAGAGGGATGCAGTACCGGCAGCGGAGACGGTCAGCATCAAGCAGGCTGCCGAAGACCTGGGCGTGACCGTGCGCTGGATTCGAGCCCAGATCGCCGCCGAACTCATCTCCCCCGCACGCGCCGGCAACAAGCGCAACGGCCGGTTCGTGCTTACCGCCGCCGAGGTCGACATCCTCGCCGGGCGCGCTGCCGAGGACCCAACGGCCGGCGGCGCCGCGATGCTCGCGCGCTTCACGCAGCTCGAGGGCGAGCGCGCCAACCTGCTCGCACAGGTCGCATGGGAGCGCGCCATCGCCCAGGAGCAGCAGAAGGCGCTCGAGGCAGAGCACGCACGCGTCGCTCAGCTTGTGCAGGAGGTGGAGGCCCAGCGTCTCCGGGTCGAGCAGCTCAAGGCGCTCTCGACGTGGGACCGCTTCCGGGGACGGCACAAGGGCATCTAGCAAACGCGCGTCGTTCTCGGCAGGAGTCCCTTTGTCTCGCAGGTCACACAGCATGCGCGCAGGCGCGAAGGAGATCGCGCCCATCCTGATCGGCATCGTGCCCTTCGGTCTCGTGGCGGGCGCCGCGGTCATCCAGGCCGGCTTCGGCCTGCCCGAGGCGATCGGCATGTCGCTCTTCGTCAACGCCGGAGCCTCTCAGATCGTGGCGACGACGCTGTTCGGCAGTGGCGCCCCGCTCTGGCTCGCGCTGACGACGGCTCTCATCGTCAACGCGCGGATGTTCATCTACAGCACGTCGATCGCCCCGGTCCTCTCGGACGCGCCGGGCTGGTTGCGGCCGATCCTGGGACACATGCTGGTCGACCAGAACTACGCGTCGACCATGACAAAGGGGCGCTATCGCGACGACGTGGACGCGGTCTCCTACTACATTGGCGCGTGGCTCGCGCTCGCGAGCGTGTGGCAGCTGTCCACCATAGCCGGAGCGCTGATCGGCCCGCTGATCCCGCCATCGTGGGGCCTGGAGTTCGCGGTCCCGCTGGTGTTCCTGGCGATGCTGGCGCCCACCCTCAAGGACTCGACCGCCGTAAGCGTGTGCGTTGTAACTGCGGTCGCCTCGGCGGTGCTGGTCCCGCTGCTGCCGCTGCAGACCGGCCTGGTAGTCGCGATTCTGGTGGGCATGCTCTACGGCGCCTGGCGTGATCGACCGACGGCCGCCGAGGAGACCTCGTGAGTGCGCAGACGCAGTTCTGGATCCTGATCGCCGCGCTCGCGCTCGGAACCTGGCTGATGCGGAGCCTGCCGATCATGCTGCACGGACACGTGCCGCATCCGGCCTGGCTTGCGCGGTTCCTCAAGCACGTCCCTGTCGCCGCACTCACGGCGCTGGTCGTGCCTGGCTCCCTCTACGTCCACGCGGGCAGCAACTACACGGTCGCGCCGTCGCGGATCGTTGCAGCCGGGCTCGCACTGCTCGTCGCCGTGCGTACCAAGAACGTTCTCGCCACGCTCGTCGTGGGGATGGCCGCGCTCTGGCTCGGACAGTGGGCGCTCTCCGCGATCGGCTAGTCTCGCGAGGGCTCGTCGGCGGAGAGCCCGGACTCGTCGTCGGGCACGTCGAGCGGCACCTCGGCGTCCTGCCAGTCGATCCAGTCGACGCCGGTCGCATGGATGTATGCGTGCACGGCGCTGCCGATGGTCGGGTACAGATTCTCCTTGCCGATGAGGTCGATCAGCCCGTAGCGCGCGAGGTGCTCGGCGACCGGATGCTTGATCTCGGCGACAGCGAATTCGATCTCGCGAGCCCGGAGCTCATCGATCAGCTCGCCGAGGATGTCGGCGGCCGTCGTGTCGACGTCGATCATGGGCTCTGCGCAAAGGACGAAGCGCCGCACCGGCGTGGGCGCGCCCTTGATGCGGCCGAGCACGCGATTGTGGAAGATGCCGGCGTTAGCGAAGAAGAGCGGCGCGTCGAAGCGGAACAGCATGAGGCCGGGCACCTGCTCGGCGTCGACGAAGTCGCTCGTGTCGTGGTAGCCCTTGACCCCGCGAACGCGGCCCAGCACCGCGTCGTGCGGCCACCACTGCCTGCGGATGAAGTTCAGCATCGACAGACCGACGGCAAGGAACACGCCGGGCAGCACACCAAGGGCGAGCACTCCCACGAAGCTCACGACCGAAAGCGCGAACTCGGTTCGGCGAATCGTCCAGAGCCGGGTGATGCCCGCGACGTCGGCGAGTTCGAACCCCGCCGAGACAACCACGGCCGCAAGTACCGACAGCGGCAGCGTCTTGAGCAACCACGGCGTCGCCACGAGCATCGCACCGAGTACGACCGCCGCGAACACGCCCGAGAGCTGTGACTTGGCTCCGGCCGCCTGATTGATCGCGGTCCTGGTCTGGCTCCCGCTTACCGGGAACCCCTGAAAGAGCCCCGCCGCGATGTTTGCGACTCCCAACGATACGAACTCCTCATCAGCGTCGACCTCGTAGCCGAAACGGCCGGCAAAGGACTGCGAGAGCACGCTGGTATCGGTGAGCGAGATCACCGCGATACCGAAAGCGCCTGCCACGAGCGCAAGAACCTGATTCAGTCCTATCGCGGGCCAGCTTGGGATGGGCAGCCCCTGCGGCAACACCCCGACGGTCGCGATGCCGTAGTTCTGCAGCTGGAACGCGGCCGAGACGATGGTTCCCATCACCACCACCACGAGCGGCCCCGGTACCTTGGGCGCCAACCACCGCAGCCCTACGATGATGACCAGCGACGAAACGCCGAGCGCTGCCGCGACGGCGTTGACGTTGCCGACGCCTCGGCCAAACTCGAGAATCTGGAAGAAGACCCCCTCGGCAGGTGCCTTGAAACCGAAGAGCTTGGGAAGCTGACTCACCACCACGACCACCGCGATGCCGTTCATGTAGCCGAGGCGCACGGGCTTTGAGAGCAGCGCCGCGACAAACCCGAGCCGCGCCACGCCGACGACCAGGCACATCACGCCCACAAGCAGAGCGAGCATCCCGGCAAGCGCGATGCGGTGCTCCGGGTTGGCCAGCGCGAGCGGGATGATCGCGGCGGCCACGAGCGACGCCGTCGCCGAGTCAGGCCCCATCACCAGCACGCGCGAGGGGCCGAAGAGCGCGTAAGTCAACAGGGGAAGAAGGCTCGCATACAGGCCGTAGACCGGCGGTAGCCCAGCGAGCTCCGCGTAGGCCATGCCCACGGGAACCAGTGCCGCTGCGAGCACGAGACCGGCGACCAGGTCGGCCGTCAGCCAGCCGCGCTCGTAACTGCCGATCGACCGCAGGCCCGGCATCCACCGTCCCAGCACCTTCACCCCCGCTCACCCCCCCCCTTTGCTCCCCGTGCCACTCGCGACCGGTAGCGTCAGCGCCCGTGATCGTAGCCCGCGCGCTTCGCCGAGATCTCCATCAGCACCGCCTGAGCGTCGATTCGCTCCTCGCCCTCCTCGGCGTGAACGCGCGTGTAGGTGCCATCGGAACTCATGACCCGCGCCTTGACGTTGTCATCGAGGTAGGTCTGCAGGATCTCGTCACGCAGGCGCGCGATGAGCGCCGGATCGTTGACCGGCGCGAGCACTTCGACGCGCCGATCGAGGTTCCGTCGCATCAGGTCAGCACTACCGATAAGGACGGTGGGATCGCCGTCGTTCTCGAAGTAGTAGATGCGTGTGTGTTCGAGAAACCTGCCGACGATGCTTGTGACGGTGATGTTGTCGCTGACGCCGGGCACGCCCGGACGCAAAATGCACATTCCCCGCACGATCAAGTCGATGCGCACGCCAGCCTGTGACGCCGTGTAGAGCAGCCGCACGATCTCGCGGTCCACCAGCGAGTTCATCTTCAGGATCATCCGAGCAGGTCTGCCAGAGCGCGCGTTCTCGATCTCGCGGCGCACCAGCTCCTCGAGGCCCTGGCGTATCGTCACCGGTGCCACCAGGAAGCTCTCGTAGGAGTCCTGCTCGGCATAGCCGGTGAGGTAGTTGAACAGCTCGCTCGCGTCCTCACCCATCGTCTCGTCGGTGATGAGCAGGTCGAGGTCGGTGTATTGCAGCGCGGTGGCGACGTTGTAGTTGCCGGTGCCCAGGTGCAGGTAGCGCCGGACCCGGTCGCCCTCTTTGCGCACGATGAGCGCGACCTTGCTGTGGGTCTTAAGGCCGAGCACACCGTAGACCACATGCACGCCGGCCTGCTCCAGCTTGCGCGCCCAGCCGATGTTGCTCTCCTCATCGAAGCGCGCCTTGAGCTCGACAAGCGCCGCGACCTCCTTGCCGTTTTCTGCGGCGTCAAGGAGCGCCTCTACCACCGGGGAGTCTCGGCCCACACGGTAGAGCGTCATCTTGATGGCAAGGACGTCGGGGTCCTCGGCTGCTTGGCGAAGCAGCTGCACGAAGGGCTCGAAGGAGTCGAACGGGCGGTGGAGCAGGATGTCATGGTCGCGGATTGCCGCGAAGAGGTCGGGGTGCTCCTCGTCGTCTCGGCTGGGAAGCGGCGCGGGCCGGAACGATGGATCCTTCAGGTCTGGCCGGTCGATCTTGTAGAGCTCCATCAGGTTGCTCGCGCCGATCGGCGGCTTGACCACCACCAGGTCGTCCATGTCCAGCTTGAGGTTCTCGGCCAGCGTGTCGCGCACGAACTCCGGTAGCTCGGGTGTGACGGTGACACGGACCACCGATCCGAACCGACGGCGGCGAACACCCTCCTCGATAGTCTCGAGCAGGTCCTCGGCCTCGAGCTCCTGAATGGCGATGTCCGCGTCGCGCGTCACTCGGAACGGGTGCGCCTCCACGACCTCCATCCCCGGGAAGATCATCTCCAGATGCGCCGAGACCAGCTGCTCGAGCCAGACGAAGTGGTAGGTGCGGCCGCCCTTCTCGGCGCCTTTGACCTCGCACGACGGCCCAGCGCCACCTTCCGGGCAGATCGGCACAAGCCGGGGCAGCGCCTTCGGCATCTTCACGCGCGCGAAGCGCTCCTCACCGTCGGGTGTGCGGATGAGCACGGCAAGGTTGAGGCTCATGTTGGAGATATGCGGGAACGGCCTGGCCGGGTCGAACGCAAGCGGCGTCAGGACGGGGTAGACGACGTCGTCGAAGTAGCGGTCGGCCTCCTCGCGCTGGCATTCGTCGAGTTCGTCGTAGCCCAAGACGTAGATGCCGTTATCGGCGAGCTCGTCGCGAAGCTGGCTGTAGAGCCCGCGCCCGCGCGTGATGAGCTGACGGGCCGACTCTCGAACGATGGTCAGCTGCTCGCCGGGTGTGAGCCCGTCCGCCGAGAGACCCCGCACGCCGGCCTGGACCTGCTGCTTGAGGCCGGCGATGCGCACCATGTAGAACTCGGCGAGGTTGGAGCTGAAGATCGAGAGGAACTTCACGCGCTCGAGCAGCGGGTTGTCGAGGTCCTCAGCCTCCTCGAGTACGCGCTCCTGGAAGCAGAGCATGCTGAGCTCGCGGTTGAGGTAGAGCGCCGAGGACTCGAGGTCGATCTCGTCGACGGGCGGTTCGGGCTGCGCGGCGGGTGGTTCGGGCTGCGCGGCGGGTGGTTCGGGCTGCGCGGCGGGTGGTTCGGACGCTGCTGCGGGCTCGACTACGGATTCACTCATGACGTCCTCCTCGGCGGCCGTAGCCACGGGCGGGCTCGCTGTCTTTTCGCGTCTGCCGAAGGGCCACCAGCTCATGTTGTCTCCTCGGGAAGTGCCGTCTCGACGACTACGGCGCGGCCGAAGGCCTCCTCGAACAGGTCCTTCTTCTTGTCCACGCCGTAGAGCTCTGCCGTAAGGCTCTGCGTGCTGAACGCCGTCAAGCGGGTCACTGCTCCGTCGTCTGCGACCTCGACCCGCTCGACGCGCGAACCTCGGCTGCGGTCCAGGCCGTCAGCGATTCTCAAGATCGCGGCCAGCGCTCGGACCTTGAGCCGGTCAGGCGGATCAAGCGCCGTCCAAGACTCGTGCGTGCGCTTGGGCAGCGACTTGGTGTGATAGCGCGCTATCGAGGCGGCCATCGACATCTCTCGGCGAGTGAATGCGGGCAGTGTGGCATGCAGAATCAGGTGATAGCTGTGCTTGTGATGGCGGTCGTAGGCCACGTAGTAGCCGATGTCGTGGAGCATGGCAGCCGCCTCGAGCAACTGGCGGTCGTCGTGGTCGAGGCTCAGCACGTCCGCGAGCTGGTCGAAGATCGACAGCGCGAGCCGCGCGACCTGCTCGGCGTGCTCGCGCTCGTAGTGGAAGCGCGCGCCGAGGTTGCGTAGGGACTGGAGGTGGTCGATCTTGTTCGCGATCGCTCCCTCACTCGTCAGCGTGTCGATGATGATGCCTTCGCGTATCCCCCGTGCGTTGACCAGCACGGACGAGGCTCCGAAGAGCTTCATGACCTCGGCGAGAACGAGCGTCCCGGGGAGCACCACGTCGACTCGCTCCGCCGGCATACCGGGCAGCTTGAGCCGCTCGGCCGTGTCGCTGTGACTCAGGATGCTCAGCAGCCGCATGACCTCGGCGCGCTCGATCTCGAGTCCATGCAGCGATTCGTAGCGGCGCCCGCGCATTCCGGCGACCACCGCCGCGACCGTGGTGACCGCCCCGCCCGAACCCACAAGCGGACTGACACCGACCGTAAGCACGTCGACACCGTCGCGCAACGTGCGCCGGACGTGACGCTTGAGCTGCTTGAACGCGTCGTCGGAGATGGGGTCCTCGGCGATGAACCGCTCGGCCAGCACGCGTGCCCCCAGCCGAAGCGACACGATCTCGGTCGGCTCGGAGTCCACCGCCTGGACGATCTCGACTGAGCCGCCGCCAATGTCGACCGCCGCCGAGAAAGGCGCATCGCCCACCTGCGCAGCCGCGCTCAGCCAGACGAGCCGGCCCTCTTCCTCCGCCGAGACGACCTCCACCTCGATGCCGGCCTCGTCGCACAGGCGAGCTACGAACTCCTCGCCGTTGCTCGCACGGCGCACGGCCTCGGTTGCTATCGCACGGACGTCACTCACGCCCAGGCTGCGCCCGATATCCCGCATGGCGGTCAGGGCCTCGACGGTCCGGTCGATTGCCTCGGGATCGAGCATGCCGGTCGCATCGAGCCCCTGCCCCAGCCGGGTCATCGCCTTCTCGTCGTCGATGACGTGATGCGCCCCGCCGACAGGTACCTCGACAACGATCGAGCGCACGGAGTTGGTGCCGATATCGATGGCTTGGAGGCGTGTCATCCCGAGGACTCCTCGGCGACACTGACGTCTCCCGGTTCCGACTTGGGGCTGGCCGATGCGGGTTCGGCCACGACCGCGACCGACGCCGGCGTCTGCGTCGGCTCCCCGTTCGGAACGGCGGCCACCTCGCCGGCAAGGGCCGGGGCGCCACCGGCGGCATCGGCGGCTTGCGGGATCGGCTCGCTCACGATCGGCCGCGGCGTGGGTACCGCCCACGGCTCGGCACCGACGACGATCGGCGGATCGATCGCGTACCCGCCAAAGTCGGCGATCGGAATCTCGATAGGCGGCGGCTCGACTTCGCCCACAACAACTAGGGCCTGCTCGGCGACCTCGGGACCGGGAGCCGGCTCGACGCCTGTCTCAGCAGGCGCAACGAGGACCTGCGCGGGCTCAGGCTCGGCCCTACGCGACAGCGGCAGCAGCAGCGCGGGCAGGAGGCTGCCCGGTGGGTACTCTCTTGCGAGCTTGCTGAACTGCGAGAACTCCTTGCGAGCCCGCTTGTCGAGCAGCTTCTCCACCGCTTCCAGGTTCTCGACGCTGACTCCCGCCGCCAGTGCGGCCGCGCGGCGATCCGGCTCTCTGACCATGTCGAGAAAGACGTGCAGGTCATGCAGGTCACCCAGCTCCTCCTGGAAGCAGGTGAGGGTGTCGTGGAGCGGATCGAAGTCATCTCCGTAGCAGGGCGCAAACACCTCGACGGCATAGCGCAGGTGCTTGAAGGTGATCCTCAGGGCGTGCTGCGCCTCGATGTTGGCCTCATCGAGCGCACTCGGCATCAGCGCGTAGACCGCCGCCACTCGCTCAGCGACCGCGGCATGCGCAAAGGCCGAGAGCGTCCTGCGCGAGCCCTCGCCCTTCTCCGGCGAACGAGCCAGCCGCGCGAAGGAGCGTCGGCTCTCTGCGAGGTCCAGCTTGCCGAGAGCAGTCTGCAACAGCTCGAGCTCACGCACCCGCTGGCCCATGCGGTAGCCGATCAGGAACGCAACTGCGTGCTGACCGCCAGGCTCAAGCGTCTTGTTCAAGCGCGAAAACGCCTCGATAAAGACATCGGAGTCGCGCACAGGCCCAAGGGCGCGGGTGACACCCCGGACACGTTTGTACCAGTGCTGAAACGCGGCCGGCGGGTAGAGCGGCGCGAGCAATCTCATCGATTCGCGCAGCCGACGAGAGGCGACTCGCATGTCGTGGACTGCGTCCATGTCGGCCCCTCCACTCGCAGCGGCCTCGAGCTCGAAGAGTGGTTTGGCCTTCGACAGTAGGATCGCCGGCGCGGCGACCCTAAGCTTTGAGTACGCGTCGACACCATCGACGGCAAATCGCTGGTCCATGCGGTTCTCTTTCGATAGGCGGACAACGCCGGCGCCATCACGAATCGTCGGTCCTCGTTGCCCGGAGTTCTCTCTCATACTGTTCCCATCTCATGCTACCGTTCGGCGCGCCCCTGTGCCGGACAGTCTCGTCAGTAGGAAACCCTGCTGGTGGGGAAGGAGAAATAGTGCCGCGCGCTCGACCGTGGCGCGCGAGGCACTACCCGCTTCGGCAAAGGAGCCCCGTCCATGAGCACGCCTCGAAAGCCCGCCGCCAAGCCCGCCGCCTCACCCGCGACGAAGACAGCGCAGGTCGCCTCGGCACCCGCCCCGCTTCAATACCAGTCCATGTTGCCGCACCCATCGCCCGCCGAGCGGGTCAATCGGGGCAAGTCCAGCCGACAAGAGACGCCTCGGAGGAGCCAAGGCTTCTGGGAGCCGTGGCCCAATCGGCCCGATCCGGTGTCCCTGCTCGAGGAGCAGGCCGCAACGCGTTGGGACGAACTCGTCCCGATCCGACACGGGCGAATGCTGGCGTCGCCCTTCGCCTTCTTTCGCGGAGGCGCCTACATCATGGCTTCGGATCTCGCCACCACGCCCCGTACCGGCATGAAGGTGCAGGCGTGCGGTGATGCCCACCTGGTCAACTTCGGGATCTTCTCGGCACCGGATCGGCGACTCGTCTTCGACATGAACGACTTCGATGAGACGCTCCCCGGCCCTTGGGAGTGGGACGTCAAGCGTCTCGCCGCCAGCTTCGAAGTCGCGATGAGAGACCGCGGCATGGAGCCTGCGGCGCGGCGCGACATCGTGCTCCGGGTCGTGCGCGAGTACCGCGAGAGCATGGCGACGTTCGCCCAGATGAGCAACATCGACGTCTGGTACGCGCGCCTGAACACGGACCTGTTGCTGGAGAAGCTCAAAGCCGAAGAGGCGAAGAGAAACGTCAAGTCGGCGGAGAAGGTGTTTGCCAAAGCGCAGTCCAAGAACAGCCTACGCGCGCTTGGAAAGCTCACCGTCATGGTCGACGGAGAACCTCGGATCATCAGTCAGCCCCCGCTCCTCGTGCCGGCGTCTGAGCTCCTCAAGGGCGAATCGCTCGAGCAGTTCAACACGACCATCCACGAGTTCCTGCGCAACTACGCGATGAGCCTGCCCGATGATCGTCGCAGCCTTCTTGAGGGGTATCAGTTCCGGCAGATCGCACGCAAGGTCGTGGGCGTGGGAAGCGTAGGTCTGAGATCCTGGATCGTTCTCGCAACCGGCCGAGACAACTGTGACCCCCTCTTCCTGCAGCTCAAGCAGGCCGAGGCGTCCGTACTCGAGCGCTTCGTGGGCCGCAGCCGGTATCGCAACCACGGCCGTCGCGTCGTCGAGGGACAGCGTCTGACTCAGGCCGCGAGCGACGTCCTTCTCGGCTGGTACAAGGTCCTGGCGTTCGACGGCAAGGTGCACGACTTCTACGTCCGTCAGCTTTGGGACGGCAAGGCGTCGGTGGATATCGGTCTCATGCCGGTATCGCTCTTCGACGTCTACGCCCGCATGTGCGGCTGGACGCTGGCGCGCGGCCACGCGCGGACCGGCGACCGCATCGCACTCTCCGCGTATCTGGGCGCGAGCACCGTCTTCGACGAAGCGATCGCCGACTTCGCGACCGCCTACGCCGACCAGAACGAGCGCGACTTCGAGCTCATGCAGGCGGCGGCCAAGTCGGGCCGAATAGTGGCCGAGATGGGAATCTGAACCGCGCGCAACCCGTGAACCAAGTAGGTCATCGGGCGTCACCCACTGCTACTGAGGCGCGACGAAGATGGGAACCGTCGACCCAACGGGCACTCGCGTGCCGGGCGCCGGCAGCTGGTCGCTGACCTTCTCGCTCATAAGCACCGGAGAGCGGGGGTAGTACAGCTCCGCCAGTAGGTAGACCTCGGCGATATCAGTCGCGGCCTCGGTGAGCGTCTCACCGATGACATTGGGGACGACTGCGCCGCCGACTCCGCGCCCCATCGAGACGAACACCGCAACGGGCTGACCGGTCATGACGGGCTGACCCGCCCTGGGCATCTGTGCGACCACCCGACCAGAGTCCACTGAATCACTGAGCTGCTGGTAGAACACCGGTTTGAGCAGCGAGTAGCTCAGGGTGTTGCCGGCCACTAGCGTGGTATCGAGGGTAACGTCGGGAGCCACGGTCATCGTTGGCGCGACAGCGACGAGCATGTCGACGGCAGAGCCGGAAAGCACGTGGCTGCCGCGCTCCGGGAACTGCTTCACGACGGTTCCGGCACCGCAGGCAGGAGTCGCAACGGCGAGCATCGTGCCCTTCGCCAAGTCCACCTCGACGAGACGTTTGGTGGCGACGGGCACAGTCCGGCCGACGACATCGGGAACCGTGGTGGGGGTTCGAGACTCGCCCCAAGCGCCGGCGCTGAGCACGATCGTCAGAAGCACGGTGACCGACAGTAGCGCGAGGACAAGAATCGCCCACTTGCCACGAGAGCCGGTCCTTCTCGGCTCTTCGGCTACAGGCTCATCCGCCGAGATGACCTCGCGGGCGCTTGCATCGTCGGCTGGCTCCGGTTCTGTCGTATCTTCGGGCATCGCCGTCGTCATCCTTTCGCCGCCGAGGAACCGCGTCGCTCGACGCTAGGGTATCGCGGTGAGCACGACCGCCGCCAGCGCCAAGGCTACGCCAAACGCCTGGTGGCGCTTGAGCCGTTCACCAAGCACCATCCGCGCCAGCAGCATCGTGGCGACCGGGTAGAGAGAACCGACCACCGACGCCACCGCCAGGGGTCCGATGCGAATCGCGCTGATCATGGTGATGTTGGCTGCGGCATCCAGCAGCCCCGCCGACACCGCCATCCGGGCTGCGGGCAGGTCGAGTGACATCTCGCGGCGTCGCGCGAGCAGCGCCGCGAACATGATGACGGTGCCGACAGCGCGGGCAACGAGCAGCGGAGCGAACCCGCTCGCAGGAAGCGTGAGCGACAGCGAAACCAAAGACATCGCGAAGCTCGCCCCCGCCAGCACCGAGAGCGCGACGGCACGCGGTGGCATCCCGTGTTCTTCGACCGATCCGGTAGTGGTGCTCACAATGACCACGGCGATCAGAGCCAACGCCAACCCCGCCATCGTGATTGGCCCGACCCGAGAACCACTCGCAAGATCGAAGAGCGCCGGTCCGGCGCCGCTCAGTGCCGCAGTGATGGGCGCGACGATGCTCATGCGACCGATGGCCAAGGCGGCGTAGAGCGAGAGAATTCCTACCGTCCCGGCGACGCCCGAGGCAACGCCCCAGGCGACGTCGGCGCGCGTCACCTGCTCCGGATGCACTGCGAGCAGGAGCAGTGCGAATGCCGCCACTCCAACCGCGTAGACGACCCCTGTGATCGCCAGCGCCGGGCTCCTGCGGCTGGCGAGTCCACCCAGGAAGTCGCCGCTGCCAAAGAGTGCGGCGGTGGCCGCACCGAGCAGTGCGGTCAGCAAGGGAGTTCCGATTGGAGTTGCGGGTACATGGGGGCCTCTCGGGGTAGAGAGCGGGCTTCGACCACCCTAGCCGCACGCACCCGCGAGCGCCAGACCGCTGCCGCAACCAATGGGCGGAGCCGAGTTCAGACCGAAAGCGCCGGGAATATACGTTGGGGTGATGCTCCTCGCGGTGCCCACAGCAGCGGCGTACGTCGCGACATCGCCGCTCGCTACTTCCTGCCGGCCTTCTTGCGATCGGTCGCACTCAGGATGCGCTTGCGCAGTCGGATGCTCTTGGGCGTGATCTCCACCAGCTCGTCGTCCTCGATGTACTCGAGCGCCTCTTCGAGCGTGAAGATGATCGGCGGGTGCAGCACGATGGCCTTGTCGGCCGAGGAGGTGCGCATGTTGGTCAGCTGCTTCGCCTTGGCGACGTTGACCACCAGGTCGCCTTCCTTCGCGGCTTCGCCCACGATCATGCCCTCGTAGCACATGACGGTCGGGCCGATGAACATCTTGCCGCGAGTCTGCAGCGTATCGAGTGCAAAGGCTGCGGACTTCTCGGTGGAGTTGGCGATCATCGAGCCGTTCTGACGTCCACCCAGGTCTCCCTTGTAAGGGCCGTATTCAGAGAAGTGGTGGAACAGCACGCCCTCGCCGCGAGTGGCGTTGAGGATGCGGGTGCGCAGCCCCATCACTCCGCGGGTCGGAATCTTGAACTCAAGGTGCGTGCGCTCTTCGCGCAGGACCATGTCCTTCATCTCGCCTGAGCGCGAGCCGAAGATCTCGATGACCTTGCCGGCGAACT
>CAZIPT010000062.1:0-14901 GCA_964541375.1 uncultured Eubacteriales bacterium
CAGATGATCACGGTGCAGGACTTTGCCGACGTCAAGTCGGTCATCGTCACCGGTACCAGCAAGGGCAAGGGCTTCGCCGGCGTCATGAAGCGCCACAACTTCAAGGGCGGTCCGGGAGGCCACGGTTCGCACTTCCACCGTGCGCCCGGCTCGATCGGACAGGCTTCCACGCCGTCCCGGGTGTTCAAGGGCCTCAAGGGCCCGGGGCACATGGGCGACGAGACCGTGACCGTCAAGAACCTCGATATCGTGAAGATCGACGCCGAGCAGAACCTGCTTCTCGTCAAGGGCGCGGTTCCGGGTGGCAAGAACGCCCTGCTGACCATCCGCATGGCCTAAGTCGCCCTGCTCGAGAGACACCTGAAGGAGATTAGTCACGATGGCCAAGATCGAAATCAAAGATACTGCCGGCAAGAAGGTGGGCAGCGCGGATCTCGCAGCTGGCGTCTTCGGCATAGAGCCGAATGTCTTCGCCATGCACCAGGTCGTTCGCAGCCAGCTGGCCGCCCGCCGTGCCGGCACGCACTCGACGCTCACGCGCGGCAAGGTCTCGGGCGGAGGCAAGAAGCCCTGGCGCCAGAAGGGCACCGGCCGCGCTCGTCAGGGCTCGACCCGCTCGCCGCAGTGGGCCGGCGGTGGCGTGGTCTTCGGGCCACATCCCCGCAGCTACGGGTTCAAGGTCCCCAACAAGGTCGTCAAGCTCGCGATGCGTTCGGCCCTCTCGGCCAAGCTCGCCGAAGAGGATCTCTACGTCATCGAGGGCTTCGGCTTCGACAAGCCGGCGACGCAGCAGGCTGCGGCGGCGCTGAAATCGCTCGGCATCGCGGGTCGCGTCACGGTGGTTGTTGCCGACGACGACATCAACGCCATGCTCTCGCTTCGCAACCTCGAGAAGGTTCGCGTCATCGGTGCTTCCGAGGCCAACACCTATGACCTCGTTGACAACACCGCACTGCTGTTCACCAAGCCGGCCCTTCTCTGGCTCGAGGGGGTGCTGTCCTAATGAACGATCCTCGCGACATCGTCATTCGCCCGGTCATCTCGGAGAAGTCCTACGACATGATCGAGCTCAACCGCTACACGTTCGAGGTCGCCAAGACCGCTAGCAAGCCCCAGATCGCGCAAGCCATCACTGAGATCTTCGGTGTCACTGTCACCAAGGTGAACACCATGAACGTCAACGGCAAGCCGCGCCGCGTGCGCGTTGCCAAGGGTAAGACGCGCGACTGGAAGAAGGCCGTTGTAACCCTCAAAGAGGGCGATTCGATCGAGTTCTTCCAGTCACACTAGGTAAGAGGCCGTAGTACACAGGCCAACGGGTGTCCGAATCCGGCGCATTATGGAGCCGCCCGGCACCGTGGTAGTCCGGCGTCAGTGTCGTGAGCGAGAGAGTTCTTTTCGGTCCCATGCGACACGGGCCATCGGACGGAAGGAGATGAAATGGGACTGAAGCAGTACAAGCCGACCTCACCGGGCCGCCGCTTCCAGACGGTATCCGACTTCGCGGAGATCACGTGCACCACTCCCGAGAAGTCGCTCCTGGAGCCGCTGCACAAGAAGGGTGGTCGCAACAACAACGGGCGCATCACGACCCGGCATCAGGGCGGCGGACACAAGCGCCGCTACCGCGTGATCGATTTCAAGCGCACCAAGGACGGCGTTCCGGCCAAGGTCGCGACGATCGAGTACGACCCGAACCGCTCGGCGCGTATCGCGCTGCTGCACTACGCCGACGGTGAGAAGCGCTACATCCTGGCGCCGAAGGGCCTGACCGTAGGCGACAAGGTCGCCAGCGGTCCGGATGCGGATATCAAGCCCGGCAACACGCTGCCACTGGTGAACATCCCGGTCGGTACCGTCGTGCACGCCGTGGAGCTGCAGCCCGGCAAGGGCGCCGCGCTGGCTCGCTCGGCGGGTACTTCGATCCAGCTGATGGGCAAGGAGGGTGGCTACGCCATCCTGCGTATGCCTTCGTCGGAAATGCGTCGCGTGCTCGTCACGTGCCGCGCGACCATCGGCGAAGTCGGCAACTCCGATCACGGCAACATCAAGATCGGCAAGGCCGGCCGCGCGCGCTGGATGGGCATCCGCCCGACCGTGCGCGGTACGGTCATGAACCCTGTCGACCACCCGCACGGTGGTGGCGAGGGCAAGAACAAGTCCGCCGGTCGTCACCCGGTCACCCCGTGGGGCGTTCCCACCAAGGGTCACCGTACGCGCAGCAAGAAGAACCAGACCAGTCGCCTCATCATTCGCCGCCGCAAGAAGTAGGGAGCTGATACGACAGTGAGCAGAAGCCTCAAGAAAGGCCCGTTCGTCCAGCCTCGCCTACTCGAGCGCATCCATGCGATGAACGAGGTCGGCGAGAAGAAGGTCGTCAAGACCTGGTCGCGTTCCTCGACCATCTTCCCGGAGATGGTCGGTCACACGATCGCGGTGCACGACGGCCGCAAGCACGTGCCGGTGTACGTGACCGAGTCAATGGTCGGACACAAGCTCGGCGAGTTTTCGCCGACGCGTACCTTCCGCGGTCACGCCTCCGACAAGAAGAAGAGGTAGAGCACATGGAAGCCAGAGCAGTTGCACGCTACGTGCGTGTGAGCCCGCGCAAAGCTCGACTGGTGGTCGACCTCATTCGCGGCAAGAAGATCGACGACGCCCGGGCGATTCTCAAGTTCTCGCCTCGCGCCGCCGCCGAGATCGTGGAGAAGGTTCTCAACAGCGCCGTCGCAAACGCCGAGCGCAACCTTCACCTGAGGTCAGACGAGCTCGTCGTCGGCTCGACGTTCGTCGACGAGGGCCCGACCCTGAAGCGCATCCGCCCCCGCGCCATGGGTCGAGCGTTCCGCATCAACAAGCGCACCAGTCATATCACGGTCATCGTCAAGCAGCGAGAGGGGGCGTAGGAGCAAAATGGGACAGAAGGTATACCCGATAAGCCTGCGTCTAGGCATCACCGAGAAGTGGCGTTCGCGCTGGTTCGGTGGCAAGGACTACGCACAGACTCTCGCCAATGACCAGAAGGTGCGTCAGTACCTCGACGCGCGCCTTCGTCGTGCTGCGCTCAGCAAGATCGACATCGAGCGCAAGGGCGACAAGACCGTCATCGAGCTGACCACCGCCCGCCCGGGCATCGTGATCGGCAAGAAGGGCGCCGAGGTCGACGTACTTCGCAAGGCGCTTGAGAAGATCACCGGCGGCACCGTTGCCGTCAACATCGTCGAGATCAAGCGGCCCGAGCTCGACGCCGTGCTGATCGCGCAGAGCGTCGCCGAGCAGCTCGAGGGTCGCGTCGCGTTCCGTCGTGCCATGCGCAAAGCGGTCGCCTCGGCGGTCAAGAGCGGTGCGCTCGGAATTCGAATCCAGTGTTCTGGTCGCCTCGGCGGCGCGGAGATGGGCCGTCGCGAGTGGTATCGCGAGGGTCGAGTGCCGCTGCACACCCTGCGCGCCAAGATCGACTATGGCACCGCCGTGGCCCGCACGAGCATGGGCGCGTGCGGGGTCAAGGTCTGGGTCTACCACGGAGAAGTCCTGCCTGGTCAGGATGCTCCTAACCCGGCCATCGAGGGCACGCGCACGCAGCGCCCCCGTCGTGGTGAAGGGAGATAGCAGATGCTTTTGCCCAAGCGAGTTAAGCACCGCAAGGTACAGCGTGGCTCGCGTAGCGGCCAGGCCAAAGGCGGTACGTCGGTCAACTTCGGCGAGTACGGTCTCAAGGCCCTGGAACCTGCGTGGATCACCAACCGCCAGATCGAGGCGGCTCGTATTGCGATGACCCGTTACATGAAGCGTGGCGGAAAGGTCTGGATCAACATCTTCCCGGACAAGCCCATCACGCAGAAGCCCGCCGAGACCCGCATGGGTTCCGGCAAGGGTAACCCCGAGAAGTGGGTTGCCGTGGTCAAGCCCGGACGCGTCATGTTCGAGCTTGCCGGTGTGTCCGAGGAGGTCGCCAAGGAGGCGATGCGCCTCGCGGCACACAAACTGCCGATCAGGACCAAGTTCGTGACCCGCGGCGATTCAGGTGGGGAGGCGTAGATGAAGGCAACAGAAATCAGAGATCTGGCGGATTCAGATCTGGCGCAGAAGCTCAAGGACACCCGTGCCGAGCTTTTCAACCTGCGTTTCCAGCTCGCCACCGGCCAGCTCGACAACACCGGTCGAATTGCGATCGTGAAGAAGGACATCGCGCGCCTGCACACCGAGGTGCGCACCCGCGAGCTTCGCGCACAGAGCGACGCGGCTGCGTCTTAAGGGACAGGTGAGGAGAAGCAATGAGTGAGGATCGTAATCGCAGGAAGCTTCGCCAGGGAGTCGTCGTTTCGACGGCCGGCGAGAAGACCTGCGTGGTGAAGGTCGAGGAGCGCAAGAAGCATCCGCTCTACGGCAAGATGATCACGCAGTCCAAGAAGTTCCACGCGCACGACGAGAACAACGACTGCGGCGTCGGTGACACCGTGACCATCATGGAGACCCGCCCGCTGTCAAAGCTGAAGCACTGGCGTCTCCTAGAGATCGTCGAGAAGGCCAAGTAGTTCATCGACCGCGCATGTGCGCCACGCCCCGCGGCGCACCGCTCACGTGTCGAATCGTATTCGGAGGAAGAGATGATCCAGGCAGAATCACGGCTGAAGGTCGCTGACAACTCAGGTGCCCGCAAGGTGCTGTGCATCAAGGTTCTCGGCGGCTCGAAGCGACGCTATGCATACGTGGGAGACGTCATCGTGTGCACGGTCAAGGAAGCTATTCCTAACGGCGGCGTCAAGAAGGGCGAGATCGTCAAGGCGGTCGTCGTCCGTTGCACCAAGGAGGTGCGTCGCGCCGACGGTAGCTACATCAAGTTCGACGACAACGCCGCGGTCATCATCGACGCTCAGGGCAATCCGCGCGGTACGCGTATCTTCGGTCCGGTCGCACGCGAACTTCGCGACCGCAAGTACATGAAGATCGTCTCGCTCGCGCCTGAGGTGCTCTAAGGAGGATGGAACAATGACGAAGATGAGCATCCGCACGGGCGACAAGGTTCGGGTCATCGCCGGCAAGGACAAGGGCAAGGAAGCCAAGGTCCTGGCGGTCTACCCGCACAAGCAGCGCATCGTGATTGAGCGCGTCAACCTGATCAAGAAGGCGACGCGCCCGACCCAGAAGAATCCGCAGGGTGGCATTCTGGAGATTGAAGGCACCATGCACGTGTCCAACGTCATGATCGTGTGCCCCAAGTGCTCGCAGCCGACGCGAATCGGTCGCAAGCGTGAGGACGGGGCGCGCGTACGCGTCTGCAAGAAGTGCAACAACGATATCGACTAGAAGTGGCTCCTCGTGGCGATTGCCACGCGGAGGCGTAGGGTCGGAATCCTGCGCTGAGAACCCCCGATGGAGGAATGAACATGGTCCCGAGGCTCAAAACGAAGTACACAGAGGTGGTCGTGCCTGCTCTCAAGGAGCAGCTCGCACTGCCCAACGTCAACGAGGTCCCGCGCCTCGAGAAGATCGTTGTGAACATGGGCGTTGGCGCGGCCGTCATGGACGTCAAGCAGCTCGATGCCGCGATCGAGGATCTTCGCCAGATCACCGGTCAGGCCCCCACCATCACCCGGGCCAAGAAGTAGATCGCCGGTTTCAAGATCCGTCAGGGCATGCCTATCGGGGCGAAGGTCACGCTTCGAGGCGCCCATATGTGGGAGTTCATGGACCGGTTGCTCTCGACCGCCATCCCGCGTGTCCGTGACTTCCGGGGGCTTAACCCCAAGTCTTTCGACGGGCGCGGGAACTACTCGATGGGCGTGACCGAGCAGCTCATCTTCGCCGAGATCGACTACGACAAGGTCGATCGCGTGCGAGGCATGGACGTCACGTTCGTCACGACTGCGAAAACAGACGAGGCTGCCAAGGCGCTGCTCGATGCCTTCGGTTTCCCGTTCAAGCGATAGAGCGTCCATCTCGGCGCCCATCTGGGACGCCGTGACAAGGAGGATGAAGTGGCTAAGAAGTCGATGATCGCCAAGGCAAAACGCACGCCGAAGTTCTCGGTGAGGCAGCACAACCGTTGCAGCCGATGCGGGCGCCCTCGCGCGTTCTACCGCCAGTTCGGCATGTGCCGAATCTGTGTGCGCGAGCTAGCTAGCCGAGGCGAGCTTCCCGGCGTCCGCAAGGCCAGCTGGTAGGTCTTTCGAACGCACGGAGGAGACCCGACCCGATAGGCGCATGCGTCACGGGCGCACGCGAACCACGGACCGGAGCATCCCGGACCATAGGAGGAACCACATGAGCATGACCGACCCCATCGCCGATATGTTGACTCGAGTCCGCAACGCGAACTCGGCCTACAAGGCGACCGCCAAGATGCCTTCCTCGAAGAAGCTTGTCGAGATCGCGCGCATCTTGAAGCAAGAAGGCTACATCGCCGACTACGTCGTGACCGAGGGCGATCCTCAGGACTCGCTCGAGATCACACTGAAGTACGGCGCCCGCAAGGAGCGCACGATCACCGGCATCCGCCGGATCAGTAAGCCAGGCCTGCGTGTCTACGCGAAGAAGGATGAGCTTCCTCGTGTTCTCGGCGGACTTGGTGTGGCCGTAATCTCCACTTCCAGTGGCGTGATGACCGACCGCGTCGCCCGCAAAGAGGGCGTCGGCGGCGAAGTCATCGCGTACATCTGGTAACCGGACGACAGGAAAGGAGCGAAAGCCGTGTCTCGTATCGGCAAGCAGCCCATCCCGGTCCCGTCCGGGGTAGATGTGAAGATCGACGGCTCGACCGTGACGGTCAAGGGTCCCAAGGGCGAGCTGTCCCAGACCTTCACCGACCTTCTCGCGATCGAGCTGCAGGACGGCGAGTTGGTTGTGACCCGTCCTGATGACTCGCGCACCGCGCGGTCACTGCATGGACTCACCCGAACGCTTTTGGCCAACATGGTCACTGGTGTTTCGGATGGTTTCTCGAAGAACCTCGAGATCGTCGGAGTAGGTTACCGAGCGATACTGAAGGGTTCCGACCTGGAGCTGCAGCTCGGCTTCAGTCATCCCGTGGTCGTAGCGGCCGAGCCGGGCATCACCTTCGAGGTGCCGGCGCCGACCAAGATCACCGTTCGTGGCATCGACAAGCAGCTGGTCGGTCAGGTTGCCGCGGACATCCGCAAGTGGCGCAAGCCGGAGCCCTACAAGGGCAAGGGCGTTCGCTACGAGGGCGAGTACGTACGCCGCAAGCTGGGCAAGGCCGCCAAGTAGGTGCTGTGTTAGCGATCCGGTCGATTGGCCGGTGAGATCGAGGAGAGTAGTGAGCACATGGACAAGCTGAAGGCGAAGCAGGCGAAGCTCGAGCGCCGGCAGCGCAGGGTGCGCGGCAAGGTCAGCGGCACCGCCGCTCGGCCGCGTCTGCGCGTGACCCGCACGAACACCAACATCTACGCGCAGGTCATCGACGACGTTGCCGGCACCACGCTGGTGGCCGCTTCGAGGTTGGGGGCGCATGTATCGGTGACTCGAAATGACGGCCGCACGACGCCCGCCGCGTGCGCGGTGGTGGGGACAGTTGGCCGGCGTGCGGCCGAGGCGGGAATCACCGAGGTCGTGTTCGACGGCGGTGGGCGCCTGTACCACGGCCGCGTGAAGGCCCTGGCGGACGGTGCGCGCAGCGCCGGCCTCGAGTTTTAGGGAGAATGAGCATGGCGCGCAGGGAAAGCAATGTCTCCGATCTGCAGGAGAAGGTTGTCTACATCAACCGCGTTTCGAAGGTCGTCAAAGGCGGTCGTCGTTTCGCTCTGACAGCGCTCGTCGTCGTCGGCGACGGTGCGGGCAACGTGGGCGTTGGCATGGGCAAGTCCCAGGAAGTGCCTATCGCCATCAAGAAGGGCATCGAGGACGCCAAGAAGAACATGTTCAAGGTGCCGCTGACCAAGCACAGCACGCTTCCACACGCCGTTATCGGCGAGTTCGGAGCGGGTCGAGTGATGCTGAAGCCGGCATCCCCCGGTACTGGTATCATCGCCGGCGGTCCTGTTCGCGCGCTTCTTGAGCTCGCGGGCATCAAGGACGTGCTCTCCAAGTCGCTCGGTAGTGATAACGCACTGAACATGGTCAAGGCGGCGGCACAGGGGCTCCAGTCTCTCGCCAGCCCTCAGGATATCGCCCGACGTCGCGGTATGACCGTCGGCCAGATCTACGGCTGGGAGGAGTAACCCATGGCAAAGAAGCCAGTCGAGAAGAAGCTCAAGATCACTCAGATCAAGAGCGGGATCGGATTCCCTGCCGACCAGAAGCGTACGGTTCGCGCCCTCGGTCTCAAGCGGATCAACGACTCGGTCGTGCAGTCCGATTCACCCGCGGTACTCGGGATGATCTTCAAGGTGAAGCATCTCGTGAAGGTCGAAGAGATCGCCCAAAGCTAGCCCATCGTCTTTGGCCCGGCCACGCGTCGGGCCTCAAGGCGTCTGATAGGATTCTGCTCGATGAAGTCAGTCGGCGGCGAGCGGCCGACAGCGGCAGCGCGGTGGACGCGCAGTCGTCAAGCGAATGAAACGGAGCACCACATGCAGATCAACGACCTTTTCCCGGCACCCGGGTCCCGCAAGCCGCGCAAGCGCGTCGGCCGCGGCAACGGCAGCGGCCACGGCAGCACTGCCGGGCGCGGCGACAAGGGCCAGGGTTCGCGCGCCGGCGGCACCAAGGGCCCCGGCTTCGAGGGCGGTCAGACGCCGCTGGCGATGCGCCTCCCCAAGCTGCCCGGATTCACCAATCGCAACAGAGTCGAGTTCGCGGTAGTCAACGTGTCCCGGCTCGAGGAGAACTTCGCTGACGGCGATGTCGTTGATGGCGATTCACTTGTAGCCAAGGGCATCGTCAAGTCCGCGACCGCTCCGATCAAGGTCCTGGGAGACGGCGAGCTGAAGAAGAAGCTCACGGTTCGTGTGGACAAGGTCAGCGGAACCGCCAAGCTGAAGATCGAAGCAGTCGGAGGGACGGTCGAAGCATCGTGCTAACAGCGATCTCCAACGCGTTTCGCATTCCGGAGCTGCGCAAGAAGATCATGTTCACCTTGGCAATGATCGCTCTGTACCGACTTGGGGCCTACATCCCCGTCCCGGGTGTGAACCTGGATACGGTCAAGCAGCTCATTACCGACAACGCCACCCTGGGCCTCCTCGGCCTGTTCTCGGGTGGCGCGCTTGAGAAGTTCGCTGTCTTCTCGCTGGGCATCATGCCCTACATCACTTCATCGATCATCATGCAGCTTCTGCAGGGCGTGATTCCCAAGATCGAGCAGTGGCAGAAGGAGGGCGAGTCCGGGCAGCGCAAGATCACTCAGATCACCCGGTGTATGACCCTGGGCATCGCGCTTCTTGAGGCCTTCGGTCTGCTCACTGTATTCAGCGGAGCACTTCCCACCGGCGCTGGGGCCTTGCCGATGTGGTTCACCAACCTCGTCATCGTGGTCACCCTGATCGCGGGCACCGCGTTCATCATGTGGATGAGCGAGCTCATCACCCAGCGCGGCATCGGCAACGGTATGTCTCTGCTCATCTTCGCGAGCATCGTTTCACGCTTCCCGCAGGCGATCGTCGCGTCCATCACGTTCAAGAGCGGCCTCTTCACGATTCTCATGTTCGTGATCGTGCTGTTCGTGATCGCGGCGATCGTCACGATGGAGCGCGCTCAGCGGCGGATTCCGGTTCAGTACGCCAAGCGCGTCGTGGGACGCCGCGTGTACGGTGGGTCGGGCACGTACATCCCGTTGAAGATCAACGGTGCCAACGTTGTGCCGATCATCTTCGCCTCGGCGATTCTGTTCTTCCCGCTTCAGATCGCCACCATCACCAACATCCCTTGGCTTATCAGTGTGGGCAATGCGCTCGCGCAGGGACCGGTCAACTGGGTTGCCGAGTTCGTCCTCATCGTGTTCTTCACGTACTTCTACACTGCGCTCGTCTTCAATCCAATCGACTTGGCTGACAACCTTCGCAAGAACGGCGGATTCATCCCGGGCGTCCGTCCGGGGTCTGCGACCGTTCGCTACATCGAGAACGTTCTGAACCGCATCACGCTTCCCGGTGCGCTCTTCCTGGGTGTCATCGCAGTCGTCCCGACGATGCTGTTCACGGTCACGAACGATGCGCTGATCCGCCAGTTCGGCGGGACGTCGATCCTGATCATGACCGGTGTTGCGTTGGAGACGATGACGCAGCTCGAAAGCCAGCTGAAGATGCGCCACTACGAGGGCTTCTTCAAGTCTTAGTTCCGACTGACTTGCACTGCACGGGGAGGTAGCGCTGATGAACATCGTCTTGTTGGGAGCCGCCGGGGCGGGTAAGGGAACGCAGGCCGCCAAGCTCGTTGAGGCGTATGGACTGACGCACATCTCCACGGGAGACATCTTCCGCAAGAACGTCGCCGAGGGCACCGACTTGGGCGTCGAAGCCAAACGCTACATGGACGAGGGCCAGCTCGTGCCAGACTCCGTGGTCATCGCGATGGTCAAGGATCGGCTCTCCCAGCCCGACTGTGACGGTGGGTTCATGCTCGACGGCTTCCCTCGCACACTGCCTCAGGCCGAGGCATTGAGTGAAGCGCTCTCGTCGATGGGCAAGCAGCTCGACGCCGTCGTTTCAATCGAGGTACCGCGTGACGTGCTCATGGGACGGCTGACATCCAGGCGGCAGTGCCGCGGATGCGGCAGGATCTACAACGTCATGGGCGAGATGCCGAAGGTCGAGGGAGTATGTGACACCTGCGGCGGCGAGGTGTACCAGCGTGACGATGACACCGTTGAGGCCGCCACCAAGCGTCTCAACGACTACGACGCGATCACCTCCCAGCTGGTGCCCTACTACTCCGCGATGGGCCTGCTGCACGTTATTGACGGCGACCGCTCGGTTGACGACGTATTCGCTGACGTGCGCGCCGCGCTAGGGGCGTAGCGGATCTGTGATCGTCCGCAAGTCAGCTGCCGAGATAGAGACCATGCGAGAGGCCGGGCGCGTAAGTGCCCGGGCTCTTCGTCTTGTCGGCGAGGCTGTTGCGCCTGGCGTCACGACGCATGAGCTCGATGAACTTGCCGAATCGGTCATTCGCGAGGCCGGTGGAGTCCCCGCTTTCAAGGGCTACCATGGCTTCCCCAAGACCCTCTGCACCTCGGTGGGATGTCAGGTGGTCCACGGCATTCCCTCTTCACTGGTCAAACTACTCGACGGGCAGATCCTCTCGGTGGATGTCGGGGCGATCATCGACGGCTACTACGGTGACAACGCCCGCACATTCGCCGTAGGTGAGATCCCGGACGAAGCACGACGGTTGATGGACGCGACTGAGGCGTCCCTGGCAGCAGGTGTTGCTGCCTCGGTCGCAGGGAACCACCTGTTCGATATCGGTGCAGCTGTTCAGGGAGTCGCCGAGGCAGCGGGCTTCTCGATCGTGCGGGAGTATGTCGGACACGGCATCGGCCAGGCCATGCACGAGGATCCCAATGTGCCGAACTACGGCACGCCAGGGAAGGGTCCGTTGTTGAGCACGGGGATGGTCTTAGCCATCGAGCCGATGGTCAACGCCGGTCAGGCCGCGGTTGAGTCCCTTCCGGATGGCTGGACGGTCGTCACGCGGGATGGCTCGCTTTCGGCGCACTTCGAACACACGGTTGCGATCACCGAGGACGGACCTCTCATCCTGACCGCCGAGTAGGTCGCCGGTCCTCGGAGTGTTGATGAAGTTAGTGGACGCACGCACGTAACATAGGATAAGATGTCCACTTGCGATTTCCACGTGGTGAGGAGCACCCTTTTCGTGGCAAAGCGGGACGATGCAATTGAACTCGAAGGAACGGTGGTCGAGCCTCTGCCGAACGCGATGTTTCGCGTAGAGTTGGAGAACGGACACAAGGTTCTCGCACACATTTCCGGCAAGATGCGCATGCACTACATCAGTATCCTGCCCGGCGACAAAGTGGTCGTCGAACTCTCGCCCTACGACCTTACGCGGGGGAGAATCACATACCGCTACAAGTAGGCACGTCGCGTCCGCTGACTAGTGGACACTCCCGGTAGCGTGTTACCGGGGTAACGCATGGACAAACCACGCCTGCGGCTGGGTGTGCAGATAGATCGAGTCACAGTGTTGAAAGGAACGAACGATGAAGGTACGACCTTCAGTAAAAAGAATGTGTGACAAGTGCAAGGTGATCCGGCGCCATGGCCGAGTCCTCGTGATCTGCGAGAACCCGCGCCATAAGCAGCGTCAGGGCTAGGAGGGAGCACGAGTGGCCCGAATCGCAGGTGTCGACCTCCCGCGCGAAAAGCGCGTTGAGATTGGCCTGACCTACATTTTTGGTATCGGTCTCACGACCAGCCAGACTATCGTCCGCGAGACCGGCATCGGTGCGGATACCCGCGTACGCGACTTGACTGAAGAAGAAGTCGTTCGTCTGCGCGAGTACATCGATCGTAATCTCAAGGTAGAGGGTGACCTTCGCCGCGAGGTTTCGCAGAACATCAAGCGCCTCATGGAAATCGGTTGCTACCGTGGCCTTCGCCACCGCAAGGGCCTTCCGGTCCGCGGTCAGCGCACGCATACGAACGCGCGCACCCGAAAGGGTCCGCGTCGCCAGATCGGCGCTAAGAAGAAGGGCAAGTAACACATGGCAGCGAAGAAGAAGAACGTCAGGACTCGACTTAAGCGTTCAGAGCGTAAGAACATCGCAGTCGGTCAGGCGCACATCAAGAGCACGTTCAACAACACTATCATCAGCATCACGGACCCGCAGGGCAATGTGATCTCCTGGCAGTCAGCTGGCACGGTGGGCTTTAAGGGCTCGCGTAAATCCACGCCGTTCGCGGCGCAGATGGCTGCGGAAGCAGCCGCCAAGATGGCTCAGGAGCACGGCCTTCGCAAGGTCGCCGTGTTCGTGAAGGGTCCCGGCTCCGGTCGGGAAACCGCAATCCGCTCGCTCCAGGCCACCGGCCTTGAGATCTCGAGCATCCAGGATTGCACCCCTGTCCCGCACAACGGCTGCCGGCCGCGCAAGCGCCGCCGCGTCTAACCGATACCTGAAGGGATTCGAAGAAGATGGCACGTTACACCGGGGCGGATTGCCGTCTGTGCCGCCGCGAAGGTATCAAGCTCTTCCTGAAGGGCGATCGTTGCTATGGCGACAAGTGCGCCATCGAGCGTCGTCCCTACCCGCCTGGGCAGGCTGGGAAGAAGCGGCCGCGCGACAGTGAGTACCGCGTTCAGCTTCGCGAGAAGCAGCGCGCCAAGCGCATGTACGGTCTGCTCGAGAAGCAGTTCCGTTCGTACTACGAGACCGCAAGCCGTCAGACCGGCATCACGGGTGAGAACCTGCTGCGTCTGCTGGAGAGCCGTCTCGACAACGTCGTCTACCGTCTTGGCTTCGCCAAGTCGCGTGATGAGGCCCGCCAGGTCGTCCGCCACGGTCATATCACCGTGAACGGTGGCCGCGTGGATATCCCGTCGTATCGGGTTCGTCCGGGTGAGCTCATCGCGGTCGGGACGAAGTCCAGGGAACTCCTGGTCATCAAGACCGCCCTCATCGCCTCCGAGAAGATCTCGGTGCCGGGTTGGCTCGAGGTCGACATCGAGAAGCTGCAGGGCAAGATCCTGTCGCTCCCGACGCGAGAGATGATCGATGCGCCGGTGCGCGAGCAGCTGATCGTCGAGCTCTACTCGAAGTAGTGACGGACCGAGAAGCCAGGGAGGCTGCTTGATGACTGAGTTCATGAGGCCCCAGGTCACGGTCGATCAGATCGACGACCGGGTTGCGCGCTACATCGTTGAGCCGCTCGAGCGTGGGTTCGGGTACACGCTGGGCAACTGCATGCGTCGCGTGCTGCTCTCGTCGCTGCAGGGTGCAGCGGCGACCTCGATTCGCGTCGAGGGAATCCAGCACGAGTTCGCATCGATCGACGGTGTCCGTGAGGACGTGACCGACGTTGTCCTCAACGTCAAGGGTCTTGTCTTCCGGGATGCCGGCGTGGGCAGCGGCGACGCCGTGGCCACGCTGACCGTGAACGGGCCGGCGACGGTGACCGGAAAGGACCTCAAGGTCCCGACCGAGTTCGAGCTCGTCAATCCCGATCACGTGATCGCGCACCTGAACGACAAGGGCAAGCTTGAGATGAGCATCCGTATCGGCGTGGGTCGCGGCTACGTGTCCGCGGACCGCAACAAGCGCGCAGAGGACCCGATCGGCGTGATCAACGTCGACTCGCTCTTCTCGCCGGTCACGCGTTGTACGTATGTCGTCGAGAACACCCGCGTCGGTCAGCGTACCGACTACGATCGCCTCACCCTTGAGGTTGAGACCAACGGTGCGGTCGAGCCCGGCGATGCCGTGGCTCGTGCCGGACAGATCATCGACGAGCATATGATGCTCTTCGCCGAGCAGGCCGCGTCCAGTCTGCCGGAGGACGGGATCTTCACCGCACAGGTCGATGAGGATGAGGGCATGCTGGAGACCCCGATCGAGGAGCTCGACCTTTCGGTCCGCTCCTACAACTGCCTCAAGCGCCAGGGAGTGAACACGATCGGCCAGTTGACGGAGTGCTCTGAGCAGGACCTGCTCAACATCCGCAACTTTGGCGCTAAGTCCATTGAAGAGGTCAAGGACAAGCTGCAGGGCATGAGCCTGGGCTTGAAGCCGTAGTAGGAGTAACGCGAGATGAGACACCTCAAGAAGGGCCGCAAGCTTGGCACGGACGCATCGCATACCAAGGCGATGCTGAAGTCCCTCGCGATCGCGGTACTCACCAACGACCGAATCAAGACCACCGAGACACGCGCCAAGGAGGTCCGCCCGCTCGTCGAGAAGACGATCACTTGGGCCAAGAAGGGCGATGTGCACTCCCGACGCTTGGCTATGGCAGCCTTGAGCAACAAGGATGTCGTGACCAAGATCTT
>CAZIPT010000063.1:0-14754 GCA_964541375.1 uncultured Eubacteriales bacterium
AGATTGCCTGCCGAGTAGTTTCGGCAGTGGCTCGCGCCCTCGGAGCCGGGTTCGCGTACGTGCCAGCGTTCGTCCAGAGGACGGGTCAGAGCTTGTACGACCTTGAGGGGGTCCTGGGACCCACAGTCACGAGGTTCGTCGATTGCCACGTCAGATCTCTCTTGGCGTGGGACATCATCGTGTTCTTCCATCGCAACCCCAGTGCCGTTCTCGACGCCAGCGGCCTGGCCACGCGTCTGGGCCGCCGCGTCGAAGAGGTTGAGCCTGAAGTCGATGACCTCTGCGACGGCGAGATTCTCAACTGCACGGGTGGCCTGATTCGGTACGATCCCACGCCCGAGCTTCGCGATCAGGTTCAGCTGTTCGTCGACGCTTGCCAGGATCGCGGGAGACGGCTCGCGCTCATCGCGCAGGTGTTGCACGGCCTCAGCGGGAACGGCGTCGAGCACTAGCCCAAGCTAGAGCTTGTCCGAGGCCTCGATGTTCACCGATTCCTGCGCGATGACTTCGACGATTCGCACACTCCCCGATGAGAGATCGACCTGCTCGGGGCGCTCAAGCTCGGTTCCCGCGGCGTCAAACGTCAGTCGGACCTGAGGCGCCAGAGGGTCAGCGCCCGGTCGTTCGACCACCCCCACCGACTGGTCAGAGAGCCGGACCAGACAGCCGATCGGGAAGACACCCAAAGCGCTCGCGAACAGCCGAGCGAAGAACGGATCGAGAGCAGTCCCCGCATCCCTCAGCACTTGAAGTACGGCCCTGTCAGGGGTCAGCGCTACTCGGCTGGCCGTCGCATTGGTCAGGTTCTCGTAGTGGTTCGCGACGGCGATCATCCGGCTGTAGGGGTGTGCGATGTAGTCGGCTGGGCGCTCGGGGAAGCCGGTGCCGTCGACATTCATATGATGCTCGTACGCGGCCAGAAGCGGCGCCGGATCGTCGAGGGACACGCGCTGCAGTATCTCGGCGCCGATAGCGGGATGCAGCAGCTCCATCTGCCGGGCCTGCGAGGGGTCGTTGAGGTTGAAGGCCGACTTGCCTACGTCGTGGAGTAGAGCCGCGGTTCCGAGTGTGGGCAGGCTCTCTTCGGGCAGTCCCAGCCGTTCGCCCAATGCCAGCGAGTAGATCATCACGTTGAGCGAGTGGAAGAGAGTGCGCTCGCCAGCGCCCCGGATGGTCGCCAGCGCAATCATGGCTGCAGGGTCCTCAAGGAGCCGGCCGAGCACGCTTCCGACCATGCTGCTCGCCCCACTGAGGTCCACGCCCCCACCCGCAGCCAGCTGCTGGGAGATCGTGCGGAGGCTGGAGAGGAGCCGGTTGTAGAGGGCTCGGTCCTGGTCGCGGAGCCGATCGCGCTCCTCGCGCTCGACAGCCTCCTCGACTTCCGTCTCCTCCGCGAGGAAGGCGACGGTCACGCCGTAGACGCCGCGTGAGTTGAGCTCTTCGCTCACATCCAGGTCGGGGCCCGGTCTCATGGTGAGTACCTCGACGAGACTCAGCGCGTCTGCGCGGGTGAGCGAAGGCAGGAACGTCAATGATTCGATCGAGCGCTCCTCGAGTGCCTCGGCGACCGACTGAACGCCGGCGCCCTCGTCTGAGATGACCGTGCTGCCGTGGTAGAGCCGGCCCTGGTGCACGTTGAGCACGAATGGGTCGGTGACCGCGACTTCATGCACGGAGGTCTCGAGCCAGTCCAGCGCCTCCCTGAATGCAGGATGTGACGGCGGGTAGAGTTGGACCGCGCGCCGGCAGGCCCCTAGGGCGACGACGATGTCGGAGGGGGTGCTCATCTGGCGACGCCCCCAGCCCGTGCTTTCTGCGCTTCGGCGACCAAGGACTGGACATCGGTGAAATGGCCGCGCTTCAGGAACGAGCGACGCGCTGCCAGTTTGGCCAGCTCCTCATCGGCGGCAGGCTCCGGCGTGCGCGCAAGCGCCCCGATGAGCTCCTTGCCGAGGAGGTAGTCGCCGCGGTCGAGATCGAGCTCGTTGATCCGGTTGGCAAGCAGAGCCGCCGAGCCGGGCTCACCGCTTCGTGCGATCGCCCGCGCCGCGGTCGCGACCGTCTCAGGTCTCGGATCCCGGAGCGCCTCCGCGAGCAGCCGATTGGACAGCGGGCCGCGCACTGAAGCGAGCGCGGCGACCAGTTCTCGGCGGGTCTGCTCGTCAGGGCGCTCCATGAGTGCTTCGACGGTGGCCACCGAGCGGGGGTCTCCCGCGATTGCCAGCCTTCGCACGACCGGTCCGATGAGGTGCCACGGCGTTTCCAGCGCGGCGGCGTTGAGCAGGTCGATGACGCGCCTGCCCAGAAGCTGTTCGGCGACTGCGATGCCGTCGTCCTTGAGCGGAATCGCCTCGGCGACAAGCGTCGGTCCTGCCGAATCGCCCGCGTGATGCACTATCTCGGTCGCTTCGCCTACCAGTGATGGGTCGACGACCACGGCCTTGACCAGCGCGCTCATCGCGCGTTTGTCGGCAGCGACCGTCAGGGCCGACTCGAGCCGCTGCGAGAGGTCGGGCCACGGCCCGGCGTTGTGAGTCTGGCGGCTCTCCAGTTCGTTCAGCACGCGGGATGCGAGGGCCAAGTCGCCCTTCTCGATCAGGCCGGGAACGGTGCCGGCGAGGTTCTCGGCGCTGCGGCAGTAGCGCTCGAAGTCGGTCTGCTCGTCCATGAGCGCAAGCATGGTACGGACACCCGCAGCGCCTATGTCGCGCCCCGAGGCGGCAACCGCCAAGCGGGCGCGAGCGATGTCGTCCTCGGACAGAGTCGCGGCCGAGAGCACGGCCTTGTAGGTGCGGTCGGCCTCGACGAGATCCGGTTCCGGGTCTTTACTCGCGCGGACCTCCAGCATGTGGTCGAGGAACTCGGTCTCCTCGGCGCCGTGCCCCGCTTGGGCGAGCATCGCCTGGACCTCGGCGCGGACCTCGTCAGCGGCCTTCTGGAGGGGCAGGCTGCTGAGCGCGTTGGACAGTGCGAGCATGTTCTTGCCCAACGATCCGGCCAGTATCGACCCGGCGATCTGCGCGGCGTCGAAGTTCTCGAACATGTCACCCACGAAGTCGCGCGCGAGTCCAGGCTTCATCGCCAGCATGAGCAACGCATCCTGGCCAGTCGGGGGTTGTGACTTGAACGCCCGGCCGAGTGACCGGACCAGCTTGACCTCGCCCTCGGGACCAGCCGAGCGGACCATACTCAGCAGCTCGGCCTCGAACGCCGCCGGGTCGCCCGCAGCCGCCGCGGCGTACCAGGCCGCGAGGTCGCCCGGATCGTCGGAGATGCCGACCAGGGGATTGTCGGCCTCGGCCTCGACCTCTTGCTCGATGACCGCGAGTCGCACTTCGGCTATGCGCAGGTGTTCCACGCCTTGTGCGTGGGCGAGCGCCGCGACACCGCCTCCTTCGCGAACCTCGTCGACGGGCTGTGCGATCACGCTCAGGAATGCGAGCAGTTCCTCACCGGTGACTTCGGCGGAGACCTCGATCTCGGCGACTCCGTGTGCGCGCATTTCGTCTGACAGGTCGCGGGCACCGGGTATGCTCGCGCCCACCGGGGTGCCGTCCACCGAGAAGCCGTCACGGGCGAGCGCGATGGACAGCGGGCCGGGGTCGGTCGAGAAGTAGTTGTCGAGGGCGTCTCGGACGGCCGCCACGGACTGCAGGGGAATGGGGCTCGCCGCGGGGTAGAGGCGCAGAGACCGCGCCGCCGTTGCGAGCGAGCGCAACACGGCTTCGAGGCTCTTCATGGCAGCAGCATCGGGCATTCGGCGAAACCTCTCTGTCTGGTCCCCCAGCGCATAGTAGCGCACGTATCCTCTGACCCGCGGAGACGCGCCAACCCTTCGTATATCGGGCAAAGATGCGCCGCGGTTGAGAGGAGCGGCATGGACGCGTTGTGTCGACCACCCGCATACGGCGGTTTCCAGTCCCGGGATGCTGGTAACCTACACCTCATGGAGACCATCGGAGTCGAGCTGCTGCTCATCCTCGTGCTCACCGCGGTCGGCGGCTACTTCGCGGCGGCCGAGATCGCCCTCATCAGCGCGCGCCGGGCAGCGCTGCAGCAGCGCGCCGAGGAGGGCTCCGGCGGCGCCAAGACCGCTCTCAAGCTGCTCGAGGACCCGACGCGGTTACTCTCCACCATCCAGATCTGCATCACGGCGGTCGGCTTCCTGGCTGCGTCCGCGGGAGCGGTGACGCTGGCCAAGCCGCTCGCGAACTGGCTCTCTTCGTTCGGCATCGCGTGGCTCGCAAGCATCGCGTCCGGAGTGGCGGTCGTTCTTGTGACGCTTGCGATCACCTACCTGTCGCTGGTCTTCGGCGAGCTCGTCCCCAAGCGGCTGGGCCTCCAGCGGGCCGAGAGGGTCGCGATGAGCGTCGCTCGGCCGGTTCTGTGGCTTGAGAGAGCACTCGCGCCGCTTGTGTGGCTGCTCACCGTCTCGACCAACGCAGTCGCTCGGCTCATCGGGATGAAGAGCAAGGGCGGGCGTCCGGGTGTCTCGGAGGAGGAGATCAAGCTCCTCGTCACCGAGCAGGGCAGCCTGCTCGACGAAGAGAAGCGCATGATCCACGAGATCTTCGAGCTGGGAGACACCGTTGCGCGCGAGATAATGGTTCCCCGCGTCGACATGGTGCTTGCCGCGGATACCACCACCGTGGTCGAGGCTGCCGAGATCATGCGCGGCACCGGCTTCTCGCGCGTTCCGGTGTTCCACGGTGACAGGGACAAGATCGTGGGAGTCGCGCTGCTCAAGGACCTGGTCAGCCCGCTCTCCGACGACGGGCGCAACCAGCCGATCACCGAGCACATGCGCGAGGCGGTGTTCGTTCCTGAGACCAAGCGCATCCTGCCGCTCCTCTCGGAGATGCGCGCCATGCACAACCAGATGGCGATCGTGGTCGACGAGTATGGCGGCACCGCTGGTCTCGCCACCATGGAGGACATCGTCGAGGAGATCGTGGGCGAGATCGCCGATGAGTTCGACCGCGAGCACCGCTTCATTCAGCAGGTGGGTCCAGGCGAGTGGATCTTCGACGGCAGGTTGTCGATCGAGGAGGCCGTCGAGCGCGGCATACCCGCCGTGGAGTCCGACGAGTACGAGACGATCGCGGGTTGGCTCCTGTCTCAACTGGGGCACATCCCCGTCCCCGGTGAGCGGTTCGAGAGCAAGGGCTACCGGTTCCGAGTGCAGACCATGCGCAGGCGCCGCATCGCGCGGATACGCGTGAGCGCGCCGGAGGAACTCGGCGGAGACGCGGAGGTGGACGAATGAGTGACCCCGGGCAGCCAGCACCGCAGACATCCGCACCGCGTCGCGGGGGCGGCGTCTTCCTCGGCGTCATGCTTGTAGTCATAGGTGCGCTGTTCCTAGTCGGGCAGTTCGTGCCCGGTTTCAACGCTCCCTGGTGGGCGCTGTGGCCTCTCATCATCGTGGTGGCCGGGGTGGTCCAGGTGTTCACACCCGGCAGCGGCGGGTGGGGAGTGGATCGGGTCTTCGAGGGTCTGGGCACCGTGATCTTCGGCCTGATTCTGCTCGGGAACACGACCGGCTACATCTCGTGGAGCGTGTGGTGGACGGTCATCACGCTGTGGCCTGCGCTGGTGATCGCCCTCGGTCTCACGATTCTCTCCAAAG
Source organism: uncultured Eubacteriales bacterium (assembly GCA_964541375.1). GTDB lineage: Bacteria > Actinomycetota > Coriobacteriia > Anaerosomatales > JAAXUF01 > JBAXEO01. The sequence continues at coordinate 5,630 of CAZIPT010000063.1, forward strand.
GACTCCGGCAGGGCTGGATCCGCATCGTCGCGACGCTCGTGATCTGGATGACGCTGGCGTACGCGGTCGCCGTTTCATGGACCGGCCTGGGATTGAACCTGCCGACGCCCTCGTGGGTCAGCCCGGGAACACGCACCGAGTTCTCCGAGCCGGGAGTGGGGGTCAAGAAGGCGAGCCTCTCGCTCAAGGGAGGGGCCGGTGACATACGGATCGGGAGCGGACGTCAGCTGGTGTCCGTGGAGAGCGCATCCATCTATGGGCCGCCGTCGTTTGCGACGGGCAGGAACGGCGACGCTGCATGGGTCAGGATCGGCATCGCGGATGAGAACCGCGCGACAGTGGCCGGACCGGGCATGTCAGGGTCAAGTATCGACACGAAACTCTCGGACTCGGCCTTGTGGGACATTGCCATCGAGACGGGGGCATCGTCCCTGGATGCAGACCTGTCCGATGTACTCGTCCGTGATGCGGCCGTAAAGTCCGGAGTCAGCGCGGTCACGATCAAGCTCGGCGACGTGCCCGCCGGCCAGAACAAATCCACGCTGGCAGTCAAGGCGGGCGTCTCGGAAGTACGGATCCTGTTGCCGCGCGATGCCGAGGCAAGCATCTCGGCCCAAACGGGGCTCGTCGCGACCGACATCGGAGGCCGTTTCGAGCACCGCGGAGAGGTGTGGCAGACGCCGGGCTACTCCTCGGCGGGTAAGAGCTGGGATATCAGAACCGAGGCCGGCGTCGGCGCGGTATCGATCGACACGTACTAGGAGGCATTCGTGAGCGGACACGAGCGACGGTCTGACTGGCTCGTCGTGCTGGGAGCCGGCCTGATCCTGTGGGGTGCCTGGTGGTTGCTCAACAGCTTCCTCGCCCCTTTGCTGTGGCCTTTGCGTGCGGTTCTCAACGTGATCGCGCGCGTGGGATGGCCTCTGGCCATCATTGCGATGGGCGTGTTGGTGATTATCGTCGCCCGACGCGGCGGTCAACTGGTGATCCGCGGGCGGAAGCTCTACCGCTCCCGAAGCAACCGGGTGGTCGGTGGAGTCATAGCGGGAGTCGCAGACTACCTGAGCGTCGACGCGAATCTGCTGCGAGTGATCTACGCCGCGCTGGCCGTCTTCACCTCGTTCTTCCCGGCGCTGGTGATCTACATCATCGCAATGATCGTGATCCCCGAGGAGCCCTTCGCGACCGTGATCGATGCACCGCCGCCCGTGCCTCCAGCTGCACCGCCGGTGCCGCCCGTCCCTCAGCCGCCCGTGCCGCCCACGTCTTCCCAGTAGCTCGCCGAGGAGCCCTGAATGCCCCGAATCGCTGAAGCCAAGCCCACCGTCCCCGGCGACGTCATCGACACCCACGTCCACCTGTTCACACTCCCGCTTCTCATGGAGATGGCCGAGCGGCCTGAGACGCCCAAGCGCTTCAAGCAGGCGCTCAAGGAGGGCAAGTGGGGACGCCGACAAGCCGAGACGCTCCCGGACATGACCGCCGAGGAGATCGCGCCCTGGTACGTCGAGCGGATCTCGGCGGCGAACGTGGCCAAGGCGCTCATCGTCTCGGTGCTTCCGGACTCGCAGTACATGCGCGACTTCATCAAGGCCGCGAACGGTCACGTTCATGCGCTCTGCAACGTGGACCCGCGCGATCCGCGCTCGCCCGATCTGCTCGAGAGCGAGATGGCGGCGGGCTTCCGCGGCGTGAAGCTCTATCCGGTGAACCGCTGCTACCGGCTTTCCGACCCGGCGTGCCGACCGTTCTTCGAGAAGGCCAACGAGCTGAAGGCCAACATGATCATCCACTACGGAGTCACGGTGGATCCCACCGGCGACCTGAACTACGCCGATCCGCTCGACCTCTCACCTGTCGCCCGCGACTATCCGGACCTGAGCTTTGTGATCGCCCACTTCGGCGCCGGGTGGCTCGACAGCGTGCTGCGTCTCGCGTACCAGTGCAAGAACGTCTGTGTCGACACGAGCGGCACCAACAACTGGATGGACTACTACGTTCCCAAGATGACGCTGGCCGAGGTCTTCGAACGTGCCCTCATGGCGCTGGGCCCGGAGCGAGTTCTCTTCGGTACTGACTCCGGCACCACAGCGCCGTACCGTACGTGGATTCGTTTCATGCAGCAGCGCACGCTCGAGGAGATGGGCCTCTCGGCAGGTGACCGGGATCTGATCCTGCGCGGCAACGCATCGCGCATCTTCCGCCTCGACGAGCCGCTCTTGCCCTAGGCGCCCCCCGTCCCACCCTCTGGAGGACCCATGACCGCTCCCGCCGAGGAACCCCGCGTCGCGCCGGCGTCGGACTACGACACGTTCGTGAACTGGCATGCACGGCTCGCTCGGGAGATGCCCTTCTTCGAGGCGCTGTTCGCCGAGACGGGCGCCGAGTCGCTTATCGACGTGGGAGCCGGCAGTGCGCGTCACGCCATCGCCTTCGCCGAGAACGGTATGTCAGTCGACGCGGTCGACCCCGACGACTCGATGCTCGCGCAGGCGCAGGCCAACGTGGCCGAAGCCGCGGCGCGCGTCGCCTCGGGCGGCGGCCAGCTGCGGCTGGTGCGAGGCGGTTTCGGCGAACTCGCTGCGCTGGGTCTCGGCCCGGCCGACGCGCTGACGTGCACCGGCAACGCGCTTCCGCACGTTGAGGGACGTGCGGGTCTGCGTGAGGCCCTCGCGGACTTCCACGCCGTTCTCAGTCCGGGCGGAGTCCTGGTGCTGCACCTTCTCAACCACGCGCGTCTCCTCGACGGCAAACCGCGGGCGATTCCGCCCATCGTGCGCGAGGTTCCCGAGGGGACCCGCGTCTTTCTGCGCGTTATCGACTACCCGGAGGGCGCCGAGTACCTCGACTTCGACTTCGTGACGCTCACCCGCGACGGCGAGGGCGTTTGGGACATCTCTTCTCGTCGGTCCCCGCACACGGCGTTGCCGTTCGGGCTGCTCAGCGCCGAGCTTGAGGCTGCTGGTTTCGAGCGCGTCGAGGCCTTCGGTGCGCACGACGGCCGAACCTTCGACGCCGACAAGGACGAGAGCGTCATCGTGGTTGCCAGGCGGGCGTGAGCGAGGGGCCGACACAGGGCAAGGCCCGCGCGAGCGTCAGCCGGTGGCCGACACCAGCCGTGGGCCGAGGCTGCACGTGCGCCCCAATGCGGCATCGCACTCGGCGATAGGCGACGACGGCCGCTGGTTTCCCAGGCAAGCACCGCGCCGCCCGGCTTCGAGCCCGGCATCGAGCCCGGTCGTGCGCGCGAGCTCGGTGTACAGGTGGCACAGCGGCAATCCGGCGACGTTCTGGTAGCACTCGTCGGCGGTGACCTCGGCGACCTGGCCTTCAATATTGTAGGCACCGGCGCAGCCCATGAACTCGCCCATCGCCATCCACGCCTCGATCTGGCAGTCGGACAGTGGCTTCATCGTCACCTCGGTGGTCACGGCGAGTGTGCGCGGAGCCGTTTCGCCCGGGCACGCGATTGCGACGCCGGTCACCACCTGGTGTGTCCGCCCCGACAGCGCGCGCAGCATCCGCCACGCATCGGGCAGGTCCATCGGCTTGCCGAGCACCTCGCCGTCCAGCACCACGATCGTGTCGAAGCAGAGCACCACAGCGTCGTCACCCAGGCCCTCGGCGAGAGCGGCCTCGGCCTTCTCGGCGGCAAGAGACTCGGCGAGAGCCGAGGGGTTCGAGGCGAGCGGGCTGTCGAGGTCCTCAGGCGTGTCGACGGCGGTCGCCGAGAACGGCAGCCCCAGCCAGCCGAGGAGACGGCGACGGCGCGGTGACTGCGAAGCGAGCACCAATCGGGCGGGCCCGTCGCTGAGAGGGCGCTCTTCGCCATGGGATTGCTTTGATCCAAGTCCAGTCATTCGCCGATGATATCGCACGCCTGTCCTATACTCAGGGGAGCACAGTTGCTCGGCCGGAACGCAGCATTCGGCGAGGGAGGATTTTTGTGGTCGCCGCCCAAGAAGGTCGTCCCAAGGCACCACCGCTGGTAGAGCAGTTCGTCCGCCTCTTGGTCGTGGCAAACAAGGCAGTCAGTATGTATCCGCCCCAGAGCGAGATTCCCGCCAATGCCGCCGCAGCGTGTGTCGATGCTTTGAGCGCTGCTTTGAGTGAGCTCCCAGAGCTGAGGCTGACGGTCACCAAGACCGGGCTCGTCTACGAAGACGCTCCGGTCTTCCCCGGGAACAAGGGGTTCACCGACTTCGCCCACGAGATGGTCTTGCGGAGGCTCTCCGAGGTGCGGTTCCACGCCGGGCTTCAGGGCCGGGAGGTCATCTCGTTCCTCACGATCCTGCAGCTTCCACCGGACGATCTTGATTCGGCCGGAGGGTTTGAGTCCCGCTTGTGGGAACTGGGTGTCGGCACCATCACCGTCCGCGAGCTGCGGATGACCATCGTTGACGCTCAGCTTCCCACGACGCTTGATCCCAATGCCGAGGAGGCTCTCGGCGTTTCGGCGGCGATCGAGGAGGCACTTTCGGCTGCGATGGCGGGTCGCGAGTATGACCAGGTCCTGCTGACCCGGTCCATTGGCGATTCCGCCGCCATTCGCGACTACCTCCAGCAGATCTACGACGCCAATGAGACGTCCGCGGCGCTGGCGGCGGTCGGAGCGCGACTGAGCGCACTTGCGGACGTGGCTGCGGCGTCTGGCGAGGAGGCGCAGCACGAACTCTGCCGCGCGCTCGCGCAGGCGATCGAGGGTCTGAGCACTCGGCTCCAGAGGGACCTACTGGTCAAGCAGGTCATGCCGGACAGCCGGCAGTCCTCGGCGCTCGCCGGGGTCGTCCGACAGCTGGGGTTCGACACTATCTCACGGGTGTTCGCAGAAGGCGTGGTGCAGGGCGAAGTCACCGAGGATGAACTCATCCGGGCGATCCGCGAGCTCGTGCTGATATCGCCGTCCGACCGCGAGGAGATCGTGGAGATGGCCCGTTCGGCCATGTTGGAAGCGGGTATTCCTGAGGCCAAGGCCGAGAGCATCCTCGCGCAGGCGACCCCGTCACGGCTGACAGTAGGCCCAAGCAAACCCGCCGAGGGGGCTCCCCCCGCCGAGATGGTCCTGTCACTGCTCAACATCCCGCGCTCTTCAAATGGAGCCATACCAGTAGATCCTGATATCGCTGCTCTTCGAGTGGAAGCGGCACGCGGCACTACCGACAGCGACGTCATCGCGGCGATGATAACGTTGGTCGGGCTGGACACACGACCCGCCCAGTTCGCCTCGACGATGTCGGCGCTCGAAGGCTCGCTGGACTACTTGATCGAGTGTGGTGGGGTTCAGGTGGCGACCGACGCGGCGGTCGCTCTGGGCGAGTGCGCCAGCAATCCGGAGCTCTCACCGGAGCAGCGTCTTCGGGTGGAGCAAGCCATCGAGCGGTTCGCACGCCCGGGTGACATACGCGAGCTTGCGCGAACCATGCGCGTGTATCCCAAGGGGTCGCCTGAGTACGAGGCCGCCCAACAGCTGATCGGCATTCTGGGGAGCTCGGCGATCAAACCGCTACTCGAGATACTTGCCGACGAGCCCAGCATGGCGGCGCGAAAGTCCCTCGTCGACCTGCTTTCGGGGATGGCGCGCGAACACACTGCGCAACTCGGGGCGTCGGTCGGCGACTCGCGGTGGTATGTCGTGCGCAACGTCGTTGCGATCCTGTCGTCTACCAAGTCCTCGGCGGTGCTGATCTATCTCGAGCGTACGCTTCGACATCCCGACGCCCGAGTTCGCCGAGAGACGATCCGCGGACTATCGGGCATCAACGACCGCCTGGCCACCGAGATGCTCGTGGCCTCGCTCTCAGATGACGACGTCCAAAACGTCCAACTCGCCGCACGCTATCTGGGTGAGTCGGGTTCGCCCGCCGCTGTGGGGGCCCTTGAAGCGGTCGCGCGCGGTGAGGGACGCGGCAGCCGCGACACGGGGCCACGGGTCGAAGCGATCGAGTCGCTCGGCAGACTCGGAGCGACGAGCGCGCTGCCCACGCTAGAAGGCCTCGCAGGGAAGCGGTCGCTTCTGGGCGGTGGCCGAGGCAAGGAGCTGCGAGCCGCAGCCGAGTCGGCCATCGCGGCGATCAAGTCCAAGGGGGCCGCACGATGAGCGACGAGAGCACACGACGGCCTCAGGGCGACGTAGGTCCGGCCGTGCCCCCACCGGGCGTCGCCGACACGGCTCCGGCATCGACCCCCGTTTCTCACGGGCCCACCGAGGCGTTGACGTCACCGGCCAGGGGGCTTCCGGTTACCGCGTACACGGGCATCGGCGGTGACACGGTCCGCTACACGGGGGCTCAGCTCAAGGCGGCGCGCAGCCTTCTCACCCGTCTGTCGGCGTTGCGAAGGGCGGCGCGGTTCTACCCGATGGACCATCCTGCGGTTGCTGACGCGGTGGCGCGCCTGAGCGACGTGATTCAGGTCTACCATAGCGCCGGCGTCGACGTGCAGCTGGCTTTCTTCGACGGCGAGATACTTCTGGGCTCGCAGGTCTTGGCCGAGGAGACCACGCTCTTCAGTCAGCTCGATCAGGAGATGCGTGGGCTGGGAATCGGGTCGATCATACTTCGAGTCGGGTTGAGCGCCGGCGAGCTCATGAGCGCCAGCCGGATTCTCGCCGCTGACGCCGAGGAGGTCGAAGCGGCCGGCGGTGTGGGCAAGATGGCGGCCGAGGCTAACCTGCCGCACGTACAGTTCGCAAAGGTGCAGGTCTTGGCCACCGTCGACGAGCGCGACGGAGACGGTCCAACCGAGAGCCCACGCGAGGCGATGAGCAGCGCTCTCTCGCTTCTGCGTGAGACCGACCTGCTCCTACAGAGCGGCCGCCAGGTGAGCGCAGCACGGGTGAACGGCGTCGTTCGCTCGCTGGTCGATAACGTGCTGACCAACCGCTACGCGATGCTGCAACTGACGGCGCTGCGCAACTACGACGAATACACGTTCTTCCACTCGGCCAATGTTGCCGTTGTGGCGCTCGCGCTCGGATCGTGCGTCAGCGAGGATCACCGGTTCCTCTCGACGCTTGGTGCGGGCGCGCTTCTTCACGACATCGGTAAGCTGACGATCGATCCGGCGCTGCTGAACAAGCCGGGGCCTCTCACCGCCGAAGAGTGGGAGCGCGTGCGCCAGCACCCGGTGTCCGGTGCCGAGATGATCGCTCAGCTCCCCGGGCTCGACAAGTCGGCGGTCGTGATGATTCTCGAGCACCACATGGGGTGGGACGGCTCGGGATACCCGTCGCGGACCCCTCGAAGGCAGCAACACCTGTGCAGCCGCATCGTGGCGATCGCCGACGCATATGACGCGATGACTTCTCGGCGAAGCTACTCTGCGGCGCGTGTCGAGGACGATGCGATGCTCAACATCGCGCAAGGCTCGGGAAAGGCGTTCGACCCCGCGCTGGTGCGTGTGTTCGTGGGGATGATGGGGCTGTACCCGCCGCGTTCGGTGGTCAGGCTGTCGACCGGGGCCGTGGCGATCGTTCTCGCCGCCGACGCGAGCGATCCGGCCAGACCGCAGGTCCGGCTCATCACCTCACCGGACGGGGAGTTCCTTGCCCCGACCGACCTCTCGCTCGAGACCACTCCGGATGTGAGCGTGGTGGCATGCCTGGATCCGCAGCTGCTCAACATCGAAGTGGACGACTACCTCTGACGTCCTAGAAGGAGTGTTCATGGCTACACCTGGTCGGCAGCGCGTGTACGTGCTCGTGGCCGCAATCGTCGCGGTGTTCTTCACGATTGGGATTCCGTTCCTCAGGTGGCTTTCGGGCGTGTGGATCGACTGGCTCTGGTACGGCGACCTGGGGCAGCGCTCGGTCTTCGTGACCCGCATCGTTTCCCAGATCGCCACCGGTCTGGTCTTCGGGCTGATCACGTTCGTTGTGCTCTACGTGAACCTGCGGATCGCGCGCCGCATGGCGCCGAAGGCGGTACCGATCGGCATGCCCGAGGGCACGCCCGAACAGGTCGAGGTGTTCATCGAGGCGCTGCGCGGCAGGTTCGGCCCGATCTTGGATCGCGTGATCCTCTGGGGGTGCCTGGTGCTGGCGTTCTTCAACGGTTTGGGGATGTCCTCCCAGTGGCAGACGTTCCGTGTGGCGCTGGCCGCCGTGCCTTTCCCGTACAACGACCCGCAGTTCGGCCGCAACGTCGGCTTCTTCGTCTTCGAGCTGCCTGCCTATAACGCCCTGAGTAACTGGCTCACCGGCATCCTCATCATGACGGCGGTGCTCACATTCGCCGTGCACGTGATCGATGGTGCGATTCAGCCCTGGGCGAGGCTCAAAGGGTTTGCCCCACACGTGAAGGCACATCTTTCGGTGCTCATGGCGCTCATCGTGCTCGCCTGGGGATTTCGGTACTGGATCTCGATCTGGGAGCTCAACTTCTCCACGCGGGGGCAGATCGTCGGCGCTGGCTACACGGATGTGCACGCTCAGCTCCCCGCGTACAGAATCCTCATAGTGGTGTCGATCGTCACGGCGCTCGCACTGTTGCTCAACATCCGCTACAAGGGCTGGCGCCTCCCGCTGGCCGCGCTTGGGGTGTGGTTCGCGGCGTCTATTCTGCTCGGCGCGGTGTGGCCCGGGCTCATGCAGCAGTTCGTCGTCGCCCCTAACGAAGCATCTGCCGAGACTCCCTATATCGAGCGCAACATCGAGATGACCAGAAAGGCGTTCGGGCTGACGGACGTCAAGGGGCAAAAGTTCCCCGCTACAGAGAGTCTGACGCCTGCCGACGTCGTAGCCGATCGCCAGACCCTGAAGAACGTACGCCTATGGGATCCGAAGATCATGGCGCAGTCGTACGCGCAACTGCAGTCGATTCGACCGTACTACGAGTTTCCCGACGTCGACGTCGACCGCTACACCATCGATGGGGTTCGGCAGCAGGTGCTGGTCTCGGCGCGCGAGATGAACTCGGCCCTTCTGCCGTCGACCGCACAGACATGGGTGAACCGCCATCTGGTCTACACCCATGGCTTCGGGCTCGTCATGAGTCCCGTCAACGAGGCGGACCCCCGCGGGATGCCCAAGTTCATCATTGGCGACGTTCCTCCCAAGACCGCCACCAACCTTGAGACCAAGCAGCCGCGTATCTACTACGGAGAAGCGACCACCGACTACGTGGTCA
>CAZIPT010000064.1:0-14596 GCA_964541375.1 uncultured Eubacteriales bacterium
CTCGGTCGGTGTGGTTCCAGTCGTGGATCGCGAGGGCCACGCGATCCACGACTGGTACCACACCGACCGAGTCGTGATCGGCGGCGACGATGCGCGCGCCATCGACAAGGTTGCCGAGCTCTACTCAAGCCTTGACGCACCCATCGTGGTCACCGACGTGGCGAGCGCCGAGACGATCAAGTACGCGAGTAACGCGTTCCTCTCCACCAAGATCAGCTTCATCAACGAGATCGCGAACCTCTGCGACAACATCGGTGCGGACGTTGACTCTGTGGCCGAGGGAATCGGATTCGACACGCGAATCGGACCGGCCTTCCTCAATGCGGGCATAGGGTACGGCGGATCCTGCTTCCCCAAGGACACGCGCGCGCTCGACTTCATCGCAACCATGAACGGGTACCAGTTCGACCTGCTCAGAGCCGTAATCGATGTAAACAACCGTCAGCGGCTTCTCCCGCTGATCCGCCTCGGCCGGGCCATCCCGGATCTGTGGAGGCGCAAGATCGCCGTCCTCGGCCTGTCGTTCAAGCCGATGACCGATGACGTTCGCGAGTCCCCCGCACTCGACATCATCCCTCTGCTGCTGGAGGAGGGCGCCGAAGTCAGCGCATACGACCCTGTAGCCGGCCTTGTCGACCTTGGGGACGCGACGCGCTGCACCACGGTGTGGAAGGCGCTTGAAGGCGCCTCTGCAGCGGTTCTGGTGACTGAATGGCCGGAGCTCATCGAACTCGACTGGTCGCGGGTCCGCTCAATCATGGCGGAGCCGGCGATCGTCTTCGACGGCCGGAATGCGCTCGATGCGAAGGCTGTCACCGATGCGGGACTCACGTACATGGGCGTAGGCCGACCGGGCTCACACCGCGAAGACTAGCCCTCTGCGAGCCGGTAGAGCTCGTCGAGGATCACTCCCCGGTTCTCCACCACCCAGCCGCTTGCCGGTTGCTTGCGCACGAACTCAACGTCGGCTACCTGCCGCGCGTCGACCAGCAGCCCGCGCCTGATCAGGTCGTTGTCGACCGCACCCTGCTGTCCGGCGAAGACGGTGTAGGCCGGCGTCCCGAGCACGGCCGCCTCGCGGTTCATCGTTCCCCCCGCCGAGATGACCAGGTCGGCACTGCGGATGAGCGAAGGCCCGTCCAGTACGCCGTCCGGAACGCGGACATTGGCCGGAAGCGTCAACGCCAGCTCGGCCGCTTGATCTCGGGTCCGCGGCACTAAGACGCCGACGAGGTCGGGCCTGTCCCCTATTGCCGAGATAAGGGCGGTAAAGAGCTCGTTCCCGATGCCCAGGTGGTAGGCGGACATCGTCGCCGGAGGACGCAACACCACCAGCACCTGCTCGCTGCTTGCACCGAGCTCTTCTCTGAGGTCCCGGGTGGGCGTGTGGGCGCCGAGGTACACGTGTTCTTTGAGCCCCGGGAAGTGGCCGACCTTCTCCAATCGCGCGCCGTGGGCCACGATCGCCTCAGTCGGAATCGCCTCGGGGACGAGGATCCGGGTTGCCAGTCGCGCGTTGACCGCATAGGACGTCTTGGCGTGTTCATAGTCGTGAACCACCAGATGTGGAATACGCATCGTCCATGCGGCCACCGCTAGGTCGTTCGAGTTGTGGCTGAACGCGACATCAAAGCGCTTTCCTCGGGCATAGGCGACCAGAGCCATCGATCGACTCGCCAGCCCGAGCGCCTTGGCCGAGGCCTTTGCACCGCGGTGCCGACCGATGAGGGTGTAGTCGATCCCCTTCTGTGCGAGCAGCTCCACCGTCTGGGCGTAGTCGCGCGCCGTCACGGCGACCTCGTGACCGGCTGCCTGCAGGTCGCAGATGATGGGGTCGAAGAACAGCGCATGGGGTGAGTTGGTGATGTCGATCCAAATCCGCATCAGCGACCCGCACACTCCTCGTAGATGCGGTAGACCTTCTCGGCCTGTACGGTCTCACTGTACGGCAAGGCACTCGCGCGGGCCGCAGACGCAAGTGTCGCCAGGCGCACGGGGTTCTCGGCGAGGCTCTGGATCGCATCGGCGAGCGCGGAAGGGTTCTCTGGATCGACCAGAACGCCGTTCAGTCCGTCGTGCACGATCTCGGGCAGGCCGCCAGCCCGACCCGCGAGCACGGGCACGCCGCACGAGAGCGACTCCAGGCAGACGAGCAGCCCGACCCCTTCTCGGCGGGAGGGAAGGACAAAGAGGTCTGCCGAGCGGAACACGTCGACCAGCGCCTCGTGCGAGACCACCGTCCGGAACTGCACTGCGTCGCCGAGGGGCCGCACGATCCGGGAAACCTCAGGCATCTCGGGGCCGTGTCCCATCAGGGTCGCCCGGAAATCGACACCGCGTTCGCGAAGCATGACGAGCGCACGCGCGAGGTCGACGACGCCCTTCTGCTCGACGAAGTTGCCGACGAAGATGAGATGGAAGGCGCCGTCGGGAATGCCTGCCGCCTCCTTGAGCGCGGCGGTATCACCCGGCGTGAACCTCTCGGTGTTGACTCCCATGTTGGCGATGACGAACTCGCTCCCGTTCGCAGGGTTGACGCCGTAGTTCTCGGTGAGGCGCTCGGCGAGGAACTCCGACACGACAATGACGCCACACGCGGATCGGAGTGCTCGGGCGATCAGAGGTCGCCAGGGCCACGAGGTTCCCGAGAAGATGTCGGTGCCGTGGGCGGTGATCACCAACGGCCTGCGCCGTACCATCGCGGGGATGAGGGCGAAGGCGGCCATCGGCATGAGGTAGTGGGCGTGAACCAGATCGTAGCCGCCGACAACGGTGGCCCGGATAGTCTGCCAGAGCAGCGACACGTACTTTGCGAGGCTCGACAGGCCGCCCCCCCGCCGAGAGGTGGCAACGAGTTTGATCCTGGCGCCATAGCGCTCGGTCAGTTCGAGTTCCTGCCGCTGTATGAATGAGCCATACCCTGGCTCGGCAACGGACGGGTACATGTTCGCGAGCATCAGGACTCGGATCGGGCGTTCGCCCGGTGACGCACTCACGAGATCGCCCTTCGAGCATCCCGGGCTCCGAACGCCGCCGAGTACAAGCGCGGGCTCACAAGCATCAGTGCAAGCCCGGCCGCGTACATGGCCTGCGAGTTGTAGGCGGGCCGAACCCTGAGGTAGGCGCTCCGGGCGCCGGAGTAGTCGCCCTGTTGCAGGCGCGTCTCCAGCTCGATGCGCTCGATACGCTTGCCGAGCAGATCGATCTTCTCGGCGCAGAGCCGACGCGCCTTGTCGCTGAGCTCGGGCAGCTCGGCAAGGCGAGTGAAGATACCGATCTGTGCTCGGGCGTGCGGTATGCGGTTCTTCGACTTGCCGTCAGCGCGTTCCATATAGACGCCGAGCCGCTGAGGCGTGTAGATCTGAGTTGCCCCCTGCGCTAGCGCTCGCAGCCAAAAGTCGTAGTCCTCCGCGTAGCGAAGCCCCGCAGTGAACCCCCCCACGCGCTCCCACAGATCACGACGAAGGACCGCCGTGATGTAAATGCGGTTGATGATGATGATGTCTTCCAGGGTCCACGAGGTTTGCTGCGAGTACGCAGGGCCCGAGAGAAAGGGCTCGCTGCGAGTGTTGGACATTACGCGCGTTCCGTTGCACGAGTAGATGTCGAAGCCTGGATGCTCGTCAATGAACGCCGACATCCGCGAGAGGTAGCCGGGCCCGAGCTGGTCGTCGGAGTCGAGCAGCACCGCGAATTCGCCGGTCGCAGCCTCAAAGCCGCGGTTTCGGGCGACAGCGCAGCCGCCGTTCTCGGCGGTAACGACACGCACCCGCGAGTCTGCCTCGCTGAGCGAGTGGGCCACGGCCAGCGTACCGTCAGTCGAACCGTCGTTTGACACCACGACCTCAAAGTCCTCGAAGTCCTGCTCTAGGACGGAGCGAACCGTGGCTGTAAGCATCTCGGCGGCGTTATAGGCGGGCACCACTACCGAGAAGCGCATGTGGCCTCCCCCTGGCTCGACGCCGATGCGCGTATGGCCACCGGATCAGCCGTTCTCGGTTGGATCGGCGCTCGACCGACCGAAGACCGCGCGCATCACGACGCTCGAAGCGAACCAGTCTTCCCGCGTATGCCGAGGAACCGCGACTCGCGAGAAGACGAAGCTCTCGCGCCAGAGGTTGTCTGTGGCGGCGCGAATGCGGCTCACCCAGAGGGCGAACGTCGATCCGCGAACGACACCATCTCCCACACTCCCGACGGCACGCTCGGGTCGTATGTCGGCCTGCCACAGCCCGGCGCCAAGCCCGGCAACGATCCCTGAGATGATCCAGAAGAACAGTGCTGGCTGCGGGTGCTGGAACGTGTTGCTTGTGAAGGTGTTCACCACGAATCCGATGAGCCCGGCACTCAGACCGAGCGCGGTGTACTTGATGTCGTCGCTGATATCGGCGCGGGTCGCGATGTAGAGGCCCTTGGTCGCATAGACGACTGTCAGGACCAGGAACGCAATCCCGCCGATCACCCCGATTTCGGACGCGAGAGCGAAGTAGGCGTTGTGCGCACCGAAGCCCAGATAGCCGACGTAGAGGTCCGGCCGATCGGTGACGACTTCGCGATACACGACCAGGAAGTTGCCTACGCCAACGCCAAGCCAGGGATAGCGACGTATGGCTTCCCCGGCCACCTTCCACAGCCCGAGCCGAAAGCTCGCCGACTTATCGTTGTCTGCGGTAGCGGCCAAACGCGTGAGCACGCCGGGAACCGCCACGGCCGCCATCACGGCACCCCCCATGAGGAGCGCCAGGTAGCGAACGTCAGTCAGCACGATGAAGACAACGAGCCCCGCAATGAGGCCGATCCAGCTGCCTCGGGTGTACGTGAGGAACAGCACCACGACGCCGAGAACCCCGATGGCACCGGCGGTCAACCGCGCCTTGCCCTTCTCGGTAAGCAGCAGAGCGGCTATCACACCCGCAAGTAGGACCAGGTACTCAGCGTAGAAGTTGGCGTTGTAGAAGGTGCCGACCACTCGAGTCTTGATGGTGTCGCTGATGCCGTTCATGCCCGGCGTGAACGTCGGGTTCACGAACTGGGCAAGGGCGAGGAGCATGGTAACGAAGCCGCTGAGTGCCATGGTCCAGAGCAGGATGCGCCGCAGGGGGCGGTCCTGGCTCACGATCGCGACCACCAGGGCCAGCAGCAAATAGGACGCATAGCGCACCACCGTCAGGTACGACGAGGCCTCGGCACCGTTCCAGGCGACGCTGAGCACGGACATCAAGAGGAACACGAGCGCTGCGGGGCCGATCAAATAGCTGGGCGCGGAGCGGAACCCACGGTATCGCGCGTAGGGCAGGCACAACAGAATAGCGAGGGGGGCACCCAGCACGATGGTGTCGGCCGCGACGGGTCCGACCGCGACGGCTCGGCCGGTCGCGGTAACCCCGAGGACGAGCAGAATGAGGCCTATGGCAGAGATGCTTCTCGCGTGGGGCTCGGACAACCGGAACGTCACCCGTTACTCGCCACCGATCTTGAGGCCTGTCGCAATCGCGGTATCGCACTGGAACGTCGGCGTGACGATGAGGATGTTCTCGTTGTTTCGGACCTGGGTCTCGCCGACGCTAACGCCGGTGGCCGTGGGATCGCCCTTGGCCTTCACATTGATGTACACGTCCTTCGTGTACGTGCTGGTGTAGGGCTCGATCTTGCCTGTCACCGTGTTGAACACGTCCCCGGGGGTCGGAACGCTTCGCACCGAAACCACTGTTCCGATCGACTTGCCGGAGGTCTTGGTCGACACCGGATCCCCGACTCGAATCTGGCCCTCGGAGTAGTTGCGCAGGGAGCCGCAGAACAGCGTGTACTCAACGTCCGTGAGCTTGGCGGTCGGGACAGTCGTCGTGCTCCCACCCCACAACAGCTTCCAGACGACCAGCGCACCCACGATCAGAGCGATGACGACCAACAGGTCGATGAGGTTGATGACGCCAAACAGCCGGTACTTCTTGTCGATGATCTGCACAAGGCCTCCAGTGGAGAGTGTCAGGCGGACGCCATTCAGGACGTCCGTAGTGGCAATTCTAGGCGCGGATGAATCCCCGTCAAGCGAGCCTACTGCTCATCGTAGGTTTCCCGCGCGCACTTGCCCCAGGAGAATCCCCGCGCCCATTCTCTCGCATTTTCGCCGAGAAGCGATGCGTACGCAGGGTCTTCGAGGAACCGCAAGATAGCGTTGCGAAGCGCGGTCTCGTCCATCGGCTCGATGATGATGCCGGTTCGGCCGTCGGCGATCACCTCGGGAATCGCACCGACACGCGATGCGACCGTCGCCACTCCCTGCGCGGCGGCCTCCAGGTAGACCAGACCGAACCCCTCGACCCTTCGTGGGTGGGGTTCGCCGGGCATGCAGAATATCTGAGCCGAAGCGTAGAGTGCCCTGAGATCGTCATTGGCCACGGCCCCCGTGAAGACGACCGGCACCCTGCTCTGGTGGGCGAGCCGGCGAAGCTCGTCGGAGTACTCCTCGCTACCGGTACCGACGACCACGTAGACGGTCCGCGCCGCGACGGACTCAGGAAGGCTCGCAAGGGCCTTAAGCACAAGCCGATGCCCCTTGCGCTCATCGAGCCTGCCGACGGTCAGGATGCAGGCCCGGTCTGAGGGCACCCCGTACTTGGCGAGAACGGCACCGGGGTTCTCGGCAGGCTGGAACCAGTACTCATCGACACCGAGCAAAGTCACCTTCGCGCGATCCGGGTCGACGGCCGGAAACTTTTCAAGCAGCAACGACTTGGTGAAGCGGCTGTTCGTGAGGATCACGTCCGGTGCCGAGAAGAAATTGCGGCCCAGCAACTTGATTTGGCGCGAATCGGGCATCAGCAAGATCTCGGTTCCGTGGACCGTCACGCGGTAGGGCACTCGGCGAAAACGGTTGATGAAGCCGAGAACCGTCCCTGAAGGCCAGTCGATGGCATGGATCACATCGTAGCTGCGGGGATCGGCCTGGCGCCAAACCTGAACGAGGAACCTCGGAAACGCCCGGATCGAGTATTTGCCGCCCGGATAGCGCACTACCTTCGGCTCGCCCGGACCGACGGCATCGGCATGCGAACGGCCGTAGTCCGGCGCCATGACCGTGACCTCATGGCCGTTTCGTACCGCAGCTGCGGCCAGTTGGGCGCAGTAGGTGCCGATACCCCCCGTGGCTGGAGGGTACTCCCTGGTTATCATGAGGATGCGCTTCACGAGGTCAGTCCTCCCCCGATCGGAACCGACGGACGGCGCTCCACGGCTCGCGCCACGCTACCCACCGGCCCGACGGTCGCCGAAACGCTGGACTGCTACTCGTCCGGCTTCACCAAGGAGCACAAAGTCCTGCGGCTGCATTATGAACAGCTTCCAAGTGGGGAGGTCGCTGAAGCGCCGATAGAGGACGGCCGTGGCAACGGAGTTGACCGAGTACGCGATCGTGGTCGAGATCGCACCGCCCAGGATTCCGAGACGCGGGATCAGAATCACGTTGCAGGCCACGTTGATCACCATGACGATGATCGAGAGGTACGAGTTGTAGATCGGCTTGCCGCGTGCGGAGAAGTCGTAGGCGATGATCCGCGTCGCCGCGCCCATCACGATGCCGGGCAGCAACCAAACGAGCACGTATGACGCTTGCGACGCGTCTGGGCCCCAGAGTCTGACGATCCACGGTGACAGCAGGCCGACAACCACCGCGCACGCGAGCGTGAAGCAGAACACCAACCGAGTGATAAGCGGGGTCAGCTCGAGCCGCGTCTGCTCCTCGTCGTGCAACTCGGCCAGACGCGGCAGCAATACCGTGCTGACGACCTTCGAAATCATCCACATACTCTCGCCCAGCTGTATCGCGATGTAGTACACACCGGCGGTCGCCGGACTGATGAGCAGGTTCACGAAGAACAGATCCACCCGATAGTTCACGAAGGCGGCGACGGCGCCGAGGTGCTGCTTCCACCCGTAGCTGACCGCCCGGCGTCCGTAGTTCCACCAGTGCTCGCGTTTCCCGGCCTTGGGTGTGTTCTTCAGGTACGGAGCGAGAGCCATCGCCGTGAAGAGCAGCGAGAGCAGCTGACCCACCAGAAAGGCGGCAAGCGCGGCCCCGACACCGAGGTGGAAGCCAAGGATCAGAATCGCCGAAACGACGAACGTGGTGAGCTGCACGATCACCGTCAGGTAGTTGTAGCGCCGAAAGTCCTGGTAGCCCTGGAGGATCGAACGACAGTAGAACTGCAGAAGGTTTGGTGGGAACGACAGCACCGCGACAATCATCATCGACGTCGGAATCCCTGGGAACCACTGTGCTCCCTTGAAGTAGATGATCGCTCCGGCCACCACCAGGCCTATGGCCGTGACGAATCCCCAGATCCAGAGGTTGGCCCGCATGACTTCGCGTGCGTTGACGTCCCCTCGGCCGATATGGAAGACGTTCGCATACGTGATTCCGAACTCCAGCAGCAGAACCATGGTGTTGGGAAGCAGGAGCGCCAGCGCATAGGTGCCCAGGCCGACAGTGCCAAGACCACGCGTGAGCAAGATCGACAGGCCAAAACCGATCACAGCTGCGCCGAGGCTCGCCACGAACGTCATGCTCGCGTTCCCGCCAAGGCGCTTGAGCCCGAGCCCACGCGATGATGGGCCGGCCGTCACGAACGTCTCGTTGTTTGAAGGACTGCCTGACGGAAGGTGCGCTTCACCACGGGCTAGTTGGTCGAGACCTGAGCGACAGGGATCTTGCCAGCGTCCCAATCCTTGCCGACCACCAAGAGGATCTCAGTCGGGAAGGAGTACATTCCGCGGCTTTCCACCACCGTGGTCCCCGGCATCAGCGCCGCAGCCAGAAGCTCCGCGGCGGCCCTGTCCGACTTGTAGACCACCAATGTCTTCTTGTAGACGCTTTGGTTCGCGTTTCCGGTCTCACCAACCTGGAACCCCTTGGCCTTGAGGATCAGACCTGCTTGCTTCGCGATTCCGGAGATGCCGGCGCCGTTGCGAATCGTGACCTTTATTGCCGAGGCACTCTTCACGGGCGTTGCCGCAGTCGTTTTCGCCGACCCAGCAGTTCCCGAAGCAGCCGCCGAGCGCGTGGGCTCGAAGCTTCGGCCTGCCTTCAAGTCGCCCAGCAGCTTCTTCTTCTCAGTGACATCCGTGATGATGTACGGGCTCTTCCACTCGCCACCGATAGTCGCGGTGTAGATATTGGCTGATCCGGCATCCTTGATCGCGACAGCGGTCCTGATGATCTGCATGAGCGACATGTCGGTCTGGATGTAGGGAGCAACCGCGTTGATGACACGAATCATCTTGGTAACGTCGGTCTTGGTCATCTGCTCTGCCAAAGCCTTGAAGAAGATCTGCTGATCCTTCATGCGAGAGATGTCGGCGTCAGCGAACGCCCGAGTGCGCACAAAGGTGAGTGCGTGCTCTCCGTTAAGCCGCTGGTAGCCCGCCGGAATCTTCGCGGCACGTTGATGCTTGCTTTGGCTCGCCGCCTTCTTGTCATTGATGGCGTGCGGTACGTTGACCCAGACGCCGCCCAACGCGTCGACGGCGCCCTGGAATCCCTGAAAGTTGACCTCCATATAGTGATTGATCGGCACGCCGGTGAACTGCTCTACCGTCTGGATGGTCAGCTCGGGCCCCCCAAGCGCGTGAGCGGTATTGATCTTGTTCACCCCGTGCTTGGGAATCGTCACCTTGGTGTCGCGTGGAATCGACAGCATCCAAACCTTGCGCTGCTGCGGGTCGATCTTCGCGAGGATGATCGTGTCCGTGCGATACGCCGTCTCGCCCTTGCGATAGTCGGCGCCCAGGAGCAGGATCGTGAACGGCTTCAGCGGCTCAGCGGGCTTGAGCGCCGGATTGAGCTTCTCCTGATTGACGATAGTGCTCTGCATCGTCTTCTGGATGTGCTGGGCGTAGGCGAAGACTCCGCCGCCGATGAGCACGATCAGAACGGCGAACACCGCGACGACGATGGCTGCGATCCGCTTCGCTCGCGCGCGTCGCCGGTCACGCTCCATCCTCAACCGCGCGGGAGCCGCCTCAAGCGAGCCGCGCTTGCGCGTGGCGGCGTCTTCGAGCTGGTATCCGTCGGCACCGCGCACTCCGGCTGAAGTCGCGCGCTCGCCAGGGGTGCGACGCCGCTCAGCGGGAACCCGACGCTTGCCGGCGTCAGGACCCAGACGTCGACCCTCGCCTCCGGGCCCGCTCGGCTTGCTTCCCTTTGTGTGCTTGCCCATGCATCTCCTGTCGGATACCGCTTACGCCCGGCAGCAAGAGTGGCTGCCGAGCCTCACTATCTTACCGCGCGACGAAACCTCAAAGCGCCCTTGCCCCTCGCGGAAGTCTTCCGAGGAGCAAACCCAGTGCCGCGGAGGTCACTGGCTGTCGACTGCAGTCCTCGCGTGAACGAGGCGTTACCGGGACGCGAGTCATGCCGACGCCGAGACCACGGTGTCCGCCGGGACGAAGGTATCTTTGTCCAGAGTCACCCCACGCCCAATGACAACGTCGTCGCCCAAGACACAACCCTCGGCGATCCCACTTCCATCGCCGACCACACACCCCGCTCCAACCTCGGCGCCAAGCTCGATGACGCAATGACTGCCGATGATCGAGCCGGCCCCTATGGAGGTCTTGGGCGCCGCAACCATGTCGCCGTCGTCCGCCTGGCGAAGCGGCGCCTTGCCGACAAACGCGAAGTCCGACACGGCGACGCCGTCATGAAGCTCCACACCGGGGCCGATCGTCACGTGATCTCCGATCTCGCAACCTTCGTGGATGTGGGCTCCCGCGTGAACGCGAACGAACGATCCCACGGTCACGTTTGCGAATATCGCCGCGCCTGCGTCGATAATCGTGAAAGGTGAAGGAACGAAGCCGGGATTGACGAGCGCGCCGGGGTGAATGTACGCAGTCATGCTAGAGACGCACCACCTTGTCGTCGGCGTACGCCTTGAGCGCGTTGCGAGTATCCAGAATCAGGTGGCTCGCTTCAACGACAAGAGCGTAGTCCACGTTTGAATGATCCGTCACGACAACCACAGCGTCGATCTGGCCGAGTACTTCGGCAGTGAGCTCGACGTGCGGGACACTCACTCCGGCGACCGAGAACTGTGCGACGTACGGATCGTGGTAGACGACGTCGGCTTCTTTGGCGCGTAGCAGCTCCGCAATCTTGATGGCCGGAGACTCTCGCATGTCGTCAATATTGGCCTTGTACGCGACGCCGAGAATGAGCACGCGACTCCCGGCCAGCGGCTTGCGGTGGGTGTTCAGCGCCGTCATCAGACGTTCCACAACGTAGTACGGCATCGTCTCGTTGGTCTTTCCAGCCAGTTCGATGAACTCCGTGTGCATGTCGAACTGCCGCGCTTTCCACGAGAGGTAGAACGGGTCGATTGGAATGCAGTGCCCACCCAAACCCGGACCGGGATAGAACGGCATGAAGCCGAACGGCTTGGTCTTGGCCGCATCAACGACCTCCCAGATGTTGATGCCCATCCGCTCACTGACCAGTAGGAGCTCGTTCATCAGGGCGATGTTGACGCAGCGGAAGATGTTCTCGAGCAGCTTGGTCATCTCGGCGGTGCGGGTCGAGGAAACGGGGACGATGGTGTCCAGGAAGCGCTCGTAGAACGCGACCGCGACCGCTGTGCATTCGGGCGTGACGCCTCCGACGACCTTTGGCGTGTTCTTGGTCTGGTAGACCGGGTTGCCGGGGTCGACCCGCTCCGGCGAGAAGGCCAGGTAGAGGTCGGTTCCCACCTTGAGGTCGAACGACTCGAGAATCGGCTGCACGATCTCCTCGGTAGTACCCGGA
Organism: uncultured Eubacteriales bacterium; assembly: GCA_964541375.1. Taxonomy (GTDB): domain Bacteria; phylum Actinomycetota; class Coriobacteriia; order Anaerosomatales; family JAAXUF01; genus JBAXEO01. The sequence continues at coordinate 11,798 of CAZIPT010000064.1, forward strand.
TAGGTGGTCGACTCGAGAGTAACGAGCATCTCGGGTCGCAGAAACGGCGCAATCTGGCGCGCCGCGGACTCCATGAAGGAGGTGTCCGGCTCCTTCATGGCATCGAGCGGTGTGGGCACGCAGATAACGACGACGTCGCACGCCCCCGCCCGCGAGAAGTCGGTCGTTGCCTCGATCAGACCTGCCGAGACCATCTGCGCGAGTTCGGCCGACGGAACATCCGGAATGTAGCTGCGCCCGGCCAATATCTCGGCGCACTTGTCGGCGGCGACGTCGATCCCGATCACGTGGTGCCCGGAGCGCGCCATCTCCACGACGAGCGGCAAACCGACGTAGCCCAGGCCGACCACGCCAAAGACGGCAGTGCCATCACTGAGACGTTGCAGTAGTGCCATGTTCGACGTTCTCCCTGTCAGTCAAGCCGGAATCCGGCGCCACAGCGTGGAGCGTGCGGATTGGCCGCATCGAAAATCCCGCTATTTTATCGCAAACATGAGCTCGCCCGAGCAGACCAGCTCTCCGTCTACACTTGCCTTCGCTTCTCCGAACCCGATCGGTCCTCGCATCCGCGTTATCTCGCACTCGAGTCGCAGTGTCTCGCCGGGGACGACCTGCCGCTTGAAGCGCACTTTGTCGATGCCGGCGAAGAATGCGAGTTTGCCGCGGTTCTCCTCGAGCGAGAGAAGGGCGACCGCGCCAACTTGGGCCAGCGACTCCACAATCAGTACGCCGGGCATGACGGCGTAGTCAGGGAAATGCCCCGGAACCCAGAACGCACTTTCTACGACATCGAGCTCGCCGACCGCCGACACGCCCGGTTCCATCTCCAAGACGCGGTCCACAAGCCGAAACGGCGCGCGATGCGGGATGACTGCTTCGATTCCACTTTGATCAAGCATGAGACTCGGGTCCCCTCTCCGGATTATGGTTTCAAGATGACACGGTGCGATCGATGTCGGCGCCCAGCGCCGAGAGCTTGTCGACGAAGCACTCGTATCCCCGGTCGATGTGATGAATGTCGCCGATCACTGTCTCGCCATCAGCGACGAGCGCAGCGAGCACGAGCGCCGCACCACCTCTCAGATCAGGGCACTTCACCGGCGCCGCCGAGAGACGCTGGACGCCCTTCACCAAGGCATGGTGTCCCTCGATTCGGATGTCGGCACCCATGCGGGAAAGCTCGTCGGCGAACATGAACCTGTTCTCAAAGACGTTCTCGGTGATGATGCTGTTGCCTTCGGCGATTGCCATAAGGGCCATGAACTGGGCCTGCATGTCGGTGGGAAAGCCAGGGTACGGCAGCGTCTGAATATCGACCGGCCGAGCAGCCCGGCCTCGAGAGACCGTGACGCCGTCGGGCAGGATGCCGATCTCGCAACCTGCCTGGGCCAGCTTGTCGAGCACGAGCTCGAGATGGACCGGGTTGAATCCCGTCACGGTCACCGGACCACCTGCGATCGCTCCGGCCACCACAAACGTGCCCGCCTCGATCCGGTCGCCGACGACGCGGTGCTCGACCGGGTGAAGCGACTCGACTCCCTCGACGGTGACGGTGGACGTGCCGCCGCCGGTAATGGAAGCGCCCATTCCGTTGAGAAAGTCGATCAGGTCGACGATCTCAGGCTCACGCGCCGCATTCTCTATCACAGTGGTCCCGCGAGCGACAGTGGAAGCGGTGAGCAGGTTCTCGGTCGCGCCGACACTCGGAAAGTCGAGGACCACATGCGCGCCGCGCAGGCCGCCCTCGGGTGCGATCGCGTCGATGAAGCCGTGCCCCGTCCTTATCTCGACGCCGAGCTCGGCAAGTCCGCGGATGTGCATGTCGATCTTGCGCGAGCCGATGTTGCACCCGCCGGGCATGGCGACGTGAGCCTGGCCGTACCGGGCCACCAGCGGCCCGAGTACCGAGATCGACGCACGCATCTTGGCGACCATCTCGTACGGCGCCTCGAAGCTTGTGATCTGCGTGGCGTCGACAGTGAGAGAGTGGTCGCTTCTGACCACGCGGGCGCCGAGACCGGACAACACCTCGGACATCACCTCGACATCAGCGATGTCGGGGATGTTGGTGATGCGCGACGCCCCTGGGGCCAGAAGCGCCGCGGCCATGAGTTTGAGCGCGGAGTTCTTCGCACCCTCGACGCGAACCGCACCGGACAGGGTGCGACCCCCGCGAACTTTGATGGATTCCATGGGAGTCAGGATAGCGCACCTCTCGGAGTGGGGGTCTCGCCGTCACGGTACCGTGAACCGCGCAGCTGGCGGGGACGCAGCGGGGGCGAACCCGCATATCCGCGAGTCCGCCCCCGGTCTAACGAGCATGGGTCGTGCTATCCGCGCTTCTCGGCGACGCGAAGCTGAACCTCGGTCCAGTTCAGGTCGCGCTGCAAGTTCTCGCGCTCATCGGACTCGGCAGGAAGCTCGCCGAGGCGCTCCCTGATGAGGTCGGCGGACTCACGGGCGCGGACGGCATCAATCTGAGAGACGGGAACCGCCGCATCCGCCAAGACGATGACCTTGTCCTCGTGGACCTGCAGGTAGCCACCGTTGATCGAGAAGAACTCCCAATCGGCCGCAGCGTCACCGAAGCGAAGACGAACCTCTCCGGGTGCGAGAGTCGTGACGATCGGGGCGTGAAGCGGCAGGATGCCGATCTCGCCCTCGGGCGTCGTGGCGACGACCATCTGCACCTCGTTGGTGTAGAGGATCGACTCGGGAGTGACGATCTCGCAGAGGAGTGTTCGGGCCATGTTGACTCCCCTAAACCGTCGCGGCCATCCCGGCGGCCTTTGCGGGGGG
>CAZIPT010000065.1:0-13748 GCA_964541375.1 uncultured Eubacteriales bacterium
GGGCGGGGTGGTGTGCGTTGTGCAGGGCGCGGGTAACCCCGGCTCGGGCCGGGTCTCGGAGGACAACCGTGTCGAGCGCAGGCTCGGCCACCTTCTCGGTGCCGAAAGCGGGAGTCTACAAGTCGGTCCGCAACCCGGTGACCGGGCTCTGGAGCTCGTCTGCAACCGCGACGGTGGGCGATACGGTGCACATGCGGGTGCAGTTCAACGCGAACGGCACCACGAGACCCATTCGCAGCGATGCGATCATGGGGTCGATCACCGTCACCGACTGGCTTCCGCCCGGCACCTCGCTCGTTGCCACGAGCGTCGCAGCGAGCTACTCGGCCAGCGGCGACTTCTCGAAGCCGACCACCTCGTCGCCCACTCCGAACATCTCGACGCCGACTACGTCCACGGTGGGCGGGCTGCAGGGCATGACGTGGTTCCTCGGCGACGTAGCCAAGGGCGGCTGGTGGCAGGCCGAGTTCGACGTGCGAGTGACCGACGTTGCGGCTGTGGCCGATGGCGTCGTGGTCAACAACCTCTTCAAGATGACGGGGCTGGACACAGCAGGCGCCGCATACTCGGATCGGGCGCAGGCGACAGTCACCTACGTGCTTCCCACGCTGACGATCGCCAAAGCGGCCGTCTCGGTCCCCAGTCCGCTCACGACACGAAGCTACGTGGACTACACAGTGACCGTGCGCAACACCGGCACCGCGACAGCTCGTGACCTGCTGGTCACAGACCAGCTGCCGGTCGGCATGCGAACGACGACGCCGGTCGTGGTCTCGGCGACACTCGATGGTGCGACGTTGACCAAGTCGGGCCACTGGACCGAGGCCTACTCTTCCGGAACCGGTCTGTTCACTATCGATTTCTCGAGTGTCGCGTCCGGAGTGCAGACGTCGATTCCCGCGGGCTCGATGCTCGTGCTGACGGTGCGGGCGCGTGTGGACTCGACCACGGGTGCAGGCGCATCGCTGACCAACACAGGCACCGTGACCTACAACACGCAGGATCCGCCGGCTGTAGGCCGCGCCCTTGGCCCGGTGACCGCAAACGCGACGGTCACGATGACCGGACTGACGATGACCAAGGCGATGACGCCGTCGACCGTGACGATCGGTGATGTCGTTACCTGTGATCTCACGGTCACGGTGCCCGCCGGCGGCGTCGCCTACTGGCCAAGAGTCGTGGATACCTTCGACCATAGGGGGCTTGCATACGTCGCCGGATCCGCGTCAATCACCGACATCTCGGGAAACCCCGGAGACAGAGCTCAGTTCGCGTCGTCCTCAACGCCGACCACGAGCGCCGTCGCACCCACATCACTGAGCATGACCTGGAACCTGAGCAACTTCATCAACAACGGTGGCCAGGCGTCCCCCTACATCTTCCGGCTCCGCTTCCAGGCAAAGGTCACGGGCGTGAATTCGTCCGGAGTTTCTGAGTACTACCCGCCGAGAATCCCGCCAGCCTCCCACGACACGCTTTCGAACCAGGGGTCGATCCAGTGGAACAGCACGGATCCGGATTCGCGGCCGACTACTCCAGATAAGTCACAAGCGTCGAACTCGGTGCGCATCAACGTCGACCAACCTTGGCTGCAGATATCCAAGTCGGTCACGACACCGCCACCCTACATCGGCAACACCGTCGTCGGGTACCGGATCACCGTGCGCAATGCGGGTTACTCGGCGGCGCAGGCGATGGTCGTCACCGACTACATGGGCGAGCACATGAAGGCGCACACGCCTACGGTGACCTCCGTCAAGATCGGGGCGACAACACTGGTCGCCGGCACGGGCTATCGGCTGGTGCCGCCGTACGATCCGGCGACCGGCCGGCTGACGATCGACCTGTCGAACACGGCGACGCCGTCAGTAGCGACCTCGCTTCCGGCTGCCGGCACCATGACGATCGACTACACGCAGCAGATCAGTGACGACCTGGACCCGATGGACACCATCGTCAACACGGCGACGGTCGGGTTCCAGAGTCTCGCCAACGGAACCGGCCGGGTCTACTCGGCTGTGACCGCTACGGCTTCGATCGTGGCAGCGGCTCCGAACCTGGAGAAGGCGGTCATCACACCTGCTACGGCGCGGATTGGCGACGTGGTCACCTTCAGGCTGCGGACGACGATTCCGACAGGGACGGTCACGACCGATACCGTTGTCGCCGACATCACGGCCAACGACGGTATGCAGTATGTTCCTGGGTCGGCCGTCTTGAGTGACGTCTCGGGCTCTCCGCTAGTCCCCGCGGTGCTGTCATTTGTGGATGACGTTCCGACCGCACCGGTCCCTGGATCGCTCCTGACATTCGGGCTGTATCCCCGGCCAGGCACCGGGCGAATCTCAAGTGGGCCGACCGCGCCGTACGTGTTCGATATCACGTACCAAATGGTGGTGACCGGGCTCTCGGACGCCGGCAGCTGGATCTGGCCGCCCAACACCACCAGCGTGTCGTCCAACGGCTCCCAGCTTTCGTGGACAGACGATGAGGGGCATCGGGTCGCCTTCCACGGCAACACCGTCGAAGAGCCGATCGTCCAACCGTACCTTGTCGTGGCCAAGAGCTGCGAAGTTGCGACCATCGGACCGGAAGCGGTCACGACATCGACGGTGACGGTTACCAACACCGGGGACGGACCCGCGTACGTGGTCAACGGTCGGCCGGGTCTCAGCGACCTCATGCCCAATCACGCGAGCATCATCGACCTGGGTTCGGTTACCTCGTGAGCCAACAAGGGCCTTCTCACGAGCGGGACCGACTACCCGTGGGCACCGAGCGCCAGTGGCTTCACAGTTGACTACCCACAAACGACTAGCAACGCGACAGTGCTCCAGCCGGGCGAGGCCCTGGTGTTCGTGTACCGATGGGGCACGGACGCGACGGTCGGTTCGGGCGCGAGTCTCGTCAACACCGCGTCGGTCGACTGGTCGAGCATGCCGACGACCGACCAAGCCAACGCGCGCACCTACGACGCCACACACGCCGCGGAGTTGCCGGACCGTGTGGCGACCAGCACCGTCGACGTGCCTCTGGCGTCGCTCATCAAGACGGTCGCTCCCCACAATTCAGTCGCGATCGGGCAGGCCACGACCTACACGGTCACCGTCTCGCCGCCGTTGGCGACAGCGCTGTACGGCACCGTGGTCACCGACTACGTGCCGGACGGACTGACGGTCGTGTCGGCGGCGAGTCCATGGGGCGGCACGGTAGCGGTCGGTTCGCGGCTCCCGGACGGGAGTACTCCGGTCACCTGGACGATTGGCGACGTAACCAATCCGCCTCATAGCTCGCTGACTCTCGACATCAAGGTGCGAGTTGACGACACATTTGCCGATGGCACCCCGGTCAATGGGATCCCGGAGTCCGTCGGTGGAGTGCCTCCTGACACATTCGCGAACGTCGCGTCGCTGACGTGGAGTGAGTCCGCGTCCGGCCGACAGCACGTGGCGGCCAGCGAACCGTCGACGATAACGGCGACCGAGCCGCATCTGGTCATCTCGAAGAGCGCCGATGCCACCAGCGTGGCTGCGGGCGACGAGGTCATCTACACAATGCAGATCCACAACGACGGGGCGAGCGGCGCGTGGGGGGTCGGACTCCAAGATCTCATCCCCACACCGCTCTACACGTTCGGCTCGAGTCCTACGCTCCTGTCGGTTACCCGCGACGGAGCACCGCTCACCGGCATCATCGACTATCTCTACCTTGGGACCAACCCGTTCTATCTTCTGCTCTACGACACCGCGAACGGCGGCATCCCGGCGGGATCCACGCTTGAGCTTCGCTATTCCTGCACGGCCAAGGGCGGACTCGTCTACGGGGATGCGCTGACAAACGATGCTGTCGTCACGCGCTCTTACAGCTACTGGACGGTCCAATCCCGTGCGTACTCCGGCCCGGAGACGAGCGTGTCCCTTGAGACGCTTCTTCCCGGACTCGTCACCGCCAAGAGCGTGCGAGACAGCGTCGTGCCGAGGTCTGGTGTGGCGAGCTTCACCTACACCGTGGACAACGTGGGCACAGCCGCGGCGCACGGCTTCACGCTAACCGACGCGCTCCCACCAGGATTCACGTACGTCGCCGGCTCGACCAGCGTTACCTGGCCGAGCGGTTCGTCGACGGCCGAGCCGACCATTCTCGGCAGTTCGCTGACGTGGTCAGTTGCCGCGACGGCCCAGGCGGGCGAGCGGATCAACCTCACCTTCCGCGCACTCGTCGCGTCCGACGCCGTCACCGGGTCGTGGACGGACACCTGCACGGCGACCGCGCTCGACAACGCGGGCACCCCGGTCTTTCCCGACTCGCAGATCCCGGCGGACACAGACCTGTTCGATCGCAGCTCTGCGACGGTGCTCGTGACCAACCCACATCTCGCGATCACCAAGGCGCGTGCGCCGGGGCAGCCCGCAACCGTGCGGCCCGGTGACTACGTGAACTACGAAGTGGCGGTCGCGAACGACGGCGATACGACGATGACCGTGGTGCCGCTGACAGACACCTGGGACGGAACCAAGCTCCGGTACGTCTCGGCGATGCCGTCGGCGGACTCCACGACCGCCGGCTCGGCGACCTGGACGAACATCACCGAGGGTGTGCTCGTGATCGGGCCGGGTGAAGAGCAGGTAGTACCCGTTCGGTTGCTTGCGCTGGCAGGTGGCGTCGATATCGTCGACACAGCCACGGTCGCCGCGGCGGTCGATGTAAATGGCGATACGCCGGCGTCGGTGAGCGACACAGCGTCGGTGAGCGTGACGAGCCCCGGTGTGACCGTGACCAAGACCCTAGGCGATACGATTGTGCCGATTGGGCACGAGGTGACCTGCACGATCGAGGTGCGCAACAGCGGCGACACCACGATCGCGGTTGTGCCTCTGACCGATGCATTCGACGCGTCGCGGCTCGGGTTCGTGGACACATCCGCGCCAGGGTGGGTCGAGCGCGGGCTCATCACCTGGCCCGACATCACCGGTGGGGCCGGGCTCAGGCCGGGTGCGTCGGCTTCGGTCGACATCACCTTCACTGCGGCGGCTGTCGGCAGCGCTCCCGACACTGCCACGGTGGCAGGCACGACGGACTTCTTCGGCGACAAGGTGCCGACAAGCACTGCCGAAGCCACCGTGACCGTCACGAACCCCCATGTGGCCGTCACCAAGCAGATGGCTGCCGGTCAGAACCCGTACGTTCAACTCGGCGGGCGCGTGACCTACAACCTGGTCGTCACCAACGACGGCGATACGGCGCTGAGCACCGTGCCGATGACCGACACGTTCGACGCTTTGCGTCTGGTGTACGCCGGATCGACGCCGTCGGAGGACTCCAGCTCGACCGGAGTTCTCACGTGGAATGACCTCACGGGTTTCGGCTCGCTGGCGCCGGGCGCTTCCACGACGGTGACCGTGAGCTTCAATGTGGTCGCGGTCGGCTCTGCGATCACTGACGTGGCGTCACTGGCCGGTGTCGTCGACGTAAACGGCGATCGCGCTCCATCGGTGACCGCGACCGACATGGCGCTAACGGGGACCAACCCTCACGTGGCGGTCGTGAAGACGCTGGCCGCAGGGCAGGATCCGGGCCCACTCACCGGCTCCCCCGTCGTGTATGACATCGCGATCACCAATGACGGTGACACCACCTTGAATACGGTTCCTCTGACCGATGTGTTCGACTACTTCCACCTCGAGTTTGTCTCGGCGACACCGACTCCTGACGCGTCTCAGGACGAGACGATCACCTGGACTGACGTTACCGGGGCCGGTTCGCTCGCACCGGGCCAGACGACCACGGTGACAGTCAGCTTCACCGCCAAGGGCTCACACGAGAGCGTGACTGACACCGCAACGGTGACCGGCGCGACCGACACTCATGGAGGCGTCGCGCCATCCGACACCAGCACCAACTCGCAGATCCGCATCACCGGACCGGGCATCACCGTCGACAAGTCGCTCGCCCCGGGGCAGTCGCGCTGGGTACAGGTCGGCGGGCTCGTCAGCTACGTGATACGCGTGTTCGATTCAGGTGACACGACTCTGACCACTGTGCCCCTGCAAGACACCTTCGACTCCGATCACCTCGAGTTCGTCTCGGCGGTTCCTTCGCCGGACGCGACATCCAGCAACACGCTGAACTGGGGAAACCTTGCGAATCCCGCCATCGGTCCTGATGAGAACGCCACCGTGACGGTGACCTTCCGAGTCACGGCGCCGGCACGATCGATCGTCGATACGGCGACAGTCAGCGGGGCCAGAGACGAGTTCGATCACCTCATCCCCACTCAGCACCACGACGACCATTCACTCGTTGGCACCAACCCGCAGCTGTCCGTCGCGAAGTCACTCGCCTTCGGCCAATCCGCGCTGATTCCCGTGGGTGACACGGTCACGTACTCGATCACCTGCACCAACACCGGGGACACGGCGATGACGGCCGTACCACTGACCGACCACTTCGATTCCACACGGCTCGCGTTTGTCTCCTCGGATCCGCCCTCCGATTCCACGGGAACCGGCTCGGCGACTTGGACCGACATCACCGGAGGTGGCGGTCTGGCCTCGGGTGAGGCAACGACGGTCTCCGTCACCTTCCGCGCGACCGCTTCGGGCGTCTCGGTCACAGACACGGCAACCGTCAGCGGAGCCGTCGATGTCCACGGCGGCGTTCCGCCGTCGGTCAGCGCGACGGAGAGCTCGCTTTCGATCCACAAGGTCACGCCGCTGACCATCGTCAAGACCGGCCGAGACGCCAACGGAGGGACCCTGCGACCGGGCGATGAGATCTTGTGGACCATCACCGTGCTCAACAACGACGTCGTGCCATCCACCAACACGATCGTGTACGACACCATCCGCCCACCTGCGACCTACGTCAGCGGTTCGATGACCGGCCCCGGTACCGATGAAAGCGGCGCACCTGACCTTGTCTGGCGAGTGGGTACCATTCCGGGCGGAGCGCAGGTGGTACTGACAGTTCGATCCAGGGTTCCCGTCTCAGCCGGAAACCATACCGCTGTCTCGAACCAGGCGCAGGTCATCTCCGACACCAGCTCGATGATGAGTTCGAGCTCTCGGTCGGGTGGAGTAGCCAATCCGACCGTCGTGTTCGTACGCACCTCGGGCGACGAGACTCGGACTGTGGCGCTCATCCTCATGCTTCTCCTCGGCGGGTTCGGGTTGGTTTTGCCCGCTTCTCGGCGTTCGCTGCCAGCCTTCGCGACGGCAAGGAAGGCCGTGGTTCGCGCCGCGAGGGTGTCGGCGCTGGGGGTTGGCACGATCATGCTGTCTGCGGCGCTCGTGTCCGGACTCGTGCTCGTGCAGCCCGGTTGGGCCGACAGCGCAGCCGGAGCGTTCACCCGGCTGACCGCGGGCGCATCGGCGTCCACGCCGGTGCCAACCGGTGGCGGATCGGTGGTTCGCAGCCGCGCCGGCGCGAGAGTCACCATCAAGCGCATCGGTATCTCAACGAAGCTGGTCGACGGCACCAACATGGGCGCGCTGAAGCGCGGCGCGTGGCGTCAGCCCCCCTCGGCCCGCCCAGGTGAGGCCGGCAACACCGTCATCGCGGGGCACCGCATCAAGTCGCAGTTCCGTCGGCTCAAGGAAGCCCGCCGAGGCGATCTGGTCACGGTGAACTACGGCGGTTACCGACGTAGCTACCGGGTAACGTCGGTCCACACAGTAAGCGGAAGGAAGCTGAGCTCTCTGCTCACCAGGGGTGGCGTTGAGACGCTCACCCTGTACACGTGTACGGCAGCATGGACCGGAGACAAGCGGACAGTGGTCGTGTGCGCGCCAGCGCGCTAGGTGAGGTTCGAGTGCGCAGGGCGGGGCGTCGAAGGTGCGGCGCCCTGCCATTCGCACTCACGAGAACCGCACGCGGTTTGCGTGTCACCTATCTGGTATAGAATCCGCTAGGACGATACGGCTCGCCAATCACTCTCGGCGCACGGCCTTCAGCGTCGTTGTTTTCCCTGACGTGCGAAAGGATCCTCATGGCTGACAACGTTGGAAACTCAGACGGACGACCCGATCTCGACCTCGAAGACGAGTTTGGCGAGGAAGAGGGAACGCTGACCGAACAGGAGATCGCGGATGTCGAGGCGCCCTGCGGTGGCGTCGGCGTCGGCATCCCGCTGTCAGGCGGTCACCCCGTGGGCGTACCCGGCGGCCCCGGCGGCGGCCACCCCGGTGGTCACCCCGCCGGCGTTCCCGGAGGCCCGGGCGGCCACCCCGCCGGCGTCCCGATGGAACGTCAGCGTCACGGCGGTGCTCGATCGACGGGCTTTCGCCCCGGCGGCGGTCCCGAGGCCATCCACTACCAGGAGCTCACCGGCATCAAGGCTCCGCGCATCATCGCCTGGGAGATCACCCGCAGCTGCAACCTGAGCTGCGCCCACTGTCGCGCGGCTGCGGAGTTCGGTCACTACCACGGCGAACTCTCACTCGACCAGATCAAGGCCACCATCGACGACATCGTCACGATATCGAACCCCATCATCATCCTCACCGGCGGAGAGCCGCTGATGCGTCCCGACATCTGGGAGATCGTCGACTACGCGCACGAGAAGGGCGCGATGCCGGTCATCGGCACCAACGCCACCCTCATCACCGAGGAGATCGCGCAGCAGATGGCCGACCACGGCATCCCGCGCATCTCCGTGTCCGTCGACTTCCCCACGGCCGAGGAGCACGACTCGTTCCGCGGTCAGCCCGGCGCCTTCGACGCCACCATCGAGGGCATCAAGATGGCCAAGCGCCACGGCGTCGGCGTACAGATCAACATGACCGTCACTACCATGAATGCCGACAAGGTCGAGGCCGTCCACGACCTCGCCGAGGATCTCGGCATCGACGCCTTCCACATCTTCATGCTGGTCCCGACCGGACGTGGCAGCGACCTGCTTGAGAAGGAGCTTCCGCCCGAGGAGTACGAGAAGGTTCTCCGCTGGGCCTACACGCGCCAGAAGACAAGCCCGCTGCACTTCAAGCCCACCGACGCGCCGCATTACTACCGCATCATCCGGCAGATGGCCAAGGAAGAAGGCCGCAAGGTCACTCGCGAGGAGTATGGTCTCGATGCGATGACGCGCGGGTGTCTCGGCGGCATCACCTTCTGCTTCATCAGCCACACCGGCGACGTGCAGCCGTGCGGCTACTTCGACATGCAGCTCGGCAACGTCAAGGAGAAGCCGTTCTCGGAGATATGGACCGAGAGCAAAGTCTTCAACGACCTGCGCGACTACTCGCTACTCAAGGGCAAATGCGGTGCGTGTGAGTACAAGGCCGTGTGCGGGGGCTGCCGCGCTCGTGCGCTTGAGATCACGGGCGACTACATGGAGTCCGAACCGTACTGCATCTACGAGCCGCCTGCATGGAAGGGCGAGTGCGAAGTTGAGACGATCGACGTCTGATTGTCGCCGCGCGCCCGGCCAAGCGGCCGGGCGCTTCTCGTTCTGAGGGGGAGATCATGAGCGACGAAGTCACCGAGCTGATCGAAGAGGTATTCGCACGCGTGACCGCGAGTTTTCCAGTCTCAGAGTCGCCGTACTGCGACCTCGGCGCCGAGCTGGGTGCCAACGAGATTGATGTTCTCGGCGCCGTACTTGAGCTGCGGGAGTGCGGCCGCATCGAGAGCATCGCAGCGGAGTTCGCTGATCTCGAGCGCTTCGTGGCTATGGGTGCGGCGGACGACGTCGACCTTGCGATCCTGGCTAGCAGCGACCTGCCGACCGGCGAGCACCCGTACGCTGAGCTCGCAGCACAGCTCCAGCTCCGCGGAGTAGACCGGACCGAGGATTGGGTGACCGCACGGCTGAGGGCGTGGGTCGCGGATGGGACGGTCGTAAGGGTGGCTGCTCGCACGTCCGATCGGGCGGGCGGCTAGGGGCCAGATGGCTCCAGGGAACCGAATCCGCAGTTCGAAGATCGTGGCTGTGCTGCGCCTCGGGGCTCTCGCCATCGCACTTGCGCTCGGATGCTCGTATGGCATCGCGTTCGGCGGGCCGTTCGGCTGGCTCCTCTCGGCGGCTCTGGTCGGGCTGTTGGCGGCGGCAACCACGCGCGGCCCGTTGACCGCGAGTGGCGTGGCGGTCGTGGCGGGGTTCTCGGGCGGCTTGTACGCCTTTAGGCGGTTCGCGGTGCCAGGTGTCCTCAAAGCGCTGGCCAGGTGGCACAACGACTACCCGATTGGGCTGGTGCACGACCGGTTCCTCGGACCGCTGCTCAAGTCGGGCGCCGTCAATGCCACGTGGACCCAAGGGGGCCGTCTGCTGCCCTTCGCGATGGCCGGCGTGTCTGTAGCTGTAGCCTTCGCTGCGGCTGCCCTTGTGAACACAGTGCGTGAGGCCGATCGAAACAAGGTTCGGCTCACCCTTTCGATCGCCGCTGTCGGGCTTGTCGGCGCGATTCTCGTTCTCGGCTCATGGTCTTCTCCATTCCGAGAGGACTCGACGCGGCGGCTTCCCAACGGAAGCTATCATCACGACAGCGGGATCTACATGAACGTCTATTTCAACGTTCTGGCTGGAAAGCCGTACTACGAGGGCTTCGTCGACGCCGCGGCCGGAGATTCCAGGCTCATTGCCTTGAAGGCCGTACGTGACGGCAAGTTGCACGCATGGGCGTACTCGCCGGCGTTCATTCGAATGCCGTGGACCTTCTATATCTGGCGGGCGCTCGCTCCTACGGGCGGGCTGTACTACGTGTCGCTGCTCGCCTGCGTGCTCGCGCTGTTCGGCGTGTTTTGGGCGCTCTATCCCGTGCTGACGTACAGGGCCGCGCTCGTCCCGCCGCTGCTCTTTCCGCTCTTTCTGACCCATGCGAGCTGGACGAACATCTACTTGCCGGACTGGTGGGCGGGCCTTGCGATACTCTTCAGCGTCCTATTCCAGGTTCGCAGGCGCTACGCCCTCGCCGGCGTCTTCGCGTTTCTTGCCGCGATCTTCCGGGACTTCGCGCTCATATGGCTCGTCCTGCTCCTGGCCAATGCATTGTGGCTGTACTTCCGCGGCCGCAAGTCTCAGTGGAAGCGCCGGGCGGTTGCGTACGCGCTCATGATCGCGGCGTTCTTCACGCTCTACTTCATCCATCTGAGGGCTGGGATCCCCTACGTCGCCGAGCAGCCCGGCGCCCCTGGCATTGCCGGGCGGCTGCGAGACTCGGCGGTGCTCGGATTCGACCAGCGGTTCTTGGCCCCGGCATCTTATCTGATGTTCCCGTATGGCGAATCGGTTGTGAGACGGGCGTTGCTCGTCTTCGCGCAGGTACCGGGATGGTGGCTCGTGTTGCGCCGCGACCCGCCGGCGCTGGTGCCGGTCCTGGCACTCGTGCTCTTCTGGATCGCGTTCACGCTTACGATCGGCGCGCCGAGCAGCTACTGGGGACAGATGTACATGCCGCTCGCCGTGGTTGGCAGCGCTTCGCTTCTCGCATTCGCAGCCCCTGATACTCGCAAGGCGGTATGATGAATCTTTGATCGGCACCGTGCTTTGAGCGCCACCCAAATCGAACGGAGACGAACCTATGCAGCACACCAAGTCCTCAGAGTTCTTCGGCATCGCACAGCAGGTCATCCCGGGCGGCGTCAACTCGCCGGTCCGCGCCTTTAAGTCCGTCGGTACCGATCCGATCTTCTACGATCGAGCCAAGGGCGACCGCGTGTGGGACGCCGACGGCAACGAGTACATCGATTTTGTCGGTTCCTGGGGACCGATGATCCTCGGGCACGCGCCGGAGGCCGTGCTCGATGCGGTGCGCGCCCAGCTCGCAAAGGGGACCAGCTACGGTGCCCCCACGATGGTAGAGATCGAGATGGCTGAGAAGCTCGTCGAGGTGGTGCCGTCGATCGAGATGGTGCGCATGGTCTCCAGCGGCACGGAGGCCACCATGAGCGCCATCCGCCTGGCACGTGGTTACACCGGCCGTGAGAAGTTCATCAAGTTCGACGGCAACTACCACGGCCACTCCGACGCGCTGCTGGTGGCCGCCGGATCGGGACTGGTCACGCTCGGCATACCCTCTACGCCCGGTGTCACCAGGGGCGCGGCTGCCGACACGATCGTGCTGCCGTACAACGACATCGACGCCGTTCGTGAGTGCCTCGATACCAACCGAGATGCCGTCGCGGCGATCATCGTCGAGCCGATCGCCGGCAACATGGGCGTCGTCCCACCGGTCCCGGGCTTTCTGCAGGGGTTGCGTGACGCATGTGACGAGCACGGCGTCGTTCTCATCTTCGACGAAGTCATCTCAGGCTTCCGCGTCGCCCTCGGTGGTGCGCAGGAACTCTACGGCGTCACACCCGATCTGACCACCCTCGGCAAGATCATCGGAGGTGGATTCCCGGTCGGTGCCTTTGGTGGCAAGGCCGAGATCATGCGCTCGCTGGCTCCCATCGGCCCCGTCTACCAGGCGGGCACGCTGTCCGGCAATCCGGTCGCCATGGTTGCCGGCCTTGCCCTGATCGCTGAGCTGTCCAAACCCGGCGTGTACGAGGATCTCGACCGCAAGGGCAAGCGGCTGGCAGACGGCCTTTGCCGCTCTGCCGGCAATGCGGCCGTACACACGTCCTGTAACCGTGTCGGCTCGATGTCGACCATGTTCTTCACGCATCTTGAGGTGTCGAACTGGGCCAGCGCATCCACCAGCAACACGGAGATGTACGGTGCCTACTTCCGAGGCATGCTTGAGGCCGGCTTCACGATCGCGCCAAGCCAGTACGAGGCGTGCTTCGTCTCGACTGCCCACTCCGATGAGGACATCGACGCGTTCGTCTCGGCGGCGAGCAGCGTCCTAGGCTCGCTGACGTAGGATCGCGAGACATCGACCGTCGAATTCCCGGAGATCTCTGATGAGTCGGGGCCGATAGGACGCGCGTCCTATCGGCCGAGGAGCCGCTGGACGCCGAGCCCCGTCGTACGCGCGAACGCCTCGGTGATGATGCGCTGCGATATCTTGGACGAACCTGCGCGGCGGTCGACGTAGGTGATGGGAACCTCGGTGATTGCCGCGTTCTGCCTGTTCAGGCGTGCTAGAAGCTCGATCAGGAAGCAGTAGCCGTCAGAGTCGATCCCTTCGAATCCGGTGGCCTCGAGTGCACCCGCGCGGTAGCACCGATACCCGGAGGTGCAGTCGCGGACGTTCGTCCCGATCATCGCTCTCGCGTAGCCGCTTCCGGCCTGGCTCACTGCCCGCCTGACGGGGCCCCAGTCGACCACCAGCTCGCCGCCGGGCACGTAGCGGGAGCCGATCGCGAGATCTGCACCGTCCCGGACTGCCGAGATAAGGGCGGGCAGCGCGTCGGGATCGTGAGAGAGGTCGGCGTCCATCGTCCCGACGATGTCATGGCCGCCATCGAGACACCAGCGCAGGCCCTCTCTGGATGCGCGTGCGTACCCGCGAGCGCCGACGCGGTGGACGACGTGGAAGTTGTCGTGCCGAGCTGCGATCTCATCTGCGATCGCGCCGGTTCCATCGGGGGAGTTGTCGTCAACGACAACGACATCGAGCTGAAGGTCCAGCGAGAGCAGGCGCTCGGCGAGCGCGGGCAGGTTCTCGGCCTCGTTGTACGTGGGGATCATCATGGCGACGGTCATTGGACTCCACCCGCAGTGGGAAGCAGCAGCCTATGATAGCGCCGGCGCCCGATATGGAAAGGTCGGCTACACTGATTCGCGCGACACTGGCACCATTTGATGAAGTGGAGTGTGCATGAAAGCCATCATCCCCGCAGCCGGCCTCGGCACTCGATTCCTG
>CAZIPT010000066.1:0-13303 GCA_964541375.1 uncultured Eubacteriales bacterium
CGACGTGATCGAGAGCGGCAACAAGACCGCTGCCAAGATCAAGAGCCACCACAACCTCATCCCGTTCCCGGATGGCGTGCACTTCGAGCTCATCGAGCCGCTGAAAGCGCTCTTCAAGGATGAGGTTCGCGCGGTCGGCGCCGAACTTGGCCTGCCCGACCACATCGTTCACCGTCAGCCCTTCCCTGGCCCTGGCCTGGCCGTCCGGATCATCGGCGACATCACGCACGAGAAGCTCGAGCTTCTTCGCCTTGCCGACGCGATCGTCCGAGAAGAGATCGGCGCCTGGGACACGGACCGCGAGGTGTGGCAGTACTTCGCGGTGCTGCCCGACATCCGCTCGGTCGGCGTCATGGGCGACGAGCGCACGTACGGACACCCGATCATCATCCGCGCGGTTTCCTCGGCAGATGCGATGACCGCCGACTGGGCGCGACTGCCCCACGAGCTGCTCGCCAAGATGAGCAACCGCATCATCAACGAGGTCGAGGGCATCAACCGCGTTGCCTACGACATCACCAGCAAGCCCCCCGGCACCATCGAGTGGGAGTAGCGGGCACCGCCTTCCATACACCGCACGAACAGGGAGTCGGCCGCAACGGCCGGCTCCTTTGCTTTGGCGCGAAGCAGGGGGTTTGGCGCGGGATTGTATACTCGATGGCGGACGAGGGAGTCACCATCGTGCGTTTGGGTCGACTACAGCAGCTGGTCGCGGGCATCGCCCTCGCCGGCGTTCTCACCGCGGCGCCGCCCCCCGGCGCCTTGGCCGCCGAGCCACCACCACCTGCGCTCTCGGCTCCTTCGGCGAGCTTGTCGACGATGGACGGCACCGGGATCTGGGCCAAAGACGCCGATAGGAAGCGCGCGGTAGCGAGCACCATCAAACTGCTCAACGCACTCGTCGTGCTCGAACACGCGAACCTTGACGACACCGTCGTCGTGTCCCACAAGGCCGTCATGGCGGTCGACGAGGGCGGCGTCGGGCTCGTCACCGGTCAGCGACTGACCGTCCGTCAGCTCATGACCATGATGCTGGTCGCTTCGGCCAACGACGCGGCCGAGGTCCTCGCGGTGCACGTGGCGGGTAGCGAGTCGGCGTTCGTCACGATGATGAACGCGAAGGCCGCTTCGCTCGGTCTCAAGAACACGCGGGCCGTCGACCCTCACGGTCTCAGCAAGCGGGAGCGCTCCTCGGCAGCCGACCTTGCGGTTATTGCGCGCGAAGTCATGGCCTATCCCGAGATGCGCGAGATCGTGGCCAAGAAGAGCGTCGTCGTACCCGGCCCCAAAGGTTCGCGTTCCGTGTACTCGTCGACCGACAAGCTGCTCGGGCACTACGCGGGCATCGAGGGCGTGAAGACCGGATTCACCAATCCTGCGGGGTACTGCTTTGTGGGGGCGGCGAAGCGTGGCGAGACCGAGCTCATTGGCGTCGTGCTAGGCGCGGGCTCGAACGCCGGGCGCTTTGCCGAGATGCGCAAGCTGCTGGACTGGGGATTTGCGCACTACCGCACCACCGTGCTGGTCACCGACAAAGTCCCCATCGGCATAGTCGCAGTCGGGCGTGCGGGCGAGGCGACCGTGAGCGTTCGGCCGGCCGATTCGTTCTCGCTGCTCCAGACGATCGGCAAGGAGGACGCGACTGTGAGCGTGAACCTGCCGCCCGCGGTCGCGACTTCGGTCTGGCGCGGGCAGCAGCTCGGAACCGCTGAAGTCATGCGGGCAGGATCCGTGGTGGCGACGATTCCGCTGCTTGCCGAGGCAGCCGTGCGCGATCCGGCGGAGGTGCGTGTCGTACCCGTTCCCGCGGCGGCTCCCGTACAGGATCCGCCCGCGAGCCCGTGGGCGCGTGCGCTGCGCGCCGCCACGCATTCGATGGGGTTGTTGTCGGTCAGACTGCTTGGAACCCCGGTCACCGCGCAGTAGCGCCGGTGGCCTGTTTGACGCACGAGGCTCCGCCTGGTCGGACCCTCGTTCGTCTACAATGCATGAACCGCGGAGACGCGACTCACTGGGATGAGTGACCAAGGAGCGAGAGATGCCCGAAGACACAACTGACGCGCAGGCCAGAATCGCCGAGATCCGCGAGCGCATCGATGCCATCGACTGTGAGCTGGTCAAGCTCCTCAACGAACGCGCGCAGTGCTCGCTCGACATCCGGGTGCTCAAGCCCTCGGCACATCTGGGCCTCTACGATCCTCGGCGCGAAGAGGAGATATTCACCAACGTGGCCAAGTGCAACAACGGCCCACTCTATGGCGACGACCTTCGCGAGATCTACGAGGCGATCCTGCACGTCGCCAAGGAGATGAGGGGCTGATGGCGGCCCAGGACGCGCGCGCCATCGGCGCGGTCAAACCGGGCGAAGGTATGACCATCATCGCCGGCCCATGCTCCGTGGAGAGTGTCGAGCAGATGCGCGAGGTTGCGGCGTGCCTCTCCGAACTGGGCATCAAGGTGATGCGCGGTGGAGCTTACAAGCCCCGCAGCTCGCCGTTCTCGTTCCAGGGCCTCGAGGCCAAGGGTCTCGAGATCATGCGCGCCGCCGCTGACGAATACGGCCTGCTGGTCGTCACCGAGGTCACCGACTCGGCACACGCCGAGATCATCGACGAGTACGCCGACATCATCCAGATCGGCACGCGCAACATGGCCAACTTCAGCCTGCTGAAGAAGATCGGCCAAGTGACCGCCGAGAGCGGCAAGCCGGTCGTCTTCAAGCGCGGAATGGCGGCTACCATCGAAGAATGGCTCCAGGCCAGCAACTACATCACGATGTGCGGCAACGAGAACGTGATCCTGTGCGAGCGCGGAATCCGCACGTTCGAGACCGCCTACCGCTTCACGCTCGACATCACTGCGGTTCCGGTGGTCAAGAAGCTCTCGTTGCTGCCGATCATCATCGACGTGTCGCACCCGGCCGGCCAGGCCGATCTGGTGCCTGCGCTGTCTCGCGCGGCGGTTGCTGTTGGGGCCGATGGCATCATGGTGGAGGTTCACCCAGATCCGCGCGCTGCGCTGTGCGACGGACCGCAGTCGCTTGACTTGGAAGGACTGCGCTCCCTGGTTGGCGAACTCAGCAGCATAGCGGCTGCAGTCGGCACCACTCTCGCATAGCCCGTACGCTCGTTCTTCTCGGGGGAGAGGCGTTGGACTGATGCCCGTAGAGTGTGCCGAGCGGCGACTGGACCTCAGGTGCCCGAGCCGAGCGCAACGCCACATATGTGCCCTCACTGCGGGTCGAAGAACACGCGCCGCCTCGGCGAGTGCACTGTATGCCACCGCTACGTCTGCGAGCGCTGCGGCAACGTCCAGATCGCTGCCGGCGTGCGCAAGGTCACTCATCGCGAATGTCTGAAGAAGGCGGACGACCACTTCAGCATGATTCGCTTCGTGAAGTAGGCGCCGGCGTGCGCGATCTCGTCTTCCCTGATGGGTTTCTCTGGGGCGCCTCGACGTCCGGATACCAGACGGAGGGCGGTGGCGAGAACACCGACTGGTGGGAGTTCGAGCAGGCCGGACGCGTGCGCGAGAAGTCAGGGCTCGCGTGTGACTCGTGGAATCGCTGGCCGCAGGACCTGGACGCGGCCGCCGAACTCGGACTCAACACCTACCGCATCTCAGTCGAATGGGCGCGAATCGAGCCCAAACCGGGCCGGTTCGATGACGATGCCCTTGCCCGCTACGTCGACATGGTTCGGGGCATCCGCGCTCGCGGCATGACCTGCGTCGTGGTGCTGTGGCACTTTACGCTGCCTGAGTGGCTCGGCCATCGTGCGGCCACATGGCGCAGCAGTGCTGCGCCCGCCGCCTTCGAGCGGTACGTGCGCCACGTGTGCGGACCGCTTGCGCCGTATGTGGACTGGTGGGCGACGCTGAACGAGGCCAACACCTACTCGAGCCACGGCTGGCTGCAGGGCGACTGGCCTCCGGGGCACCGCCACGACTGGCCGGGTGCGGTGCGCGTCTACGAGTACATGGCCAGGGGCCACCATCGAGCCTACTCGGCGATCAAGGAGATTGCGGGGCCGCAGGCACGAGTGGGCCTCACCCACGTGCTGCCGTGGATCCACCCCGCCGAGAAGGGCGCCGCATTCTCAGCGCCGCTCCAAGCGTACTGGCGCTGGCTCGTCGCCGACCACTTCCTGAACAAGGTGCGCGGCTCACTCGACTGGCTCGGCGTGCAGTACTACTACGACTCGCCGGTGCGGACGTTCCGCCTTGCCGACGAGGACGGATCACCTCCGCGTACCGACATGGGCTGGCGAATCGCGCCCGAGGGCCTCTACCACGTGGTCCGCGACGCGTACGCCCGCTACGGCGTGCCGATCATCGTCTCGGAGAACGGCCTCGCCGACGCGGGGGATACTCAGCGCGAGCGGTTCATCCTCGACCACCTCGCCTGGCTGCATCGGGCCATCGAGCACGGCGCTGACGTTCGTGGGTATCTGCACTGGTCGATGCTGGACAACTTCGAGTGGGCAGCAGGGTTCGGCCCGCGCTTCGGCCTGGCGCACGTCGACTACAACACGCTCGAACGCACCCTCAGGCCCTCGGCGAGGACGTTCGGAGCCATCGCGTCCGCCAACCGCATCGCCGAGGGGGAGGGTGCGGGGCTCACCTACTCCGACGGCACGCCGAGCCTCGCCCCCGAGTAGCCGGACTGCGCGATCCCTGGCGCTTCGACTGTGGGCTTCGCGGCCCGCTCCGGAGGCCCGCCGAGCCCGGCGACCTGTGCTACGCTACCTCGGCTATGGCACTCGATCTCACCTCCCTCAATCCCGCGCAGCGCACGGCCGTCGAGACTGTCGACGGCCCGCTTCTGGTGCTCGCAGGAGCGGGTTCGGGCAAGACGCGCGTGCTGACCTATCGGATCGCCCATCTCGTTGGCGACCTGCGCGTCAGCCCCGCCGAGATACTCGCCATCACCTTCACCAACAAGGCCGCGGCCGAGATGCGCGAGCGGCTCGGCGCCCTCGTGGGACCCGGCGTGCGCTCGATGTGGGTGCTCACCTTTCACGCGATGTGCGTGCGCATGCTGCGGGCCGATGGCGATCGTCTCGGCTTCACGCGAAACTTCACGATCTACGACCAAGATGACTCCAAGCGCCTCCTCAAGGAGGTCATGCGAGAGCTCGACATCGACGACAAGCACTATCCGATCAACGGAGTGGCGAACCGGATCTCCTCGGCCAAAAGCGAGCTGCTGAGTTCGACCGACTTCGCGGCCAAGGCGGTCGCGCCGATGGACAAGAAGGCCGCCCAGATCATGGCGCGCTATCAGTCTCGGCTGCTCGCGGCCAACGCGATGGACTTCGATGATCTGCTCAGTAACGCTCACCGGCTGCTGAGCCAGCACGAGGACGTGCGGCGCGCCTATCAGCAGCGGTTCCGCTACATTTCTGTCGACGAGTACCAGGACACCAACCACGCTCAGTACGCGATCACCAATCTGCTTGCGAGCGGGCATGGCAACCTGATGGTGGTCGGTGATGACGACCAGTCGATCTACTCGTGGCGCGGTGCCGACATCACCAACATCCTCGAGTTCGAGCGCGACTATCCGCAGGCGGTCGTGGTCAAGCTCGAGGAGAACTACCGCTCGACCGCCCGTATTCTCGCCGCCGCCAATGCGGTGGTCGCCAACAACGAGAGCCGCAAGCCCAAGACGCTGTTCACCGCCAACGCCGAGGGCGAGAAGATCTCGAGCTATCTGGCGAGCGACGAACGCGACGAGGCCCGGTTCATCGGCGGCGAGATCGAGCGGCTCATCCGCACCGAGCACCGCGGCTACATGGATTTCGCGGTCTTCTACCGCACCAACGCGCAGTCCCGCTCACTGGAAGACGCGCTGCTGCGAGCCGGGGTGCCGTACCGCATCGTCGGCGGCACGCGCTTCTTCGACCGCGCCGAGATCCGCGACGTCATGGGCTACCTCAAGGCCGTGGTGAACCCCGCCGACGAGATCTCGCTCAAGCGAATCATCAACACCCCCAAACGCAGCATCGGCGGCACCACCGTCGAGC
This sequence comes from uncultured Eubacteriales bacterium, assembly GCA_964541375.1. Taxonomy (GTDB): domain Bacteria; phylum Actinomycetota; class Coriobacteriia; order Anaerosomatales; family JAAXUF01; genus JBAXEO01. The sequence goes on from CAZIPT010000066.1 coordinate 6,027, forward strand.
GCATCGACCTCGACGCGCGCAACTCCGGTACCGGCTTCGAGGATGCGATGCGCCTGGCGGTCTCCGACGACCGCTTCCAGGCGCGCACACAGGCGGCGCTCGCGGGTTTCATCGGCTTGCTCGATGAGATGCGCTCCATGCAAGGCGACCTGCGCGACCTCGTCGAGATGATCGTCGCGCGCGCCGGTCTCATCGAGGCGCTCGAAGCCGAGAACACCGACGAGGCCCGCGGCCGTGCCGACAACATCCGCGAGTTCTTTGGCGTGGTCTCCGAGTTTGCCGAGAACCACGACGCCCCGGACCTGCCCGCGTTCATGGAGTGGCTCGCGCTACGCACCGACCTCGACTCGCTCGCCGAGGGCGAGGAGTACGTCACCCTTATGACCGTCCACACCGCCAAGGGTCTTGAGTACCCGGTCGTCTTCGTCGCCGGCCTCGAAGAGTCGATCTTCCCGCACATGAACTCGATGTTCGACCCGTCGGGCCTCGAGGAGGAGCGCCGACTCGCCTACGTCGCCATCACCCGTGCCCGTGAGCGGCTCTACCTCACTCACGCACATGCGCGTTCCATCTACGGTGCGACGCAACATAATCCCACGAGCCGCTTCGTCGCCGAGATCCCCGCCGAGTGCGTGGAGTCGTCGGGCGTCGGCTCCCTTGGCGTGAGTGGCAGCGGCTGGGAGAAGCGTGGAGACCGGCGCGGCACGTCCGGGCATGGCAGCGGGGGTGGCGGCGGGACCGGCTTTGGCGGGGGTGGTGGCGGCCGCGTGTTTGGAGGCGGCACGGCCAAACCTGAACCGCGCGCGCCAAAGACGCCGACCGAAACGTTCGAGGTGGGCGACCTGGTGGATCACAAGGCGTTCGGCACCGGGCGCGTGGTATCGGTCAAGGGTGACTCGCTCGAGATCAAGTTCGACCGCACGCGCGAGACCAAGAAGCTGCTGGTCGGGTACGCTCCCATCGTGAAGATCAAGTCGTAGGGGCGCTCGGCACGCGCGCTGCCGCTCCCATCGACGACGCACGCATCGCGTTCGACTGGAGGACCCATGGGCCCGATTCTCGTCTTCGGCCACAAGAATCCCGACAACGACTCAGTTGCCTCGGCGGTCGCGTACGCGCATCTGAAGAACCTCACCGACACCGAGAACGTCTACGTGCCCGCACGGCTTGGCCCTGCGCCCAAAGAGACCGCCTGGGTGTTCGGCCGCTTCGGCGTGGAGCTGCCCGAGGAGATCTCGCACGTGCGCACGCGCGTGCGCGACGTCATGACGCCGGATCCGATCACGATCGGAGCGCACCAGCCGATGCTCGTGGCTGGCCGCGTGATGCGCGAGCGCGGCGTGCGAGGGCTTCCCGTGGTTGACGCCGACGGTCACACCGTCGGGCTTGTCGGCGAACGGGCGCTTGCGGCGCGATACCTCGACGAGACCGAGATCGAGGGGTTCGAGCGCATGCCGGTGACCGTCGGGCAGCTTGCACGCGCGCTCGACGGCGAGGTGGCGGCAGGCGACCCGGCCGCGACCGTTGGCGGCGACGTGCTCATCGGCGCTGCGGAGCCGGCCACGCTGGTGGCTCGCATCAAGCCCGGCGACACGGTGATCGTGGGCGACCGGCTCCGTACGCCGCCACTGGCGCTGGAAGCCGGCGCGGCTTGCCTGATCTCCACCGGTGGTCACCGACCCAGCGACGACACTCTGGAGTTGGCTCGCGCTCACGATGCGGCACTCATCGTCACTCCTCACGACACCTACACCGCGGCGCGTCGGGTCTCTCTCGCTCACGCGGTTGGTGACCTCATGGATACCGACGTGCTGACTGTCGGCCCCGAGACGCTTCTTACCGAGGCCGCCGAGGACCTCATCGCAAGCCCTCAGCGGGAGGCCGTGGTCGCCGACGATTCCGGTCGCGTAGTGGGAATCCTCACGCGCACCGACGTCGCCCGCGGCGCCCGGCGCCGAGTGGTGCTCGTCGACCACAACGAGAGCTCGCAGTCGGCCGCCGGAATCGAGGACGCCGCCGTCGTCGAGATCGTTGACCACCACAGGGTGGGCGACGTGCAGACATCCGCACCGGTGATGTTCCTCAATATGCCCGTCGGCGCGACGGCCACGATCGTCGCGAGCCGGTACGAGCAACTCGGAGTCGAGATTCCCGAGGCTATCGCGGCGATTCTGCTCTCGGCGGTACTGACAGACACCGTGCTGCTCAAGTCGCCGACCACCACCGACCTCGATCGACGCATCGTCTCAGAGCTTGCCCGAATTACCGGCTTGGAGCCGATCGAGTTCGGTATGCAAGTCTTTAAGTCGCGGATGGACGAAGAGGAGTTCTCGGCGAAGTCGGTCATGAGCACCGACGCCAAGGAGTTCCGTGCGGGGGACTCAGTCGTGTTGGTCGCTCAGCACGAGACGGTGGACTCGGATTCGGTGATGAGCCACCGCGGCGCCATCACCAGCGAGATGGAATCTCTGCTGGCGGCGCGCGGGTTTGATGCGGTCGTGCTGATGGTCACGGACATCGTGCGCGAGGGGAGCGAGATTCTGGCGGTCGGCAATACGCGCGCGATCGAGCGGGCGCTGGGGATATCTCTCGCCGACGGCTCCGCGTGGATGCCCGGCGTGCTCTCGCGCAAGAAGCAGGTCGCCGCGCGTCTGGTCGACGCCGCTTCGCGAGGATAGGTCCGCGGATGCGCACACCCGCTTGGGTATCCGGTTTCGACTCGGCCGTAGGCGATCCGGTCCACGCCCTGCGGACTCCGGCACTCACGGGGTTCTTCTATCTCAGCACTCTCATGGCCAACACCGGGACGATCGTGTTCCTGACGACCGCCGCGGTCATCTTTCTGGCGTGGCGGCGGCGGTTTGCAGAGGCGCTGCTGGTGTTCGTCGTGGTGGCCGGGGGGCAGCTGCTCGGCACGCTCGCCAAGAACGTCGTCACTCGCGAGCGCCCGCCAGCGTCTGGAGCGTTGATCGCGCTGCCCGGCTCGTACGCCTTTCCATCAGGTCATGCGCTCGCCGCGGTACTGCTCTACGGCGTGCTCGGCTTCCTGCTCGCGCGAGAGATGTGCACGCGGCGCGCCCGCATAGCCGTCTCTGTCGTCGCGATCGCGATCATCATTTTGGTCGGCGTCTCGCGCGTCTACCTGGGAGTTCATTGGCCGACTGACGTGTTCGCTGCCTGGGTTCTCGGCGGGGCTTGGCTGGCCGTGTGCGCGTGGGCGTACGTGCGGTGGGACTCCCGGCGTGTGTCGGGTTCCACCCTTCCGAGCACCCCCTCTGAGCTGCCTGGTTAACTATCGCGATACCGGTGTGGAACCAGCGTTCACACCGATTGCGCTGAGAGTTGACATCCTCCTTACTTGCCTGCAACCAACGCACTGCAGCACTCACCTAGGGTGGTTGCTGTTGCGAGGCATCCCGTTTCGCGACGCTCTGGCTCAGAGCAGTTTCGGAAGGAAGAAGGAGGCAATATGTCTCGCAGGACAAGGGTCGCCCTCGGCGCCCTGGTGCTCGCGGTGGCGATGCTCGCGCTATCGGCCACGGTTGCGTTCGCGGCTCCCAGCTACACCGTGAGCCTGACGCCGTCGAAGACGTCGCTCCGCTACGGCAACGAGTTCACGCTCCAGCCCAGCGTCGTCGGCACGAACACCTTGGCGTTTTCGATGGTGACCATCGAGAAGTCATGGGACATGGTGAACTGGACGACCGACGGACTTGAGGGCCTCAAGACCGACGGTGACACGGGTACCGTCGATCCCATAGATCCCCAGTACATGATCGTTGACGACACTCTGCTGCCGACCGCTGTTGCGGCAAGCCTCCCGACGACGGTCTACTTCCGCGCGATCTACAAGCCCTCGGGGATGGACGGCAAGCTCCTGCCGGCCTCCGAGAACCAGACCAGCGCGCCGACTGCAGTAACGCTTGTCCGCAATACCAAGGTCAAGGCGACCGTTTCTGCGCCGCGATTCGCCTCGCGCAAGCGTTCGTTCGTGATCTCGTCCGGAATGTCGCCCAACTCGGGCCCGGGCCTGATGCGCGTGACCATCTCGAAGCACGGCTACAAGCGCAGCTACCTCGTGTGGACCGACGAGTCGGGAACAGCCGACCTCCGCGTAAAGCTGAAGAAGGCCACCTACAAGGTCCAGGCGAAGTGGCTGGGCAACGTATGGGGCAAGAGCGCCGGCTCCAAAGTGAAGACCGTCACCGTCCGCTAGTAGTAACCGGACAGAAACCAGGAGGAACAAGATGATTCGAAGCAAGATCATGCGCGCCGCGGCAACGGTAGCACTCGTGGCCGTCACCGCCACCGTCGCGGCGCCGGCAATGGCTATGGCCGGCACCGTTCGCCTCTCCGGCTCGACCACCGTCCAGCCGCTCGCGCAGGCCTGGGCCAACGCTTTCCACGCGTCCAATCCCGGCACCACCGTCTCCGTCAGCGGCGGCGGCTCGGGCACCGGCTTCAAGGATGCTGCCAAGGGCGTTTCGATCGGCATGTCGTCGCGCGTCAAGACCGCCTCTGACGGTGCGGCCGTCATGACTCCCGTCGCCCGCGACGCCGTGGCGATCATCGTCAACCCCAACAACAACGTGCGCTCGCTGACCGCAGCTCAGGTCCAGGGCATCTACACGGGCAAGTACACGACCTGGAAGCAGGTCGGCGGCAAGACCAGCAAGAAGTTCAACGCAAAGAAGGCCATCGTACTGGCCGGCCGTACGGGCTCCTCGGGCACCTACGAGTACTTCAAGGCTGACGTTCTGGGGGGCACCCGCCAGTCCAAGCGCACCAAGGGCTACGCCTCCAACGGTATGGTTCGCTCCAAGGTCGCCTCCGACAAGTACGCCATCGGCTACGTCGGCATGGCTTTCATCAACAGCAAGGTGCGCGCTGTGCGCATCGACACAGTCGCGCCGACCAAGGCCAACGCGCTTGCAGGCCGCTATCGCTGGGTCCGCGATCTCTACTTCGTGCACTACCCCGCGTACCCGATCACCGGTGAGGCCAAGTCCTTCGTCGACTTCTGCCTCAGCCCGGCCGGTCAGGCCATCGCGAGCAAGACGTTCCTCCCGCTCAACTAGAGCTCGCGCGTATTCCCTCCTCGAGGGGCGCGGTCACGATCTCGTGGCCGCGTCCCTCTCCCCGATTCTGCCTGAAGGCATCGCCATCCGATTGTTCACCTCGGCCCGTTGAGGGAGACGAATGACCAGCAACGAACACGCTCTTGGCGCTCCGGTTCCGGGCACTCTTCAACCTCAGGGTTCTTCGGGCGCGGGTGCCAGCGGAATAGATCTCAGAGCGGCATCCTCGCGCGACTACGAGTGGCTCATGCGTCCGGTGCTGATGGCCGCAGCTCTCTTCTCGGGACTAGTCGTCGCTTTGGTGGTCGGCTTCGTCTTCTGGCAGGCGTGGCCGCTTTGGCGCGCCGAGGGACTCAGGTTCCTCACGTCGGACGGCTGGGACTGGCAGCTCGAGAACGCCTGGAATAGCGGCGGCGTCTTCTTTGGTGCGCTTCCGCTGCTCGTCGGCTCGCTTGTCACCACGATCGGAGCGGTGATCATCGCCCTGGCCATCGGTTTGCCGGCCTCGGTCTTCCTCGCCGAACTCGCGCCTTCGTGGATTCGTCGCCCCATGGAGAGCGTCGTCCAGCTGCTCGCGGGGATTCCGTCCGTCGTGTTCGGACTCGTAGGGCTTTCGGTGGTCGTGCCCTTCATCACCGATCATATCGTTCCTTCGAACGCAGGTGAGGTCGTGACCGAGGTCCCGATTGACGGTGCCTGCCTGCTCGCCGCCGTCATCGTTCTGAGCTTCATGATCCTGCCGTTCTTCGTCACGGTTGCGACCGACTCACTGCGGTCGGTGCCGCGCTCGTTTATGGACGGCGGCCTGGCGCTCGGGATGACTCGCTGGCGAACGATCACAAGGCTGCAGGTGCCCTCCGCGACGCCTGGCTTGATCGCAGGCATGGTACTGGCCGCTGCGCGCGCCATCGGCGAAGCGATCGCGGTATCGATGGTCGCAGGCGCTCTCGCGTTCGTTCCGGCGCTCAATCACGGGCCGCTCTACGCGCTGCTGATGCCGGTGCGCACGATGGCCTCGGCGATCGTCGAGTCCGGTGCCGAGGCGTCCAACATCCCGTCTATCGCCTCGGCGATGTTCGCCCTCGCCTCGGTGCTGCTGGTCTTCAGCCTGGGACTCAGCCTCGCCGCGCGTTGGGCGTTCGTGGTCTTCAACCGGAAGATGAACATCGATACCGGCCGACAGGTCTAGGAGGAGCGCCGTGCAGTCGATCGACATCAAGAGCGTGAGCCGCAAGACGAGCCTCACCTCCGCTGTAGGACACACGATTTCCTGGGCCGCCGCCATGGTGGTGTTTGTCGCGTGTCTCGGAATCATCGGATATCTCCTGTACAAGGGGATCCACGCCATCAACTGGGCCTTTCTCAGCACCGACCCGTCGCCGAGCCTCGACGAGGGCGCCGGAGGCGGCGTCCGCGTCCCGATCGTCGGCACCTTCGTGCTCGTCGGTTTGAGCATGCTGGTGGCCGTCCCGATCGCGATCGCGGCGTCGGTCTACCTCGCCGAGTACATGGACGAGTCGAAGCGGCTGACTCGCGTCGTGCGCATTGGGCTTGAAGTGCTTGCGAGCGTTCCGAGCGTCGTCTTTGGGATGTTCGGACTCGCGGTGTTCACACTCCCGGTCTTCGTCTTCCTGTCCACGAGCGGGTCCGGGAACGCTACCGCGGCGTTTGGGCGATCGTTCATCGTCGCGTCGATCGTCATGGGCATCCACGTCTTGCCGTTCATCATCAAGGTCTGCGAGGAGGCCATTCACGCTGTCCCGCAGTCGTTTCGGCAGGGGGCGGTCGCGCTCGGGATGACCAAGTGGCGGGCCGTGCGCAAGGTCGTGCTGCCCGCTGCAGGCGCCGGCATCGCCACAGGTGTGGTTCTCGGGATGGGTCTTGCCGCGGGTGACACCGCGATCGTCTGGCTGACACTGGGCGGGACGATGACCATGGCGAGCGATCAGTGGTGGTCGCCACAGAACTGGATGACTGTCCTGAAGGGGACAGGATCGACCCTTACCACGTTCACCTACTTCAACTCACCGGCAGGTGAGGGCAACTCCGAGGGGCTCGCTTTCGGCGGCGCACTCGTGCTCATCGCGCTCGTGCTTGTCCTGAACTTCGCAGCTCTCGCCATCGCTCGCTCGCAGCAGCGTGCCGGCCGCAGTTAGCCGCGCCGGCATTGGAACCTCGAAAGGACGCCAGAATGTCTGA
>CAZIPT010000067.1:0-13110 GCA_964541375.1 uncultured Eubacteriales bacterium
ACCCACTCCCAGCGCGAGCACCATCAGAAGCGTCAACAAGACTACGAGCAGCGCCCTCGAACCACGGCCCGTCCCGTCCTGCAAGAACATTGCGCACCCTCCCCGTTGCGGCACCAGACGACCCCGGCAACCAGGGTGCGTCCCGAACCGGCTGCGCGCCGAAGACCCATCGACAACTCGGCGTCTCGGTTCGAGTCTACCCACTGCCATAGATGAATCTACATGAAGTCTCCACCGTATGACAGTATTGCGTACAACATCCGAACGTATTGCTCGGGAGGAATGCCCCCGGACGGCGGTGCCGAGCACCTCGCGGCACTCGGCACCTTCACCTACAGATACACGCCCACTGCACAGCGCACCACGGCCTGGAGGTCTGGCACCCCCTGCCAACAACGCCCGCGTTAGGTAGCCCTAGGCAATGCTCTTTCGCATCGTAAGGTGCGGAATCCCCGTGAGCGTACTCACGAAGACCTCCCCTTGTGCCACGAAGCCAAGCCGCTCGTAGAAGCCCAGGGCGTTCGTGCGGGCGTGGAGCCAGAGCTCGTTCGCGCCCTCCTCGACCGCCAACCTCTCCAGCGCGAACATCAGCGCTCGTCCGACGCCACGACCGTGCGCCGTGGGGCTGACCGCGACCTGACGGACCTGCCGAGAAGCGTCGCCCGGCCTTGGCAGCAGCCGAGCCGTCCCCAGGATCAGGCCCCCGGAGTCGAGCGCAACCGCAAACTCGCTGCCGTTTGCGGGGTGATACCAGTCCCCCTCACGCGCAACACCGAAGTCGCGGTAGAGAACCTCGTAGGAAAGATCCAAGACCTCGGCGAAGCGGTCCCACTCGTGCCTTTGGAGTTCGATGCTGAAATCGGCCACGTGCGCTTCTCAGCCTCCGAACCCGTTCGTCACGGGCATGCGACGGTCCCTACCGAACGCCTTCGTGGTGATCTTGACGCCGAGAGGACCTTGCCTTCGCTTGTACTCGGCTCGGTCGGTCATGCCGACTACGCGATCCACGATGGCGGCGGGAAATCCCATCTTCACGACGTCGTCTCGGCTGTCGTCCTTCTCGACGTAGTGGACCAGGATCGCGTCGAGCACCGAGTACGGAGGCAACGAGTCCTGGTCAGTCTGGTCGGGCCGTAGCTCCGCACTGGGCGCCTTATCCAGAATCGCCTCAGGAATCACCGGCGTGTCCCCTTGAGCGTTGCGCCAGCGAGCCAACTCGTAGACGCGTGTCTTGAACACATCCTTGAGCGGAGCAAAACCACCGACCATGTCGCCGTAAAGCGTCGAGTACCCGACCGAAAGCTCGCTCTTGTTGCCCGTCGCAAGCGTAAGCCAGCCAAACTTGTTGGAGAGCGCCATCAGTAGCGTGCCCCGCACGCGCGCCTGCAGGTTCTCCTCGGCGACATCAGGGGCGCGCCCCTCGAACGCAGGGTCAAGGGTATCGAGAAGTGCCTGGTAGACAGGCTCGATGGACAGTTCCGTGATCTCGATTCCCAGCGACGCAGCCAGCGCCACCGAGTCACCGACACTGCCCGTCGAGGAGTAGCGGCTCGGCATCATCACGCCGTGCACGTGCTCCGGACCCAGCGCGTCGGCCGCGATGGCGGCGGTGAGCGCTGAGTCGATGCCGCCGGACAGTCCCAGCACCACATCAGTGAAGCCGTTCTTGTTCACGTAGTCGTGAAGCCCGAGCTCAATCGCCGAGTAGACCTCATGCGCGCCAGAGACCTCAGGCGCCAAGTCTCCAGACGCTCCGAGACGGCCTTCCGGTGCGAAATCGGCGATAACCAGGTCCTCCTCGAAGGCCTTTCCGCGTGCGACGACCTCTCCGGTCGGCGAGACGATGACGCTGCGGCCATCGAAAACGAGCTCATCCTGACCGCCCACCAGGTTGCAGTACGCGAGCCACACGCCGTTCGCACGCGCCCGCTCGCAGAGCATCGCTTCACGCTCGGCGCCTTTGCCCGCGTGGAACGGAGATGCCGAGATGTTGAAGATGACCTGGGCACCCAACTCGGCCACCTCGGCAGCGATGTCCGGCACCCAGATGTCCTCACAGACGGTGTTCGCCATCAAATAGCCGCCGAGGTCGGTGAGACCCGCCTCCTCCCCCGCTGCAAAGTAGCGTTCTTCGTCGAAGACGCCGTAGTTGGGGAGCCTGCGCTTGTGATAGCGCTGCAGGACCATCCCGTTGCCGCACATCGCAAGAGCGTTGTAGAGGCGGTCTCCGACACGATCCACGTAGCCGACCAGTGTCGGCGTACCACAGGCCGAAGAGATCAGTTCGAGTGCGTCGAGGTTCGCCTCGATGAAGTGGTCCTTGTGCAGGAGATCCTCGGGAGGGTAGCCGGTGATCGTCAGTTCAGGAAAGATCGTGTACCCCGCCCCGGCGGCACGGGCCTGTCCGATCGCCTCGAGTATCTTGCGCACGTTCCCGTCGATGTCCCCGACGGTGGTGTTGATCTGTGCCAGCGCGACTCGCATCCCACGTCCTGTCTTCTCGGCGAACCCACGCGTCACGGGCTCGCGCCCGATTCTACCCGAGCGCCCGTTCGCAGCGAGAACACTCTATACCCCCATGGGTATTCCCGTACAGCCCCCCACTTCGGAAGGAATGCCATAGGTGGGGCGTCCGCTACCGATTCATGAACGTGATGCTGAACTGGAGCACCGTCGCGATGCTCACCCAGACCAAGTAGGGCGAGAGCACCAAGGCGATCCACTCGCTGCCAGGACGCCATGCGAGCACGATCCACCAGATGATGGTCACCAGCACCACCAAGATGTCGGCTGCAGCGAGCGGCAGGTTGCGAAGACCGAACTGGATGGGCGTGAAAGCGAAGTTGCTGACCAGGTTGATAACCAGGGGAACCAAGATGAGCCTAGGCAGCTCGCCTCGGACCACTCTCACGACGCTCGCGACGGCGGCGATGGCGATCAAAGGGTAGACGATCGTCCAGATCGTACCGATCACCGACGGCGCAGGAGTCCATTTGGGCTTGGCAAGGCCGTCGTACCACGTTGAGAAGTCGGTCACTCTCTGCTCCGTTCGACGAGGGCCCGAGCGCTGCGGGCAACCCGCGCAAGGCTTTCGTCAGGTACTATACCCGCCCTGCTCGGCGAGACTCAGCGATACGCCCGGCCTGCGACGTTGCCGTGACGTCACCTACCTGCGACGTTGCCGAGAATGGCACGGGCGTCGCTCCTTTGGCCTCGGCCGCCGCCCCGACGAAGCAGTGCTGTCTCAAGTAGACGAGGGCGGACCGGCACGTGTAGGGCACCGACTCGCACAGCGCGAGCACGGCCCCCGCACGTAGTGTCGCCAACGGAAGGACAACTGCGTGAAGGTACGATCGAGTCGCCAGCGAGTGTCGGCCATTCTCGGCCGCCTCATCCTCGCCATCCCCCTCTCGATGGCGCTCACCATGGCGGTGCACACCGCCCCCGCAGGTGCGATCACCCGCGATCAGGTACTCAGCCGAGCAAACCACTGGGTCAAGAAGCGCGTCCGGTACAGCCAGTCCGGCTACTACGGCGGCTACCGTCGCGACTGCTCAGGCATGGTCTCGATGGCCTGGGGGCTGAAGACGTCATATACGTCGAGCACCATCGGTTCGCGCGCTCACCGCGTCTCCAAGAAGAACCTCAAGCCCGGAGATGCCGTCCACACCCCTGGTCACGTCTCGATATTCGTCGGCTGGGCCAACAAGAAGAGGACGCGCTACCGCGTCATGGAGCAGTCCCAGTCGGGCAAGCCGGCGCTGAGACGCACCAGGACCTGGCGCAGGGGCTCTCACGGCCTACGACTGCGCGGGATCCAGGACACACCACCGGTACTGGTGGCCAGCGTTCCCGCACCGGCGGCCCCCGTAGCGATCGCGCCGGGCGATCCGGTGCCCGTCACGGCAGCCGCAGCGACGCCTGCGCCCTCAGCAGTGTCGACCTCTCCCGCGGCACCAATCACAACCCCCTAGAACCCCGCAGGTGGCGCTCCGCCTCCTCCAGGGCCTCCAAACCGGAAATCCGAGCCCGGCGGGACGACGCTGATCGAACGGGCGTCGATCCCGCCGCTCGCGGGTTGGCCGGCCGCGAAGACCTGGTCACCCACCTTGAGGTCGGCGGCAGTGAGTTGCTCCTGCTTTGTGAGGCGGGTACTGGTCGAAAGGAACACCGTCTTGGAGCCGCCATCAGCGGTTTTGACCGTCACAGACTTGCTGTCGACTGCCAGTACGGTACCGGTCGCAACGGAGCCTGCTTGCCTTCCGAACCCGCGCTGACCACCACTGCCGGCTCCTCCGATTCCGCCGCCGTTTTGCCGTTCGGCTCCGGTCCGACCACCCATCCGACCGGCGAACGCCGCCTGACTCTGACTCTTCTGATACATCACTCCGCCATAGAAGCCCAGAGCACCGGCGAGCACCGCAGCGAGCACCGCCCAGATTGCCGTCTTCATGAGCACACCCTTTCCTCAGCGCGAATCATTGATAGCGAAGCGCCTCGACAGGATTCATAGCCGAAGCGCGGAGCGCGGGATAGTAGCCAAAGACCAAGCCGATACCGATGCTGACGCCCGCGGCGAGCAGCACAGAGCCGACAGAGACCGAGGTGGATATCCCGGCGAGCTGTTTGAGCGCGAGCGAGACTCCCACGCCGAGAAGAACGCCGACCACCCCCCCGATGAACGTCAGCGCGACCGACTCGGCGAGGAACTGCATACTGATGTCGGACCGACGCGCCCCGACGGCCTTGCGAAGCCCGATCTCGCGAGTGCGCTCAGTGACCGCAGTGAGCATCATGTTCATGATGCCGATGCCTCCGACCAGCAGGGAGATACCTGCGATCGAGGCAAGAACGATGGTGAACGTGCCCGTGATCGTTGACGCCGTGGCGGCGATATCGCTTTGGGACAGAACGTTGAAATCCGCCTGCGTCGCGTCGGAGATGTTGTGTCGCGCTAGCAGCAGGTCGGTCACCCCCTGCTGCACGGAGGTCATCTGATCCGCATTCGCCGCCTGCACCGAGATCTGCGACAGGTGGTCGTCGCCCACGAGCAGCTGCTGTTGCGTCGTGAGCGGTATGAAGATGACGTCGTCCTGGTTGCCGAAACCGGTACCGCCCTTAGAGGCGGTCACTCCAGCCACCTTGAACCGGATGCCATTGATCGTGATCGACTGGCCGACGGCGTTGGCACCGACCCCGAAGAGGTCGTCTCGCGTAGTCGGACCGATGACGGCAATCCTGCCTACTGAAGCCACGTCCTCGGGCCGGATGAAGCTTCCCTCTGCAACGCTTGTGCTGTGCACGGTCGCGTACGTGGGCGTGACACCCTGAACCTGGGTGTTCGTGTTGTTCGCCCCCGCAACGACCTGCTGCCGCGAGGACCGTTCCTGGGATACTGCGCCCACGCCTTGAACGCTCTTCGCGATCGCCTCGGCGTCTGCTGTTGTCAGCGAGAGCGCAGCGCCTCGCGCGCCGCGAGCACCCGCACCGCCGCCGCCACCGAATCCCGGCATCACCATGATCAGGTTGGAACCCGCGGACTCTATCGAACTCGTGATGGAAGCCTGTGCACCTTGCCCGATGGCGACCATCACGATGACCGATGCGATTCCGACCACGATTCCAAGAATCGTGAGCGCTGAGCGCACCTTGTTCGACGAAACTGAGAACGCGGTCTCTTCGATGACATCATCGAGCCGCATCGTGCACCGCCCCCAAGATTCGACGCGCGCCGACCAGCTCATCCGAAAGGATCTTGCCGTCCTGTACGTGGACGATACGCTTGGCGTGCTCGGCGATGTGCGGTTCGTGCGTGATCAGCACTATGGTCCGACCCTCATCGTTCAGTCCCTGGAAGGTCCCCAGAATCACCTCGCCGGTCTTGGTGTCCAAATTCCCCGTGGGCTCGTCGGCAAGTATCAACCCCGGATCGGTCACCAGTGCGCGCGCAATCGCGACCCGCTGCATCTGGCCGCCCGAAAGCTCGTTGGACTTGTGGTCCCAGAACTCCTCGGGCAGACCTGCAGCGTTGAGCGCGGCCGCGGCCCGTTCAGGGCGCTCTGACTTCTTCACAGCCGAGTAGAGCAACGGGACGAGCACGTTTCGCAGGGCTGTGGCCCGCGGGAGCAGGTTGAAGGACTGGAAGACGAAGCCGATCCGTAGGTTGCGGATGTCGGCCAGCGCATCGTCATCGAGCGTTGCGACGTCCTCACCATCGAGTACGTACGTCCCCGAGCTCGGCGTGTCGAGGCAGCCGAGCATGTTCATGAGCGTCGACTTGCCCGACCCCGAAGGACCCATGATCGCGACGAACTCGCCGTCGCCGATGGTCAGGGAAACGCCATCGAGGGCGACGGTGTCGGCACCCAGACCGCCGTGATACACCTTGCAGAGATCCTCGATGACGATCACTGGCCAGGACCGCCTCTGAATCCGCCACCACCGCGCGCGCCGCCGCCCAGAACGCTCATACCGCTGCGTGTTGATGTGCCGCCAGCGGTTGTCGGCGTCACCGTCTGCACGACGACAGCTTCGGTGCCCTTGAGACCGCTGGTGATCTGGGTCAGCGAATCGTTTGAGGCCCCGACGGTCACGGTCACGCTCTGTGGCTGTCCGGCGGGATCGGAAAGGACTTGAACGTACTTCCCGCCGCTGCTGTCGGTCTTGACGGCGGCGTTGGGGACCAGCAACGCGTCTCCTACCACATTGGTGACGATCGACGCCGATGCAGACATCCCCGGGCTGAGCGCCGGGTTCTGCACATCGAACGTGACAGCGACGCCGTACGTGACAACGCCCGAATTGCTCGTGCCCACGGCGTCGATCTCGGCGACCTTGCCCGTGATGGTCAGATTCGGCACCGCATTGAAGGAGAGCTCGACGGCCTGACCCTGCTTGACCTTGGGCCGGTCGGTCTCGGCGATCTGGACCTGTGCCTCCAGCGCCGAGAGGTCCGAGATGACGATCGGCGTACTGCCGCTATTGCTGGTGTTGGCGGTGGTGCCCCCACCCGCAGCCGTAGACTTGGAACTCGATGTCGAGCCCAGCTGGTCTCCGTTGCGAATCGAGAGCGTCGTGACATACCCGTCGATGGGCGCCACCACGGTCCGCTTGCCCGCGTTGTCCAGCGCGTTCTGATAGCTCAGGTAGGCCGATTCCTGGCTGGTGACCGCCGCGTTGTACGACTTGACAGCCGCATCGTATCCCTGCCGCGCGTTTGTGCACGCAGCATCGTAGTTGGCCTTCGCGTTCTTCTCGCTGGTCACGGCGGAGTTGTAGGCCGGAATGGAGGCGTCGTAGTTCTGTTGGGCGGCGGCGATCTTGACGGGGTCGCCGCCGGCAACTGCGGCGTTGAGGTCCGCTTGCGCCTGAATCTTTGCCTGCTCCGCCTTGTGGACCGCTGCTTGAGAGGATTGGTACTGGCTCTTGGCCTGGAGCACGCTCGTGTTCTTGCTCACGCTCGCTTGCGTCTTCGCCTGCCTCGCCTTCGCCACCGAGGACTGTGCCTGCTGGTAGGAGGCTCGGGCCTGAACAACGCTCGCATCAAGATCCGGGTTGTCGATGACGAAGAGCGTGTCACCCTTCTTCACCTGCCCGCCGAGAACGACATCGAGCTGTGTCACCGTGCCCGAGACGCCCGGATCGACCGCCGAGGAATTCGCGCTCACGACGCTTCCGTTGGCCGAAACAGCCACCGTCAGCGTCCCGGTAGTCGCTGTCTGCGTCACATAGGTGGTCTTGGATACCTTGGGGCCTACCGCCTTGAACACCAGAAAGCCCGCGACGAGCACGACGAGTACCGCGGCTGCAATCAGTCCCCAGTTGCGGCCCTTGGAGCGCCGCGCCCTGGGCTGCGGCCTGGAAAGGGGCGGTCTGCTCGGCGAGTCGGAACCACCTGGAAGAGGGTCGGCGGAATCGCTACCCGGGTCGATCTGACTCATGAACGCCTCCATGCGCGCGGCTGAACATCCGCCGCCTTCATCGGGATGACGCAAAAGGTTACGCCGCACAGCATCATGCTCCATCGCGATGCCCCGCGGAGCGAGATTACGTAACTGTAAACATGCAAGATGCGCCCGTCCGACGCCAGGAACTCAGCGGATACCTTGCACCGCGCCCGCGAGGCTCGCGACGAACTCCCGCAGTGCCTCCGGATCGCCCTGCCGCCTGACAATGGCGCTGCCCACTATCACGCCGTCGGCGATTCCCGCGACCGTCCCGGTCTGCTCGGGAGTCGAGACACCGAAGCCGACCGCCACCGGCAGCTCGGTTGCAGCCTGGACACGGGCGACCAGCTCGACCAGCTCCGCGGGAAGCTCGGCGCGCTCGCCCGTGACGCCTGTGCTCGAAACGCAGTAGACGAAACCGCGTGACATCGCTCCGACCTTGGCCAGCCGTTCGGGAGTGGAAGTTGGCGCGACCAGAAACACCGTGTCGATTCCTTCGGAAACAGCGAGCCACGGCCCTGCCATGTCCGGGGGCAGGTCGGGCACGATAACGCCGCCGACACCCGCCTCGCGCATCGCGGCTGCGGCCCCGGAAAGACCCGCGCGCATGAGCGGGTTCAGGTACGTCATCAGCGCGACTGGCGGTGCGGTGGAGCCGGCGGCCGAGACGAACTCGCGCGCCAGATCGATGGTCTCGGCAAGGCCGAAGGCGCCGTCAGCCGCGGCTCGGGCGGCGTCGGCCGCTTCGCGGATGACAGGACCGTCCGCAAGCGGATCCGCAAACGGAACACCCAGCTCGATGAGGTCAGCGCCCGCCTCGGCAAGGATGTGGAGTGCCGAGAGGGACTCAGCGCGCGACGGAAAGCCGGCCATCATGTACGCGACCAACGCTGGGCGTCCGTGCGAGAAGGCCCGCGACAGGCCGCGCTCAGTCAACGCCGAGCCCCGCCTCGCGCACGATGTCGATGTCCTTGTCGCCGCGGCCGGAAAGCGTCACGACCACCACGGCATCCGGACCGAGTTCCTTCGCGAGTCTGGGGAGCAGCGCCAGTGCGTGCGAGGACTCGATGGCCGGAATGATACCTTCCAGGTGCGTGAGCTGCGCGAATGCTGCGAGGGCCTCGGCGTCTGTCACCGGCTCGTACCGCACGATCCCCTCATCCTTGAAGTGAGCGTGCTCCGGACCGACGCCCGGGTAGTCCAAGCCAGCCGATATCGAGTACGCCTCAAGCGGATTGCCGGCGTCGTCCTGCAGCAGATAGCTGTAGAACCCGTGCAGAATTCCCGGCGAACCCAGCGTCATAGAGGCGCCGGTCTTGTCGGTATCGATTCCCAGACCGGCTGCCTCGGCGCCAACCAGCAATGGCTTGCCGAGCGCCCCTACGGACAGTACGAACGGATAGAAGGTGCCAATCGCATTGCTGCCGCCACCAACGCACGCCACGACAGCATCGACATGCCAGATGTCGCGGGCTTGCAGTTGATCGATGATCTCAAGGCCGATAACGCTCTGAAAGTCGCGAACCATCATCGGATACGGGTGTGGTCCGACAGCTGAACCGAGCACGTAGAACGTGTCTTCAACACGCTCCACCCAGTGCCTGAGAGCGGCTGTGACGGCGTTGGCGAGGGTTCCGGCACCTTCGGACACCGGAATGACCTCGGCGCCCAGAAGCCGCATCTTGTAGACGTTGAGCGACTGGCGTCGGATATCCTCGACGCCCATGAACACGGCGCACTCAAGATCCATGAGCGCGGCCGCCGTCGCCGTGGCAACGCCGTGCTGGCCTGCGCCCGTCTCGGCGATCACGCGCTTCTTGCCCATTCGCTTGGCGAGAAGGCACTGGCCGAGGGTGTTGTTGATCTTGTGCGCGCCGGTATGACAGAGGTCCTCGCGCTTCAGGTACACAGCTTTGAGACCGACCGCCTGAGCGAGACGCTTAGCCTGGTAGAGGGGGGTGACTCGACCAATGTAGTCGTGTCGCAGGTCCTCAAGCTCGGCTTCAAACTCGGGATCGTTGCACGCGGCATCGTAGGCGGCCGTCAGCTCCTCAAGTGCCGGAATGACGGTCTCTGGCACAAATCGGCCGCCGTAGACGCCGAAGAAGCCAGCAGCATCGGGCCCACTGTAGACCGACTCCGCTCCCGGAAAGAGCTCGCTCATCTCCGCACCCCCAGATCAGCCGCGCGAACGGCGGCACACAACGCGGACAGCTTCGCGTGATCCTTCACGCCAGGACTCGATTCAACGCCGGACGACACGTCGACGGCGTATGGGCGCAGCAAAGCGATACATTCGGCCACATTATCAGGATTCAGCCCCCCGGCAACAAAGAAGGGAGCCCAACCAGAGACCGCACCTAGGGGTCGCCAGTCAAATGTTTGCGAGGTTCCGCCCGCTTTGTCAGCAGAATACGTGTCGAGTAGCAGGGCGGCGGTGTGGCCCCGGAAGGGCTCCGCGGCTTCAATACCGAAATCCGTGCCAATCGGCACCATCTTGATGACCGGGACCGGTGACGCATCGCAGTCCTCTGGAGACTCCGACCCGCTGAACTGCACCGCTGTGAGTCCACACGCTAGGACCGCTGCAGCGACCTCATCGGCAGGGGCGTTCACGAACACACCGACGCGGGCTACGGGAGGCGGGACGACCGCAAGTGCGGTCGCAGCCTGCGCGATCGTCACCTGCCGCGGGGACGGCGCGAAGATGACGCCTATCGCGTCTGCACCTGCCGCCACCGCGGCTGCAGCGTCCTCCACATTGGTGATGCCACATATCTTGATTCGCGTCCGAGCCATTCGGTCTTGCCCTTCAGGTTTCAGAGGTGCGCTTGGCTTGCCCAGGTTCTTCAGGTTCTTTGTCGTGGGTCTTGTGCGTCGCGCAGGGTCCGAGGGCCGTAGCGAGTACTCCGCAGCCTCCTCCACCGCCGGGCGGTGGAGGAGGCGAGGACCACGAGCGAAGGCCCGCGGACCCTGCGCGATCGGCCGGCGCCTGCTACTCGTTCTCGCAGAGCGTCGCGCCAGCCGCAAAGTCGAAGTCCTCGAGCTGTCCAGCGTTGTACGCCGCATACGCCGCCAGATCGAAGTGACCGTGACCGGACAGGTTGAACAGGATCACGCGGTCGACACCCGCGTTGGCAGCTTCGAGCGCCTGATCGATAGCCGCACGAATGGCGTGGCTCGACTCGGGAGCAGGTAGGATCCCCTCGGCCCGCGCGAATTGTACGGCGGCCTGGAAGCACGCTGTCTGGTCGACCGCGACCGCGTCAGCCTCGCCCTCGAAGACGAGCTGGCTGACCAGCGGCGAGTCGCCGTGGTAGCGCAGGCCGCCCGCATGGATGCCGGCCGGCACGAAGTCGTGGCCGAGCGTGTACATGAGCATCTGCGGCGTCATGCCGGCCTCGTCGCCGAGGTCGTACTTGTACTCGCCTGCCGTGAGCGTCGGGCACGCCTTGGGTTCGACGGCGAGCAGGCGTGCATTGCTCTTGCCCTCGAGCTTACGGTGGTAGTACGGGAACGCGAGGCCAGCGAAGTTGGAGCCGCCGCCCACGCACGCGATGACCACGTCGGGCTCGTCCTCGGCGATCTCCATCTGCGCGATCGCCTCAAGACCGATGATCGTCTGATGCAGGCACACGTGGTTCAAAACCGATCCGAGCGCGTAATGGGTGTCGTCGTTCTTCAGCGCGACCTCGACCGCCTCCGAGATGGCGATACCAAGCGAACCGGTCGAGTTCGGGTCCATCGCCAGCACGTGACGGCCGGCATCGGTCAGGTTGCTCGGGGACTTGTGCACGGTGCCGCCGTAGGTCTCCATCAGGATGCGGCGGTACGGCTTCTGGTCGTAGCTGACCCCGACCATGAAGACCTCGACGTCGATGCCATACAGCGCGCCGGCGATCGAAAGTGCGCTACCCCACTGGCCCGCTCCGGTCTCGGTCGAGATCTTGGTGATGCCCTCCTGCTTGTTGTAGTACGCCTGCGGGATCGCGGTATTCGGCTTGTGCGAACCGGCCGGGCTCACGCCCTCATACTTGTAGTAGATGCGAACGCCGGCAGGCAGGTTCAAATCCTTCTCGAGCTGGCGCGCGCGCAGCAGCGGCGAGGGACGGTACTCCTTGTAGACGTCGATGACAGCACCCGGAATGTCGATCCAGCGGTCTGGCGACGACTCCTGCTTGAGGCACTCCATCGGGAAGAGCTTCATCATCACTTCGCCGATCTGGTCCGGCCCGAGTTCGACACCGTCTGGCGTCACCACCTTGGGCGGCGCAGGCGGGTTCTTCAGGTCCGGCATGATGTTGTACCAGGCCTCTGGGATGTGCAGTTCATCGAGCCCGAATCGTGTCTTATCTGATGCCATGATGGTGCTCCTCTCCTCGTACCTTGGATACCCTGTCAATGCCGGTTCGCTGATCTATTGGCTCACGGGCGTCTTGGCCACGCCCGTCAGTTCCTCCAGCACGTCTTCCGGAAACTCCGCCCGCATCAGTGTCTCGCCGACAAGAACGGCGTTCGCACCCGCCTCGGAGGCGGCGACCACGTCCGCGCGACGGCGAACTCCGCTCGCAGCCACGAGCGTCACGTCGTAGCGCTGGGCAGCCCGCATCACCGACCACGCGCGCTCGGCGTCCACCTCGAGCGTACGCAGGTCTCGGCTGTTCACGGCTATGAGACCCGACCGCACCCCGAGCGCGATGACCAGCTCCCCCTCCGACGCGATCCCAACCAGCGGAGTCAGACCGAGGGTCTCGGCGATGAAGGCGAAGTCTCGCGTCATGTGTCCGAGCACGACCACCATGAAGAGCCGGGCCTCCGGGTCAGTGAAGGAAAAGTCGTGCTGGTAGCGCGTTTTTCGTTCAAGGGGCATGGGCGTCAGGCCTTTGCGCGCGCGCTCGATCCATTCATCGGTCAGCTCGAGCGGCAGCAGGTCGGGATCGGGGAAGTAGCGGTAGTCATGCGACTCCTCCTTGCTCCGCATCGAATAGGTCTTCTGGCCGCTTTCGTCCCAAAGCCGCGTCTCCTGCACGATGGGGATATTGTTCTTTTTCATCTGCCCGAGCCGCGCGATTTCATGGACCAGCGCGCGCTCGATCGCCTTGAGAGAGTTCATGTTCTTAATTTCCACCTTCACGCCCAGGGCCGTGTCGCCCCGTTCCCGGAG
>CAZIPT010000068.1:0-1347 GCA_964541375.1 uncultured Eubacteriales bacterium
ACTGACGGCGAGGAGCTTTCGTTCTCTCAGGCGCTGGCGTGTCCCGTACACGGCGTCTCGATGGACGAACTCGCGCCGCGCGACTTCTCGTTCAACGGCCCCTATGGCGCATGCCCCGACTGCGCTGGTCTGGGCAGTCGCCTGGAGGCCGACCCGCAACTCGTGGTCCCCGATGACACGCTCTCGCTTTCCGGCGGTGCGATTGCGCCGTTCAGCTCCGGCATGAACTACTATCCGCAGCTCGTTGCAGCTGCGGCGAAGCATCTGGGGGTCTCGGCCGACGTGCCGTGGAGCGAGCTGCCCAAGAAGGCGCGTGAGGCGCTGCTCAACGGTCTGGGCGACGAACGCATTCGCGTCGACTATCTCACGCGTGACGGCCGAGAGACCCACTGGTTCTCGCGCTACGAAGGCGCGCTGTCAAGCGTGATGCGCCGCCACAAAGAGTCCGAGAGCGAAAGCGTCAAGGACAAGCTCGAGGAGTACATGGCGATCATCCCGTGCAACACCTGCAAGGGAGCGCGCCTCAAGCCGGCGATCTTGGCCGTGACCGTGGGTGGACAGAACATCCACGATGTCACGACCCTGTCGGCGAAGGACTCGCTTGCCTTCTTCGAGGGGCTGACGCTATCCGAGCGCGACGAGACCATCGCCCGCCGCGTCATCAAGGAGATCCTTGAGAGGCTGCGCTTCCTGGTCGACGTTGGACTCGACTACCTCACGCTCGAGCGCGGCACGGCGACACTCTCGGGCGGTGAGGCCCAACGCATCAGGCTCGCGACTCAGATCGGCGCCGGGCTCATGGGCGTGCTCTACATCTTGGACGAGCCCTCGATCGGCCTCCACCAGCGCGACAACGCACGGCTGATCGCGACGATGGAGCGTCTGCGCGACCTGGGCAACACGGTCATCGTCGTCGAGCACGACGAGGAGACGATCCGCGCGGCGGACTTCGTCATCGATATGGGTCCCGGCGCGGGCGAGCACGGCGGAGAGATCGTCTGTATCGGCCCGCCCGCTGCGATCCTCGCGTGTCCGGACTCGCTGACCGCCGCTTACCTCTCGGGCCGCCGAGAGATTCCGATACCCGCCGAGCGTCGGAAGCCCGGCCGAGGAGCCCTTCGGCTCGAGGGCGTCACCGAGCACAACCTCAAGGACATCTCGGTTGAGATTCCGCTCGGCACGCTGACCGTCATCACCGGAGTGAGTGGCAGCGGCAAGTCATCACTCATCACCGACACGCTCGCTCCCGCGCTTGCGAACAAGCTCCAGCGGGCACGTCGGCGCACGGGCGCATACGAGCGCATCACCGGGCTCGACAGCATCGACAAGGTCATCGACATCGACCAG
>CAZIPT010000068.1:1357-13032 GCA_964541375.1 uncultured Eubacteriales bacterium
GCGAACGCCGCGTTCCAACCCGCCCACCTACACCGTGGTTTGGGACGACGTGCGCAACCTGTTCTCGTCAAGGCCCGAGGCCAAAGCGCGCGGCTACAGCCCGGGCCGCTTCAGCTTCAACGTGGCCGGCGGCCGGTGCGAGGCGTGTAAGGGCGACGGCCAGATCAAGATCGAGATGCACTTCCTGCCTGACGTCTACGTTGCCTGCGACGTGTGCAAAGGCGCTCGCTACAATCGCGAGACGCTGCAGGTGACCTACAAGGGTAAGAACGTCGCCGAGATCCTCGACATGACGCTTGAAGAGGCGCTCCACTTCTTCGAGAACATCCCGCCGATCCGGCGCAAGCTGCAGACGCTCTACGACGTCGGGCTCGGCTACGTGCATCTCGGCCAGCCGGCCACCACGCTTTCTGGTGGGGAGGCGCAGCGGGTCAAGCTCGCGAGCGAACTCCAGCGCCGCAGCACCGGGCGGACCTTCTACATCCTCGACGAGCCCACGACCGGACTGCATTTCGACGACGTGCGCCAGCTCCTCATCGTGCTGCAGCGCCTTGTGGATGCCGGGAACACGGTGCTGGTCATCGAGCACAACCTCGACATCATCAAGTCCGCCGACCGCATCATCGACCTCGGCCCTGAGGGTGGCGACCGGGGTGGAGAGATCGTGGTGACTGGCACTCCCGAGGAGGTCGCCGCGTGCGGGCGCAGCCATACCGGCCGGTTCCTCGCCCCCGTACTTGATGGCCGAGGCGCCACCGTTGAGCCTGAGCTGGGAATGCGCTCGAGTTCCAGCAGCGGCTAGGCGGGCGCGGCATGACATATGCGCGCCGACTCTTTGGCCTCGTACATTCTCGCGTCGGCCGTTTTCACGAGCTCCTGAAGGTCGATGCGGTCCCCAGGAGCCGCATCCGCAATGCCGTAGCTGGCTGACAGCGCGTAGGGCAGCTGGGAAGCGCTGTTGAACGCCGCAAGTCGCTCGTGATAGCGGGCGAGAAGATCGGTGTGGTCGAGCGGCGCTCTCATGAGCGCAAGTACGACGAACTCATCGCCGCCGATCCGCGCAATCACGTCAGAGTCCCTGAACGACGATGCGAGCACGCCCGCGAAGCTCGCCAAGGCGTTGTCGCCTGCATCGTGGCCGCACGTGTCGTTCACACGCTTGAGAACATCGAGATCAAAGTAGACGACCTGGGCCGACTTAGACCCCCGCTCTGCCAGTCGCGCCTCGGCATAGGCGCGAAACGCTCGTCCATTCAGCAGGCCGGTGAGCTCGTCGTGCTCAGAGAGATGGCGGAGTTCGTCTTCGGTGCGTTCGCGCGACACGACATCTTGGCGAAGCTCGGAAACCAGATCCTCGTTCACGAGCAAGATGAGCGCGAAGGCGAGAGCAACGTAGCCGATATTGGCACCCAGCACGACGACAAGAACCTCGAAAGCGCCTGATTGCAGGAAGTCGCCACTGCTGACGGTGAACACCTGGTGCACGATACGCGCGACACCCAGGACCGAGAACCACACGATGACCGAGGCGACTCGATGTCGCGCGCTGTGGAGTCGAGGATCTTTGCGATCTGCCAGAAGGCACCATGCCGTCTGTGCGCACACGAGTGTCGTCGCGGCGGCCGAGAGGATGTTCCGAGCGCCAAGATCAGGGTTCAGAACCGCGAACCACGTCATCAAAGCGGCGAGCAGCGCGAGAACGACGTAGTTCGCCACTTGCGATCGACGGATACCGAAGTAGCGCTCGGTTCCGGAACACACGAGAATCAGGCCCAGAACGATCATGGTATTCGCGGCGACTATCGAGAGAAGACTGGGGACCACGCCCCTCAGTGCGAGAAGTAGCCAGCCTGTGGCGGTCAGCACGTATGCGACGAGCCACAAGGAGCTGGAATCGTGGCGCGAACGGTCGACCGTCCACGCCCATGCTGCGGCTGCCGAGCAGACAATGAGGGTCACCGTCGTAGCGAGAAGCATGGTGCGCATATCCAGCGGAGCCGACAGCATCGGATTCGGAACCCCCCCATTCCCGATTGCCGCAACGGCAGGCCCTTCAAGTCGGCCTGTCCCATCTCTTTCATACCCAGGCGAGCTTCGGGCGAGTAGCAGGGGTCATTGCTTGCGATCGCAGATCGCGGCTGGTGAGACCGATCACCCTGCGTCCCCCTCTGGCGGTAGAATGCCCTCATGCCTGCCGCGCCACGTGAACGCCCCACCATCGTCGAGCAACTCGGCTCAGTGCCGGATGCGCCCGGCGTCTACCTGTGGAAGTCCTCAGACGGAGCGGTGCTCTACGTCGGCAAAGCGAAGTCGTTGCGCAAGCGCATGCGGCAATACACGAGTGGGCAGGACGAGCGGGAGAAGATCCCGCTGATGATGGAGCAGGTCGCGAGCTTCGACTACGTGGTCACCGCCACGGAGGTCGAGTCGCTGGTGCTCGAGAAGAATCTGATACGGCAGTTCAAGCCGCCCTACAACGTGGACTATCGGGATGACAAGTCGTACCCGTTCATCGCGCTGACCCTGAGCGACCCGTTTCCTGCAATCAAGTTCACGCGCGAGAAGCACAAGCCGGGCACCCGCTACTTCGGTCCCTACACCGATTCCCGCGCTGCGCGTGACACCGTCGACACCGTGCGGAGGATCGTCCCGATCTGCAGAGCCACCTGCAACGAATGGAAGTGGGTGAACGACCACGACGGTGTCGGTCGCGGTCGCGCCTGCTTCGATTCGCACGTGGGTCTCGGCCCGGGGCCGTGCATCAACGCCTGCTCGCGCGAAGACTACGCCGACAACGTCCGCCGTATCGAGGGCTTTCTCGCCGGCAAACACGACGACCTCGAGGTAGAGCTTTCGCGGCGGATGCGCGAGGCCGCCGAGGAGCTCGACTTTGAGAGCGCGGCTTGCTATCGGAACCGGCTTGAGGCCGTCGAAGCGATCCGCGGTCGCCAGAAGGTTGTCTCGGCGAGGCCGCTCGAGATGGATGTGATCGGCTTCTATCGCGAGGAGACCGTCGCCGGTGTGCACCTCTTTGTCGTCCGAGAGGGGCGCGTGCTCTACGGCAACGAGTTCGTGCTCGACAAGGGGCTTGACGTCACGCTGCCCGAACTGGTCGACGGCTTTCTGCTGCGCTACTACGCCGACGGTCCGCAGATACCACGCGAGATCGTGGTGCCGTCTCTGCCGGAGGACGCCGACACCGTCGAGGAGTGGCTGTCGTCGCTTCGCCCCGACCGGTCGGCCCGTGTGAAGCTCACCGTTCCACAGCGCGCCGAGCGGCGCGGTCTACTCAACCTCGCCGAGGACAACGCGCGCCATACGCTGATGCGCTTCAAGGTGCGCACCCGCTACGACGAGGAGCGCCTGAACGCAGCGCTGCTGCAGCTTGAGAGCGCGCTTGCGCTCCCGACTCCGCCACTGCGGATCGAGTGCTACGACATCTCGACGCTGCACGGAAAGCAGTCGGTGGGATCGATGGTCGTCTTCACCAACGGGCGTTCGGATCCAAAGAGCTACCGCCGATTCAGAGTCCGGCTCGACTCCGGCGAAGCCAACGACGTCGCGATGATGAGCGAGGTCCTGCGACGTAGGTTCGCGCCCGAACGTCTGGCCGACGGCCGCTTCGGTAAGCGGCCCGACCTGGTGATCGTTGACGGCGGCAAGCCGCAACTCTCGGCCGCGCGCGCGGTGCTTGCCGAGCTGGGAACAAGCGATATCGCTGTAGCCGGGCTCGCCAAGCGGGAAGAGGAGTTGTTTGTGGAGTGGTCCGACCAACCGGTGGTACTGCCCGCGGGTGCCCCCTCTCTCTACCTGGTCAAACGAGTTCGCGACGAGGCGCACCGATTCGCGATCACCTACCACCGTGAACTGCGTGGCAAGGCGATGACCGCCAGCGAACTCGACGACATCGACGGTGTGGGTCCCAAGCGCAAGAAGGCGCTCCTCAAGGCCTTCGGCTCGCTCAAGCGCCTGCGGAACGCCTCCGCCGATGAGGTCGCCCAGGTGCCAGGAATCCCGCACCAACTCGCCGAGGAGATCGTCTCGGCGTTGGGTCGCGGGAAGCCCGTTCCGGAGGTGGGGTCCGAAGCTCAGTGAGCTCAGAGCAGCCGGGTTTGGCGGGCGATTCGCTCCCGCACGGTATACTCAGCTTCAGGAGGACGATGGACGACACACCCCGACATCAAAGCACGCGCAGCCGTCAGACCGAAGCCTCAGGGCGCTCGGTCTTTCTGTCGCAGCGATCCGAGTTTCAGCCACGACGCCGGGGGCGGCGTCGGAGAAGGTCGCTTGTCGGCCCCATCACACTGGCTCTCCTGCTGGTGGCCGCCCTGGCCGTTGCTGTTCCGGTCGGTGTGTCCTGGGCGCGCGCAAGAGGCGCGACTCAGACGTCCGCATACGCCCCGAAACCCACGACGACGCCCGCTGCTCAGGTCGCGACCGCCACCGCCAAGGCTCCGACTGCCGCATCGGCTCCGGCTCCGGCCACCGGCTCCGAATCGGGGGCCACCGAGCAGGCTGACCCCGCAGCCCAAGATGACTCGTGGCAGGCCAAGTACAAGGGCAAGCTGGTGCTTGGGTTCAAGCCTGAGCCCGGCTACAAAGCTGTTGCACTCACGTTCGACGACGGGCCGAACGGGCAGACGAAGTACATCCTCAATACACTTGCCGAGTACGGCGGACAGGGCACATTCTTCGACTCCGGCCGCAAGCTCGCACCCAAGTGGGCCGTCACTCAGGCGCCGATGATCGAGAAGGCCGGTTCCGAGATCGCCAACCATACCCAGAGCCATACGGTCAATGACGTGGGCTCACTCTGGCGAAGGACCTACGACTTCGACGTCAAGGAGATCACGCAGCCCGACACCTACGTCAAGGCCACGGTCGGGCACAACATGCTCTGGGTTCGTCCCATGGGCGGGATGATCGACGCCAACGGGGTCAGGGCCGCCGCGGACACGGGGCACCTGGTCATCAACTGGACGATAGACTCAAACGACAGTCATGGTGGTCCACGCACTCCCGACTACATCTACCGGCAGTGCACACAGAACGTGAAGTCGGGCGACGTCATCCTCCTGCACGTCACCAAACAGGAGAGTATGGACGCCCTTCCCCGCATCTGCGCTGAGTTGAAGCGCCGCGGCCTGAAGATGGTCACCGTGACCGAACTCGCGAAGCACAGTGCGCCGATCACGGGGCGGATTCCCAAGTAGGTCCGGCGAGCGGATCCTATCTCCGTATCGTCGCCGTAGGGCCGGCCTGCTGCCCCGCGCGCTGCGACCCGAGCCGCTATACTGGACTGCGCCTGCGGCCGTCCGAAGGGGGAGAACCGATGATTGACGACGTCTCGCGTCGGGACACGCCCGCCGAGGAGCGCCCTGAACTGGTCGTTATCACCGGCATGTCGGGCGCAGGGCGCAGCGAGGCGATCCACACCTTCGAGGATCTCGGCTATTTCTGCATCGACAACATCCCGCCCACCTTCATCCCGCAACTTGTGGAGCTAGCCGAGCTGCCCGGAAGCCGCGCGAGGCGTCTTGCGGTCGTCAGCGACGTGCGGGGCCGCGAGTTCTTCGACGAACTCGCCGGCGAACTGAAACGCCTGGAGGATCGTGGCACCAACTCAAGGGTGCTCTTTCTTGAGGCCGATGATGAGACGCTTCTGCGTCGCTTCAAGGAGACGCGCCGTCGTCATCCCATGTGCGAGGAGGGCGAGTCCATCGTCGAAGGCATTCGTGCGGAACGCGAAGAGCTCGGCGAGATTCGTGCGCGTGCCGACATCGTGATCGACACGAGCGATCTGCGTCCCCAGGAGCTGCGCCAGGCCATCCGGAACCGCTTCTTCGGCGACTCGGTGGCCTCGACACTTGCGATCACCGTCTCGTCGTTCGGCTTCAAGTACGGGGCGCCGGCCGATGCCGATATCGTGATGGACGTTCGCTTTCTGCCCAACCCGCACTATGATCCAGCGCTACGTTCCTTCACCGGCATGGATGCTCCGGTGCGTGACTTTGTGCTCGGCAAGCCGGAGACCGCAGCGTTTCTCAACCGCTGGCTCCCGCTCCTTGAGGACGTCGTTCCCGGCTACGTGATGGAAGGCAAACACCACCTGTCGATCGCCCTTGGATGTACCGGCGGGATGCACCGTTCTGTCGCCCTTGCCGAAGTGACCGGGAGCTTCCTGCGTGAGCTCGGCTACCGCGCCGTGGTGGGTCACCGCGACATCGGCCGCGATCGGGAGGTGCGGTGAGCGTCGGCGCTGGCCGCCGCGCGGTCGCGATCGGCGGTGGCACCGGGTTGCCATCCGTCATCAACTGCCTTCTGACGTTGGGATTCGAGACGAGTGCCGTCGTGACGATGGCCGACGACGGAGGCTCCTCGGGAATGCTGCGCCGCCAGCTCGGCATGCTTCCGCCTGGCGACATCCGAAACTGCCTGGTGGCCATGTCGGCCGATGAGAACGGACTGGCAGCGCGAATGTTCCAGTACCGATTCCCTCACGGCGAGGGCCTCGCTGGTCACGCCCTGGGCAATCTCGTCTTGGCGGCCCTGGCAGACATCACCGGTTCGTTCCCTGCCGCAATCGAGCACGCAGAGAGCTACCTGGGTGCACGCGGCCACGTCTACCCATCGACCTTGGCCGATGTGGAGCTGCACGGGGTGGATCGGGCAGGGATGGCCATGTCGGGACAGGCTACTCTCGCCGTCAGCGCTCAGCCGCTGGAGTGCGTGCATCTCGAGCCTGCTGATCCGCCGGCCTACGAGCCGGCGCTCGAAGCGATCCGCTCGGCGGACGTCGTCGTGATCGGCCCCGGCTCGCT
Organism: uncultured Eubacteriales bacterium; assembly: GCA_964541375.1. Taxonomy (GTDB): domain Bacteria; phylum Actinomycetota; class Coriobacteriia; order Anaerosomatales; family JAAXUF01; genus JBAXEO01. Next base: position 8,179 of record CAZIPT010000068.1, read on the forward strand.
GTATACGAGCCTCATTCCCAACTTCTTGGTGTCGGGCATATCCGAAGCGGTCGCCTCGTCATCGGCAAGACGGGTGTACGTGTGCAACGTGGCGAACATGCGCGGCGAGACCGGTGGTCTCGACGCGGCCGACCACGTTGCGGCGCTCATCGACCACGGGCTTGGGGGCGTTCTGGACGTCGTGCTCGTGCACGACGCTTGTGCCCCGGGTGCAGCGCTGTGCGATGATGTCGCCGGGGTTGAGGCGGTCGTTGCCGACAGGGCCGTCATCGATCGTATCGAAGCGCTCGGCGTGAGAGTCGTCTCGGCGCTGCTCGCTGATTCCGCCGACCCGGTCCGCCATTCGCGTGCCGCGCTGCTGCGCACGCTCGAGGGAGTGGTCTCCTAGTGTCGTTCACCGCCGAGGTGAAAGACGAGCTTTCGCGCATCGAGCCCAAGCGCGCGTGCTGCTTGAAGGCCGAGCTCGCTGCGCTTGTCCGCATTGAGGGGACTCTGCACATCTCGGGCCCGGGACGCTACCGGCTTGAGATCGCGACGGAGACGGCTCCTGTTGCCCGCGCCGTGATCAAGCTGCTCCACGGGGTGTACGCGCTTAAGACCGAGCTCACCGTTCGCCGCAGCGTCCTGCACAAGACCAACAACTACCTCATCACCGTGCCCTCGCAGCCAAAGCTACCTGCGGCGCTCGCGGAACTCGGCATCCTCGGCGAGCAGGGCTTTTCGCTCGGCATCTACCCTGAGCTCGTCAAGAAAGACCACTGCGCGATCGCGTACTTGCGCGGTGCCTTTCTTGGCGGAGGATTTGTCGCCGACCCACACGGGGACTTCCATTTCGAGCTCACGGCAGAGACCGAACAGCTTGCCGAGGACCTTGTCGGCCTCATGGCACGTTTCGACATCGAGGCGCGACTGGCCAGACGCCGCGGCACGTACGCGGTCTACCTGAAGGGCGCCGAGCCGATCGTGACCTTCTTGGCGCTCGTCGGCGCTCACCGGGCGCTGTTGCGAACCGAGGACGTGCGCATCGTCAAGTCGCTGCGCAACGACGTGAACCGGCTTGTGAACGCCGAGATCGCCAACCAGCAGAAGGCCTCGGACGCCGCGCTCAGCCAGATCGATGCGATCAATGCGCTCGCTGCCACACAGGGGCTGGAAAACCTGCCGCCGGCGCTTCGCGAGCTGGCGGAGTTGCGGCTCGCCAATCCCGAAGTGTCCCTTCGTGAGCTGGGCGAACTCGCCGACCCGCCGCTGACCAAGTCGGCTGTGTATCATAGGGTCCGGCGCATCGAGGAACTCGCCGAGGAGATGCTCGCCGAGGGGAAGCCGCCAACACCGTAGGAGGAATGCCCGCGCGGGTCTCGCGCGTGTTGTGTCATGCAAGAGGTCGCAAAGGGGCGGCCGCAATCCGAGGAGGGATCGCACTTGACTATCAAAGTCGGCATCAACGGTTTCGGACGTATCGGTCGCTTGGTGTTCCGCGCGATGGAGAACGACCCCGCAGTGGAGGTTGTGGCGGTCAACGACCTCACCGACGCCAAGACCCTTGCTCACCTGTTGAAGTACGATTCGGTTCACGGCAAGTTCGGCCGCAAGGTCGAGGTCGTCGAAGACGGATTCAAGGTCCATGCGCTCGAGCACGGCGGCCAGACCATGGGTACCACCCGTACGGTCAAGGTGCTCTCCGAGCGCAACCCCGGCGACCTGCCGTGGGGCGCGCTGGGCGTTGATCTCGTGGTCGAGTCGACCGGCTTCTTCACCGACGCCACCAAAGCGCATGCGCACATCGATGCCGGGGCGAAGCGGGTCATCATCTCGTCGCCGGCATCCAACGAGGACATCACGATCGTCATGGGCGTCAACGACGACCTGTACGATCCCGAGAAGCACTACATCGTCTCCAACGCATCCTGCACGACCAACTGCCTCGCGCCGTTCGCCAAGGTGCTGCGCGACACCTTCGGGCTCGAGTCCGGTTTCATGAACACCATCCACAGCTACACCAACGACCAGATCATCCTTGACTCTCCGCACAAGGACCTGCGCCGTGCGCGTGCCGCTGCGATGTCGATCATCCCGACGTCGACCGGCGCCGCCAAGGCCATCGGACTCGTGCTTCCGGACCTCAAGGGCAAGCTTGACGGCATGTCGATGCGGGTTCCCACTCCGGACGGCTCCGTCGTCGACCTGGTCGCCCAGCTCAGCACCCCGGCGACCAAGGAAGCCATCAACGCAGCGATGAAGGCGGCCGCTGAGGGCCCGATGAAGGGCTACCTCGAGTACTGCGACGATCCGATCGTCTCGGTCGATGTCGTCGGCAATCCAGCATCTTCCGTCTATGACTCGCTGCAGACGATGGTCATGGGTGGAGAGGGCACGTTCGTGAAGTGCGTCTCCTGGTACGACAACGAGTGGGGCTACTCCAACCGCGTCAAGGACCTCGCCAAGCTGATGATGGCGTAGTCCGAGCAATCCAAGTCATCGGCGGGGCCCCGGGGTTACGGGGCCCCGTTTTGGACCTGAAGCCGGAGGAAGCATGTTCGCCAAGAAGACCATCAAGGACGTCGACGTCAGTGGCAAGCGGGTGCTGGTCCGCGTCGACTTCAACGTGCCGATCGACGGCGAGACCGTTACCGACGACACACGCGTGCGCGCAGCGATGCCAACGCTGCGCTACCTTGTCGACCGCGGCGCGCGGGTCATCATCGCGAGCCATCTGGGAAGGCCAAACGGCGCGCCGGATCTGAAGTACTCGCTCAAACCGGTGAGGCGGACCCTGCAGCGCTTGCTTGGAAGGAACGTGTTCTTCGCCCCCGAGACCGTGGGGCAGGAGACCACAGACTCCGTCGAGCGCCTGATCGACGGCGAAGTGCTCATGCTTGAGAACCTCCGGTTCAACCCCGGCGAAAAGGCAAACGACCCTGCGTTCGCCCAGCAGCTCGCGGCTCTGGCCGATATCTACGTCGACGACGCGTTCGGTGCCGCGCACCGCTCACATGCTTCGACCGAGGGCGTTACGCACTACCTGCCGGCGTACGCCGGTCTCTTGCTCGCTCGCGAAGTCGAAACGCTCACAGACATGCTCTCCGACCCTGCGCGCCCCTTCGTCGCCATCCTGGGCGGGAGCAAGGTCAGCGACAAGTTCGGCGTCATCGACCGGTTAATCGACTGTGTCGACGTCCTGCTGATCGGAGGCGGCATGGCGTTCACCTTCCTTGTCGCGCAGGGTATCGATGTGGGGACGTCGATAGTCGAGGCCGACTGGGTCGAGCCGGCCAAAGCGATGCTGGGAAAGGCCCAGGCAAAAGGGTGTGACCTCGTACTGCCGGTCGACTTTGTTGCGGCCGATGCTTTCGCTGAAGACGCCGAAACCAAGATCGTAGGCAGCGAGGAGATTCCGGCGACGATGATGGGGCTGGACATCGGTCCGGCTTCGGACGAGTCCTTCAAGCACGAGATCTCCCGGGCCAAGACGATCTTCTGGAACGGTCCGATGGGAGTCTTCGAGATGAAGCCCTTCGAGAACGGTACGCGGGCGGTCGCCGAGGCGATCTCGCGCAACAACCGGGCGGTATCGGTTGTGGGAGGCGGCGACTCAGTCGCCGCGCTCAAGAAGTTCAAGCTTGAAGACCGCGTGACGTTCGTGTCGACCGGCGGTGGTGCCAGCATGAAGCTGCTCGAAGGCACGACGTTGCCCGGCGTTGAAGCGCTTCTCGACAAGTAGATCGCCGAGGAAGGTACAGAGATCGCCACCGTACAGGCGGCAGGATGGGAGACCTGACATGGGCAGAAAGCCGATGATCGCCGGCAACTGGAAGATGTACAAGACGCCAGGAGAGGCGGCGGTTCTCGCACAGGCCATCGATGACCTGCTGGGCGAGGAGCGTGGGCTGGGCAAGAGGGTGGACGCCGTCGTCTGCCCGCCGTCGATCGACTTGAAGTCGGTCTCGGCGGTAATCGAGTTCGACAAGTCGGACCTCAAGCTTTCCGGCCAGAACGTCCACTGGGAGGACGAGGGCGCTTTCACGGGCGAAGTCTCGGTGCGCATGCTCGTGGACGCCGGTTGCGACTACTGCGTCGTGGGGCACTCCGAACGTCGCGAGATGTTCGGCGAGACCAACCAGACCGTTAACCTCAAGGTCAAGGCGCTCATCGCCGGCGGAGTGACGCCGATCATGTGCTGTGGCGAGACGCTCGCGACACGCGAGGCGGGGGAGACCGACGGCTTCGTGCGCGAGCAGGTCCGTGTCGGCCTTGAGGGCATCACCGCCGAGCAGGCCGGGGATCTGGTGATCGCCTACGAGCCCATCTGGGCCATCGGCACCGGGCTGACGCCCACGCCTGAGGCGGCCAACGACGTAACGCGATCGATCCGGGCGACCGTAGGCGCGCTGTTCGGGCAGCCGGCGGCGATTCGGGTTCGCATCCTGTATGGCGGTTCGGCCAAGCCGGAGAACATCGCGCTGTTCATGCCGGAGCCAGACATCGACGGCGCGCTGGTCGGCGGCGCTTCGCTTACGGCCGCGTCATTCGTGTCGATGGTTCGTACGGCCGGGGACTTCGCCGAGTGACCAAGAACCTGCCTGCCGTCCTGATCGTGATGGACGGCTTCGGGATGGCGGCCGCCTCCAAAGGCAACGCGATTATGGCTGCCGAGACACCCAACCTCGACGCCATCTTCGCCGAGTGGCCCTCGACCAGTCTCACGGCTTCGGGGCTGGCCGTCGGGCTTCCCGAGGGGCAGATGGGCAACTCCGAGGTCGGCCACCTCAACATCGGGGCGGGCCGAGGCGTCTAACAGGGCCTCACCCGGATCAACCTGGCCGTCAGGGGACGGTCCCTGTTCCCCCACCCGGG